>CALZIK010000115.1 GCA_945787635.1 Thermoanaerobaculia bacterium | reverse complement strand
TGAAGGGCTGACGACCCGCCCAGCCGCTCCGCCGCCCGAGCCGAGGCTCGAGACGCTGCCCGCGCCTGCGCCCGCGAGGCCGTCTCGGAGCGGATCTCGCCCCAGGCGACGGGCTTCGCCCGATCGACTCGGGAGCCCTTGGCCTCATCCAGGTAGAACGGACCGTGATGGCGCACCGCCCCGTGGATGTCCACGTCCTCGAGGAGGAACGCAGTCCCCCGGAACGTCGACTCGAACTCGTAGGTCTGCGGCTCGAGCGAGTCCACCACGGGTGAGGCGATCAGCTCACGGTTGAGCTGCTCGAATCCCGAATCCGTCAGCGCGTACAGGTTGAAGCCCAGGTTGCCCACCTCGGTCGAGGTCATCCACCGAAACGTGCCGTCTCCCCGAGCCTCGAAATACGCCAGCGTGACCGGCGTCGTGGTGATCCCGCCGTTCCAGAAACCGAAGTCGTTGCCGGTCGAGTCGCTCGCCACCAGGGTCACCGGCTGCACCCCGTTCTCAGGGAAGCCGCCGCCCTGTTGGGTCGTCTGAATGTAGTCCTCGACGGACGTGCCGCCGCTTCCTACCGTGACGATGTAGTCACCGGGAGGCAGATCCGTGAAGCTGTAGGCGCCCGACGGTCCGCTGGTCGTCACCGCGATCTGCGGCTCGCCGGGGTCCAGAACGCCGTCGCCGTCAAGATCGCGGAACAGTCGAACCGTGGCTCCGTCCACCAGGGGCTCGGAGTTCAGCGTCGTGCTCCGGTCCGCGTCCTCGAACACGGTGCCCGCGATCGAGAGTCCGGCTCCGAGCGGTCCCGCATAGCCGAAGTCCTGGTCGAAATTTCCGGCGCCCGCGACCACGGTCAGATCACCGAGGTTGTCGCAGAACGCCCCGCAGTTCACCCCGAAGAGATTCGGGTCGTGCGTCTGGTCGAAACCCTCCAATACCGCGCCTGCGAAAAAATTCTCCGGCGCCACGCGGACCACATAGTCCTCAGGAGGCAGCGACTTGAACTCGTACTCTCCGTTGACGTCGGTGAATTCGGTGCGGACACGATTGTCGACCCCGGGCGTGATCACGCCGTCGCCGTCGATGTCCACCCAAAGCTCGACGTACACGCCCTCGATACCGGGCTCGGTCGGATCCTGAATACCGTCACGGTTGATGTCGTGCCAGATGAAGTTGGAGATCGTGCCGGTACCGCCCGACGGCGCGTAGCCGAAGTCGATGGTGTCGATCAGGGCCCCACCGGCTGGAATCGTCACCGACGCCTGCATGTCGCAGGTCGAGCACACCCCACCCTCGTCGGGATCGCCGGTCTGCTGCAGGAGATCGGTGACTCCGTTGATGTCCGAGACGACGACGGTGTAGGTCGCGTCGTCCGGCACGCCCGTGAACAGATAATTGCCGCTCATGTCGGTGGTCGTGGTCGCGATGATGTCGCCGGATGCGTCCACCAGGTTGATGGTCACCTCTTCGAGGCCTGGCTCCCCGGGATCCTGGAGGCCGTCTCCATCTTCGTCGATCCAGATCCGGTCGCCGATCGAGCCGACCGCGCCGCCGTCGAAACCGAAATCGAGCGTCGTGACGATGTCGCCGGCCATCACGGTGACCACATACGTGTCGTTACCGGCCGTCATGTTGGTGGGCTGGGTGTCGTAGCCGAGGGCGGCGACGTCAGCATCGTCGAACGTCACCGTGTACTGCCCCGGCGCCAGGTTCTTGGCCAGCCAGATCCCGTCCGGACCGGTGGTCACCGTGCAAGGGGTGACGCAGGACGGCCCGAGGAGTTGAACGTCTATGCCTTCGATCCCGACTTCGCCCGGATCCTGAACGCCGTCGCCGTTGGCGCTGTACCAGACGCGATCGCCGAGCACGGCGGTCGCACCGGTCGGGACGTAGCCGAAGTCGGCGTCCGTGAAGCGCTCGCCCTCCGAGAGCCGGATCACGGCCGACGGGTCCGTCGTCCCCGCGGTAAACGAAAGGTCGGTGAGAATCGAGTTGGTGTCGGTGACGTCCACGACATAGTTACCGGCCGGCAGGTCCGGAAAAACGTACTTGCCATTGGCGTCGGAGACGGTCGAAGCGACTACCCCGACATCGTCGGCAGTGCCGAGAATGCCGTCGGGCCCGATATTGATCAGGTCCACCGTGACTCGCGAAAGACCCGGCTCGGAAGCGCTGGCGACCCCATCGCCGTTGACGTCGAGCCAAACGGTGTCTCCGATCGAAGCGGTGCCCGGATCACGAATGTAGCCGAAGTCGATTCCGGTTACGTCCATGCCTGCCACCGTGATCGGAATCGCGTCCAGGCCGCTGGTGAGGGTGTACCCCTCGAGGATCCGGGCCCGGTCGGTCACGGCCACCTGGTAGTTCCCCGGTGGGATGTCCGGGAACGTGTAGAAACCAGCGGGATCGCTTCGGGTCTCCGCCACGATCAGGTCGTCATTGGTGCCGAAGATTCCGTCTGGACCGGCGTCGAACAAGGTCACGGTGACGCCTTCAAAACGCGGCTCACCCGAGTCCAGAACGCCGTCGCGATCCGGATCGAGGAACACCGTGCCTGAGACCACCGGCAACGGCACGGTCCTGCGGTAGCCGAAATCCTGGGCCAGATCGCTGCGGTTGAGGGTAACCGTCGTGCTGCCCTCGGCGTTGCAGATCCCGCACGGAACTCCGGGCTCACTGGGATCGGCGGTCTGCGCATAGCCGGTCAGGACCATCGTCACGTCGGTCACTCGCACCGAGTACGAGCCCACCGGCAGGGCCCTGAAGAGATAACTACCGTCCGCTGCGGTTGTGGTCGTGCCAACGACCATCCCGGTCGTAGCGTCGACCAGATCCAGGGTCACGCCTTCGATCCCGGGCTCGCCTTCATCCCGGACGCCATTGCCGTTGGCGTCGCTCCACACCAGGTCACCGATATTGCCGGGCGCGTAGTAGCCGAAGTTGATGCCCGAGACCGGTCCGCCGGCGACGGTGATCGGAAGTGCCGCCGCCTTCGCCGCGGCGGTCGTGCCGAAAAACTCGGTCAGCTTGGCGTCCGAATCGTCGATGCGAATCGTGTAGCTGCCGTCCGGCACCAACGGGAACACGAACTTGCCGTCCGGCCCGCTCACCGCGGTGCCGATCACGTTGCCGCCGGCGTCGAGCAAGCTCACCGTAACGCCCGCGATGGCCTGCTCGCCCGGGGAGAAGGTTCCGTCGCCGTTCTCGTCCAGCCACACGGTATCGGACACCGGATGAAGAGGAGGCGAGGCGCAGAAATCGATCGCCGCCAGAGCGCCCGCGTCGTCCAGAACCACGGTCAAACGCCGCACACCGGTCTCGCCGACCGCTACGCTCTGGACGCTGTTGCTGCCCAAGTCGGCGATGGCTACCGTCCCCAACGACATCAAACCGGCGTCAAAGGTCTCGACAGTGTTGCCAGGCGAGTTGCCGTCCATGAAATCGATACTCGCAATATCGACGTCATAGTTGAAATCAAAGGTGATCGTCCCGCCATTCAGGTTGTCGTCCGGATCGGTCGCGTCCCCGTCTTCCGAAATGATCAGCACGTTGCCTTGGGCGACGCAGTTTTCCCCCGGCTGGCCGAGCTCTCCGCCCAGGCCCTGGCCGAGTCCGGGCGGCATGCAAGTCTGATTCGGCGATCCGAGATCCAGGTCCCCACCGGTCGGAAGCTGCGTGGCGAAGATCATCGCGGGTCCGGTACCGGGGGCGTTGGCCGTAAAGCTCACCGCGACGCCCCACCGCGAGAACTCGCTGTCGATGACCTGCCCGCGCACGAGTGCGGTACCGGTGCTATCGGTCTCGAAGTCGATCCGCGGCAGGCACGCGTTGGCGTAGCCGAAGTCGAGGTCGGTGATCGCCTCACCGGCCGCCAAGGTGAACGGCGCGCTGGTTGCCGAGCCGATGCTCTGCGGGCCGGTCGTCGCGCTGAAACCGTCGAGGTCTCCTCCGCCGCCGAGCTCGGCCGGATCGATCGCGACAATGTATTCGCCCGGGGTCACATCGGTGAACAGGTACTTGCCGTCCGCTCCGGTGACGACGGTATCGACGACCGCTCCGGTCGCCGCGTCGAGCAGCCGCACGGTCACGCCGGCGATCCCCAGCTCGCCCGGATCCTGGATGCCGTCGCCGTCGGAGTCGTTCCAGACATAGTCACCCAGGGCTCCGAGTGTCGGAGCCGGTGAGTACCCGAAATCGACGTCCAGAAAGACCTCGGTTGCGGTAATCACGATCATCGCGACCGGGTTGACGGAACCCGGAGCGATCGAGAGGCCGGTCGGAATCGTGGTCTCGTCGACGAAGACCTCGTAGGTCCCCGCCGGCAACCGGTCAAAGAGGTACTCGCCGTTGGCATTGGTCAGCGTCGTCGGGCAATCGGCCATGCCGGAGGGCAGCGGCGTGCAGACGCCGTCTCGCAGCTCGACCCGGACATTGGCCAGGCCGGGCTCGAAAATGTCGTAGAAGCCGTCCTCGTCCACGTCCAGCCAGACCAGATCGCCGATCGCGCCGCCGGGGCTCACGAAATCGGTCACCCGGCCCTGAACCGGATTGGGATTCTCGAAGGTGCGCGCGATCGCGGTATTGGTCAGGAAGGGAACGGTCAGCGGGCTGTCGGCGATGACCTGGAACGTAGCCGTCATCACCTCACCGGGCGCCAGCGCAAAGCTGTCGGCGGGCAGGGTGATCACCGGGGGCGTGCCGTTGACGAGCTCGGGATTCGGGACGGCAGAGCCGTCGTTGTCCTTGGTATCCGCCACCTGAATGCCGGCCTTGACCCTCACATTGTCGATGGTGAAGAACTCGTTGGCTTCGGTCGCTTGCGAAATCCGGAAGCGGATCGCGGTGTTGGCCGAGATGAACGGCGTGATGTCGTAGCTGCGAGACCCGTCGGGATCGTTGACGAACTCGCCGATCGCCGTGAACGTGCCGGCGACACCCGAGCTCGAAAGCTCGACCCGCAACCGGTCGTCGTCTTCGAGAGAACTGCCGATGCCCTGGCTGGTGTCGTAGTCGAAGCTCAGAATGGCGAAGACGCTTCCCGAAAGATCGACCTCCCGCTGGGCGCTGCCGTCGACCGGGCCGCCGAGCTGCAGCTGCCCCCCCACTGTCACCAGGACGTTGCCGCCGCCCGATCCACCGCCTCCCGCGTCGGTCTCGCTCCAGTTGCCTCCGGGCGCGGCCGGCCAGCCACAGGGAGCAACCGGCGGATTGCCGCAGGGTACGCCGCTGCCGCCGGTATAGCCGGAGGAGAAGTCATCCCGCGCCTCGCGGCTGTCGCCTGCGACCCGCACGTCCACGACGTCCGTATAGAAGAACTCGGTACCGCCGTCGAAGTCCCCGCCCGGGAACCGGAAGCGCGCCGCGGTATTGCCGACTCCAGGTATACAGGCAGACAAATCGTAGCCCAAGCGGCCGCCGGGCAACGCGTTGACGTCGCCATCGATCCCGTCCAAGGTGCTGTCCGGAACCGGGTTGAACGTTCCGCCCGTGCCCGCCGCGGAGCACTCGATCTCGACCGCATCGGTGGTGTCGACCCCGGAGTCCATTCGAAAGTCGAACAGCAGCGCCGCGAACGGGTTGGGCCCGCCGATCACGGTCAGATCGCCCGCCGAGCGGGCCGCCGCCGAACCGGCATCCTCCATGCGAAGCTCGCCATTGGCCGGGCCGAGGAACACCTGCACGTCGCCTCCCGTGGCGCCGCCGCCCGCGGCGTCGATCTCCACCCAGGGCCCGTTCCAGGCGTTGGGTCCATCCTGGTTGGCGTAGCTTTGCGCCTCGAAGACGTCGCGCACGAAATGCTGCTCCGGACCCGTTGCCACTGTACTGTTGGGGACATAGCTGACTTCGGCGGGGAGCACGTCGCTCAGCTCGACCCCCGTGACCGGACTGCCGGAGGTGTTGGTCACGGTCACCGTATAGGTGATGGCCTGTCCGGGGACCACCGGCGAGCCCGCCGCGCTCGAGCTCTTCGCGACCGTCACCTCCCCTGCCGGCAGGGGAGCCACATCGGCATCGACGAAGGTCTCCGAGTCCGAGGTCACGACGACGTTGTTGACGATCTCCTCGACGCCGGCGGGAAGCGGGTCGTTGACCTGGGCAACGAAGGTGATCAGGATCTCTCCACCCGGCGCGAGCTCGTCCGGCGGCGCCACCAGCGAGTACCCGGTGGGATGTCCGGCGTCTGTATCGAGCGGGAACGGCGTGTCGGGCGCGATGTCGTCCGGAATCGCCGCACCGTCGACCTGGGTCGATTCGAGGACGTAGGTCGTGTTCGGATCGAGGGTGTCGACCAGATCGATGTTGCTGATCGGCACGATCCCGGTGTTGACCACTCGAATCGAGTAGAGAACGGTCTCTCCGGGATCCAGTCCGCCGTTGTTGTTGTTGTCGTCGAGAAGCGCGCCCGACTTGAAAGCCGCCAGGCTCGAGAACGGGAGAACCGTCGTTCCCATGTCGAGCTGCTGGGGCTGCCCGGACGACGAAAAGGCCGGATCCTGGCCCCACGCCGCGGTCAGGCGCGTGCCGTCGATCGTGTAGACCCGCAGGCCGGTCTGGTCGCAGTCACCGGACATGCAGGCATCCGCGGGATTGATGTCGGGAGGCGCCCGATCGAAGATCCGGATCGCCTCGAGCCGGTTCGCGGTAAACGCCTGGTCGTAGCGGTTGCCGAAGGCATCGATCAAGCCGCCGGTCCCGGGGTCGGCGTCGAAATCGACGTAGACCGTCGTCGTTCCGCCGGGGGGATCGATCACGGTCACCCAGACGGGGCTAACGTTCTCGGACAGGTCGGTCGAACCCGGCGCCCAGCCGGCGACCGCCGTCGGCGTCAAGGACGACGTCGGGATCAGGGTGAAGCCCCAGTCGTGAATCGTTGCGTTCCGGTCGATCGAGGCGATGGCAAAAAAATCCCCGCCGGCGGTGGCGACCGCGGCACAGTTGGTGCCATCGCTCAAGAGCTGGGCCGCCGAGAGCGGCGACTCGATACTGAGGGTGTATTCGACCGTTGCGCCGGCTCCGACGGTCTGGTTGGTGCAGGTCGGGACTCCAGCGATCAGCTCGAAGATCTTGACCGTGATCGCACCACTGCCGGGATTGTAGAGATGGAGCCGAACCTCGTCGCCGGTTACGGTCGAGGCCACCGGACTGAAGTACTCGTTGCTCCAATCGGCGGTCGGCACCATGCTGTACCAGCGGCCCTCGTAGGTCGTGCCTTCGTTGGCGGTGAGCAGATCGACCTGCACGTCGGCGCTGGCATCGACGACCGCGCCCACCAGGATGTCGTCCGTCGGGCCGACGGCGCCGGCCAGCAGGCTCTCGCCCTGATTCAGCGGGACATTGAGCAGGTCGTTCGCGTCTACGAAGTCTCCGTCGCCGTTGGCGTCGACGCTCACCAGCGTGCCGTCCTCTTCCGCCATGATCGAGAGGCCGACGTATTCGAACGCGGCCAGGCCGGCGTTCTCTCCGATCGGAGCCTCGTACTGGGTGCCCCACTTGCTGGTGTCGAACACTTCGACCGCGCCGCCCAGCTGGGCCTGCACCCCCGAAGACGGCCACGCGGCTCGGGTTACCGCGAGCAGCTCGGTGCTGGCGAACCTGTCGCGGCCGTCGAAGAACGTCTGGGCGGGATTCCTCACGTTGCCGGGCCCGAGCGGAACGTCGCTTTCGAGGATGATCACGTCACCGGAATTGAGCTTGTCGTCGGATCCGACCGTGCAGGTCACGGTGGGAATCGCTCCGTTGTTGCAGTCCTGATCACCCCAGATCTGGCTCCCGGGATCGTTCGGAGCACCAGTCCACAGAACGAGGGGCGCCGCGATCTCGAGCTCGTAACCGTTCTCCCAATGATCGAAGTAAATGACCGTATCGTCGGCCGTGACCGTCATCGAGATCACCGAGCGCATGGTCTCGTTTTCGGCCAGGTCCTGGATCCCGTCAGCCCAGATGCGTACCTGGGTCGCCGGCAGCGGGACGAAGAACTCCTGGACGAGGGTCTGGGCGCGCGCCGGAAGGCCCACAAGCAGTGCCAGCACGAAGAGGCAGGCCGTGAACGCCGACGCGGACTCCCTACACGCGCTCCTCTTTCGGCCTAGGGTCGACAAGACAAAAACCAAACTTTGAAGACTGTTTGAGCCGCCAGCGGCCAGCCCTGAAGTTCTTTTAATCATCGCAGATTACAGAGGCTAGCGCAAGAATTGCGTCAGGGAACTCGCCTTTCGAGAAACAGCTAGTGCTTGACTCACCGGACACAGTGATTTGGTGTGGTACCCCTTGCGCGTCGACATCGTTTCTTCGCTTTCTGGCCGTCTCTGGTGGCTAGCGGAAAGCAAGCGCCGCTTTTTCGCCTCCGAACGGTTCCAAGGCTAGGCTTTTGCAGTCAACGTGCCAGAGTCGACACACCGTTTTTTTCCTCTCTGCCTCTGCCCTGTATTACGATTTGCGCAATGCGCCGTGATTCACACGCTCCGGCGACCATTCGGTGCATACTAGGCTTCGCGCCCCAGAACCCCCCCACCGCCGCCCAATGCAATTGTTTCGTAACCTGAAGGCCCTCGTCGTAGCGGCCCTTTTGGTGGCCGCGCAGCCAGCGGTCGCTGCCGGGGAGTGGTTCATCTCCTGGAAATCACTCGAACGGGAGCTGGCCCTCGCGCGCGCCGAGACCTGTGCTGGCCTGGCCGACCGGCTGGGGAGCGTCACGGAAGGAGATTGCCGGCAAGCCGATTTCGCCCTGGCCGGCGCGCGATCCGTGGAGGGCGTGCAACTTCTTGTGAGGGAGTTCGGGCCCGCACCCGGCAGGCCGGTGCGCGGCAGAGTCCTGCTGTTCGGAGGAATTCACGGCGACGAACTCTCGTCCGTGAGCATCCTCTTCAAGTGGATCGAGGTGCTGCGAAGGCATCACTCCGGTCTCTTTCACTGGCGCATCGTTCCGGCCTTGAATCCGGACGGGTTGTTGCGGCGTCCGGCGCGCCGGGAAAACGCGCGGGGAGTCGATCTGAACCGCAATTTTCCGTCACCTGACTGGCAAAAAGCGGCACATGCGCACTGGGTCGAGCAAACCGGCAGCAACCCCCGCCGCTTCCCTGGAACGGGCCCGCTGTCAGAGCCCGAGAGCCGGTGGCTGGCCGCCGAGATCGAAGCGTTCCGCCCGGACGTCATCGTAGCCATCCACGCGCCCCTCGAGGTTCTGGACTTCGACGGCCCCCCGGATCCGCCGGATCGCTTCGGTCCACTCTGGCTGAATCAGCTGGGAACCTATCCGGGCTCCCTCGGCAGATGGGCCGGCGCCCACCTCGGCCTGCCGGTGGTGACCATCGAGCTGCCGAGCGCGGGCATCATGCCGACCTCCGCCGAGCAGGAAGAGATGTGGATGGACCTCGTGCGCTGGCTCAACCAGCGACTACCGGAGCCTGCGCTCGATCAGGCTCCGTTGGCTAGGTAGATGCAGCGTCCGGTGCGGCAGGGCGCCACACCGCGCTCGGTGTCACCAGGAACTTGCAGCACAGGACAGTAGCTACAGTCCCTCTTCGTAGACGATCCGCCAGCGGTCGCCGTCACGGCGCCAGTACTGATGCTTGCGCCGGCTCGCCCGGAAGTTGTCGGACTCGTAGCGCTGGAGAAAATCCACCAGCGCCAGATCGGGCTCGCCGGGATAGCGGTAGATTCCGACCTCGTCGAGGCCGACCCGAATGAAGCGTTTGGAGGCGTTGACCGTCCGTTTGTGCCTCGAAAAAGCCACCAGATCCATGTTCCCGGTCCGAAAGTCCGAGGCATAGTGGCTCAGGTAGCGATCGCTGTTGCGGCTTTCCCAGTCGCTGCGCCAGATCTCGAGGCTCGCCTCCAATGAGCGGCGCGTACCGGCAATCTCCTCCGGATCGACCCAGTTGACCCGATCAGCGACGATGACCGGCGTGCGGGAAACTTCGACCTGGTCTTGAAGCACCCGAAAGTCCTCGTTGCTGAGCGTCACGCAACCGCGGCTCGACAGAGGTGGCCGGCTGTAGTTCGCGAACTCTGTGCCGTGGATCCAGATGCCGCTGCCGGTGCGGCCCTTGAGCCTGTCCCAGGCGTTCGGATAGTTGATCGGGAACGCGCCGACGCCGTAAAGATCCGGCAACCTCTCCCCGGGCAGATACGAATCGACCAGATACACCCCCACCGGTGTCTTTTCGTCACCCTCGAACCGCTTCTCGGCCCCACCCTTGCCTATCGAGACGTAGAAGTCCCGCGTGCGGACGAACCGGCCGCCTCGTTCCTCGAACAGGTAGAGCCGGTAGGCGGACAGGTCAATGAAGATCGCCGCCGGGGTTCCTGCGGGAATCTTCAGTAGCTGCTCTGGAACGGACCTCGGAGGCGGTCCGTCCAGATATCGTCGCAGCCGAGCACGCGCCTCCTCGACATGTCCCTCGATGAGATCCTTGCGCTGACCGTTACCGACTCCCGCGAGAGGCGCTGTGTGAGCGGATAGGAGATCCGCGTAGAGAAGCTGCGCCAGGCGGAACTCGGGCTCTTCGCGGACCAGATACGACACGTTGCGCAGGGCATCGTCGAAGCGACCCTGCCGCAGGTCGAAAAGACTCTGCATCAAGCGTCGCTCTTCGAGAGTGGTCGGACTCTGATCCGGCCCGGGCGATAATCCCGCGGCCTCGAGCGCTGGTGCCACGGATACGCCGAGGGCGAGTACGCCGAGAACAAGCGAACGACCGAACCTATTCATATGGTTGAGTTACGAGTCGACAGTCTCTTTGACGATCTTCCACTCGCCGCCTTCGCGCACAAGCTCGAGCGTCTTGGTCACCACGTCGCTGAACGTATTCGATTCGTACGACTGGTTGAAGCGCACCGTGGCTTGATCCGGAGCACCACTTTCGAAGTCCAGGAAGGCAACCGAGACTCTGACGAACTCAGGGCTCGACAGTCGAGCGCGTCGTTGATCGTTCCAGTCCTCGCGGCTTAGCTCTCCCGGCGGCGCGAAGTCGCGGCCGTAAAAGTACAGATAGTCTTCCACGCGCTGCTCCGACCAGGCCCTCGCCCACGCTTCGACCAGATTCGCGAGTTCCCCGGGGCGTGCGGCTGCTTCGGCGGGCCCGGGCTCCAAGGCCTCCTCGGCCGTCGCGGGCTCCTCCGATCCGGAATCTTCAACGGACTCGGTCTGTGCCAGGGCCTCCGCGATCGCTTCGTCGGGCGAGGCCGCCTCGCCAACTTCGGATTCCATGGGAGCTTGGGGCTCCATCCCTGAACCGGCCTCACTTGCGATTTCCGCAGCCGGCTCCCCCACGGGTTCGGCCGCCGGTTTCATGCCTACGGCCGACTCAGCCGGCTCCTGCGGCGACGGGACTTTGGCCGCCGGCTCTTCCGGTTCAATCGCATCCAGCGCAACCGGCAGGGGCTCCGCCGGCATCCCAGGGGGCTGCGCTTCGGCAATTCGCACCACAGCGGCCTCCGGAATCTCCATGTCGCTCACAAGCACCAGCTCCACCGCGGAGCGGGTATGAGCCTGCTCGACGCTCAGCGCCCGACTGTACGCCTCACTCGCCAGTTGGCCGTAGATCTTGGTCAGGTTCTCGTAAGCAGTTCGATAGGCGGGGTGTGTACGGAGCGCTTCCTTCAGCGTCTCGACCGCCGCTTCGTAGTCGCCGTTGGCCGCTTGGATGACGGCCAGATTATTGAGCGGCTCGGGCCGATCCGGCCGCAAGCCGGAGATCTCTTCGAAAACCTCCATCGCCTCGGATTCGTGCTGGGTTTCAGCTAGCAAGAGTCCCCGAAGAAACATTGCTTCGGGATCCACTGGGGATTCGTCGAGATGCTCCTCCAGGCCGACAAGCGCCTCGTCCGAACGCCCTTGGTCGATCAACGACCGGATTTCGGCAAGATCCGCGGCCGTCGCCGCCTGGACTGAAAGCAACCCGACCGGCAGCAGCACTGCCAGCGTTTTCCATCGCATTTGAGACTTCTCCTCTTAGACCCCGGCACACCGAAGCCCCTGAATCGGCCTGCTTCCCCGCCGCTTCCATTTGGCCGCCGGAGACTTCCGTGATCGGCGAAAATGCTAGCACGGGGGGCCCGCAAGGTCGAACCCGACACGCCCTCTGGAACTTTGTCATCGGCGAGGCGTTATGGTTCTCGAGGGCAGGCCGCCATCAGACCTTCGCGCCCGATTCCATGTCCGAATCTCTTCGAATGAGCACCGACGCCGACCTGATCGCTGGCGTGAGGTCGGGGCGGGTTGAAGCCTTCGGTGAGATCGTCGACCGGCACAAGGACGCCCTGGTCGGCTATCTCTGCCGCCTCCTCGGAAATCGGGACCGCGCCGAGGACGTGGCCCAGGAGGCGTTTCTGCGGCTCTACCAGCGAAGCCAGCGCTACGAGGAGCGGGGCCAGCTCAAGGCCTACCTGTTCAGAATCGCGACCAACCTGGTGCGCAGCGAAGAGCGGCGGGCCTTTCGCTGGCATCGCATCCGTGGTTTCCTGGCGGCCGCCGAGGGCGGACCGCCTCCGCAGGAGCGCAGGCTGCTCGAGAGCGAGCTGCGACAGGAACTGCTCGACGCGATTGCGGAGTTGCCACTGCGCTACCGAGCGCCGCTGGTCCTGCGCGAGATCGACGGCTGGCAATACCGGGCCATCTCGCAGGCCCTCGGCTGCAGTGAAGGCACGATCAAGTCCAGGATTCACCGAGGGCGTAACCTGCTTCGCAAGCGGCTCGCACCCTACTGGCAAGGAGCCACGACATGAGGTCATCAAACACGGAGCCACTCGACCGCGAGCTGCGCGAGCTACCGAGGGTGAGCGCCTCCCCTGGGTTCACGCGACGCGTCTTGCGGCGGCTGGAGAAACCGGCTGCGACTAGCCCGTTGCCGCGTTTCGCGTGGGTCACTCTAGGCGCCTTGGCCGCTATTCTCACGGTGCTCGCGCTACGACCCGATAACGCGCCGGATCGCCAGGCGCGACTGACGGCCTCCGAGGCTCGCGAGATCCGGAAGCAGCACGCGCTGCTGGCCGCGGAGCTCGACCGCCTGCGCAGCAACACGGAAGCCGCGGCCCCGATCCTATACCTGGGCGGAGACGACGAGGTCGACTACGTTCTGGATCTCTCCCCGTTCCTGCTGTCGCCGGCCGGCGGCATCCTGCCGGCCTCGAGCGACTCGCCACAAGACCACTTTTAGCGATGCTATTCGCTGCACGAGGAGCCCTGATGAACAACCTAGTACGTTTCCACCTGCCGATCGCGCTCACCTTGATCTTCGGGGTTGCGGTCTGCAAAGCCCAGGAGGAGACCGGCGCCACAGTCGAAAAGACCAAGCACAAAGTGGTGCGCGTGGACTCCGCAGCGGACAATGAGACCGGCACGCCCACAAAGCGCCGCGTCGTACGCGTTTACACCGGCGCGGAGGGAGAGGGCGAAGAGCGCTCGGAGGTTGTCTATGTCGGCAAGGCCGGTCCCGGCGCCTTCGAGTATTCGTTTCTTCCCAGCAAACGCGGCTACCTCGGCGTCCAGCTCGTCGAGCTCACTCCCGAGCTGAGAGTGCACTTCGGAGCTCCGGAGGCCGCCGGCGTCCTGGTCTCGCGCGTCGCCGCGGACAGTCCCGCCGGCACTGCAGGCCTTCGCGTGGGCGACGTGCTGACCGCCATCGACGAAGTGTCGGTGGCCACCAACTTCGACGTCGCGCGGCGAATCTCGAACTACGAGGACGGCGCTGCGGCCACCCTCGAAGTGTGGCGGGATCGCCGGGTCCAGACGATTACCGCCACCGTCGTAACCCGCGAGAGACCGGCCATCGACCTGGGTCGTTTCCTGCTCCCCGGCTCCAACCAACTGAGGGAAGGGATCTCGATCGATCTCGACGATCTTCCCGAGCAGGTCATCGAGATCGATGAAGAGGGGATTCACAAGGCTCTTCGAGACTTCCAGCTCCGCTTCGCGGATCCCGGCATGATGGAGAAGTTCCAAACACTAGAGGGGAATCGCCTCGATCTTCGCGAGCGCATCCGCGAGCTCGAGCAGCGACTGGAGGAGCTCGAGCGGCATCTCGAGAAGCTCCCCGAGAAATGAGCCGGCTGGAGCCGAGCCGGCGCCCGTGCTAGACATGAGACATGGCGGTCTGCATCGTGCCGGCGGCGGGTTCCTCACGCCGAATGGGGCTTGCCAAGGCTCTGCTGCCGTGGCGAGGAACGACCGTCGTCGAGACTCTGATCTCCACCCTGCGACGAGGTGGCGTCGAGCGAGTCGTAGTGGTCACGGCCCCGGGTGATTCAGAACTTCAGGATTTGCTCGCGGCCAGAGCTGACGCCAACGTAACGGTCAATCCCGAGCCCTCCGACGGGATGCTCTCGAGCATCCTGGCCGGCCTGCGCACCGAACTCGGGCGTCCGGACAGCTCCGCTTCAGCGCTGCTGATCTGCCCCGTCGATCACCCGCTGGTGTCCTCCGACACCGTGGCGCTGCTTCTCTCCCGCCACAGGAGCTCGGCTCGACACCTTCTGGTGCCGTCTTACCAGGGTCGGCGGGGCCACCCGGTTTTGATTCCGTGGCCCCTCGCGGGCGAGCTCGAAGGGCTGGATCTTGACCGTGGCCTCCGCCAGTTGTTCGAGGACCGGGAGCCTGCCGTGATCGAAGTACCGGTCTCGGACCCGGGAGTGATCGCCAACCTCAACACTCCCGAGGACTATGCCGCCGCCCTCGCCTCACTCGCCCCGTAGCGGGCCGCGCCGGCGCTCCAGAACGGCGGCGACCTCCGCGCCCAGAAACACCGCCACCGCCGAGAGGTAGAGCCACAGCATCCACACCAGCACTCCGCCGAGAACGCCGTAGACCAGGTTGAGCGAGGAGTAGCGCGCCAGATAAACGCGGAAGAGTACGGTGCCCACGACCCAAAGGGCTGTGCCGGTCACGGCCCCTGCGAGGATTCTCCATCCATAGCGCGGGTGATCTGGCGAGGGCAGCACGAAGTAGAGAATCGCCAGCTCCGTGGTCATACCCAGCCAGATCAGGGGCCACCCCACAGATCCGGACAGAAACCCCAGCCCGGCGGCGACTGCCAGCCGGGGCCCGGCGAGCACTGCCGTCGCGCCCACTACCAGCAGCACCGAATTGGCCAGTAGCAGCGCCAGCGCGATTGCCTTCTTGCGCCACCAGGGCCTGCGATTCTTGATCCGGTACGCCCGATTGATCCCTAGCGCGAGCGAGTCCACGACGCTCGACGCCCACAACAGGGTCAGCAGGGCCGAGATCGACAGTAATCCGGGAGTCGATGCCGACTCGACCTCCAGAACCATCTTGGAGAGCACCACTCCGGCCTGCTCCGGCAGGCCGGCCGCGATCGATCGCACGAACCTCTCGAGCGCCTCCTGACTACCGAGAAGACCGGCGAGCGTGAACAGCACCATGGTCGCCGGCACCGAGGCCAGCGATAGATAGAACGCCGCCCGCGCCGCCTCTGCGGAGGCCAGATCGCGGGTCCACGACCGCTCGACTCGCTTTCGGAGCTGGATCAACCTCCGAATTGACGCTCGCCATGCCGACCTTGGCGGAGGCTGCATTTTCACCCTGCTAGGATACCGCTCGGCCCCGATGCCCACCTACACGCGCGATGACGGCAAGCCGATCGTCCAGTTCGATGCCGATCTCGAGCTTTCTCCTTTCGCACTCTACCGTCGCTTGAAAAGCGAGCACCCGCCGCTTCTGGTGGACGGGCGCAAGGCCGGGGGAAACCGCACCCTGGAAGGAGCTCTCCCCTACCCCGGTGACGATTGGACGCCGGCTTGCGGTGACGCCGATGTCGTGGTCTTCGACGACGATGGTAGTGAAGCTCACGCGTTCGTCGCCGGCCTGCGCACGCGAGGCTGCGCGCGCGCACGATTGCTCTTCGGCGGGCTCGACCTCTACGAGTTCTCGCTCGATCCCGATGTGGTGGGCGGGGCTACGTTTCTGGTCCGGTCCTGACGCTTTGCACGCGCCGGGGTACGAGCCCTATTGAACCCGCCCGTCCTCGCCGACCTTCCAGATCTCCCCTGAGTAGATCAAATCCTCGAGCGTGCCCTCGCCCTTGGCCGCTATCTCATGCTGAATCTGGGCGAGAATCTGGTCTTCATATACCGGCTTCTTCACGTCCCGCAAAATACCGATCGGCGTCGGAAAATCCGGCGGCGTCATCTGCGCCAGCAGGAATGCCATCCCGGAGTTGTCGAGGGTTTCGTCCCAGACCAGGCAGTCCTTCTCGGAGTGCTCGCCTCCCAGCTCGATGACCTCGAGCTCGGTGCCGTTGAGCCGAATGCCCCGGTTGCTCTCCTTGCCGAAAATGAGGGGCTGGCCGTGCTCGAGAGAAACGCTTTGATCGTCGCGCACTCCCTTGTCGGTCATGTAGGTAAAGGCCTTGTCGTTGAAGATGTTGCAGTTCTGGTAGATCTCGACGAAGGCCGTGCCCTCGTGACGGGCCGCGCGAAGCATCGTCTCCTGGAGATGCTTCTGAAAGATATCGACACTGCGGGCGACAAACGTGGCGCCCGCTCCGATCGCGAGCGACAGCGGATTGAACGGATTGTCCAGCGAGCCGAACGGCGTGGACTTGGTTCGCTTACCGACCTCGCTGGTGGGCGAATACTGGCCCTTGGTCAGGCCGTAGATGCGGTTGTTGAACATCAGGATCTTGACGCCGACGTTGCGCCGCAGGATGTGGATCAGGTGATTGCCGCCGATCGACATGGCGTCCCCGTCACCGGTGGCGATCCAGACCTCGAGCTCGGGCCGCGCGGCCTTGAGCCCGGTCGCGATCGCCGGAGCGCGCCCATGGATGGTATGAAAACCGAAGGTGTCCATGTAGTAGGGAAACCGGCTCGAGCAGCCGATCCCCGAGACGACCACAAACTTTTCCTTGGGAATGCCAAGCTCGGGTAGGACCATCTGAACCGACTTGAGGATCGCGTAGTCACCGCAACCCGGGCACCAGCGCACCTCCTGGTCGGACTGGAAGTCCTTCTTGGTCAGAACCGGCAGCTCAGTGGACATTGTTCGAACCCTCCAGAATCTCGGCGATCTTGCCCGAAATCTCGTGTCTGTAGAACGGTTTGCCCTGCACCTTGGAGTATGAGACGACATCCTTGAGGTAACGGGCTCGAATCAACAACGAGAGCTGACCGCCGTTCATCTCCGGAATCAGGACGTGTCGGAACTTGCCGAGAGTCTCTTCCAAGTTCTTGGGAAACGGGTTGATATGCCGCAGGTGCGCGCGGGCCACCTTGTGACCCTGCTTGCGCGACTCGATGACGGCTCCGGTGATCGAGCCGAGCGTGCTCCCCCACCCCAGCACGAGGATCTCGGCGTCTGGGTCGCCGTGCACTTCCACATCCGGAATATCGTCGGCGATTCGCTCGACTTTGGCTGCCCGCAGATCGGTCATGAGCTGGTGATTGTCGGCGTCGTAGGAGACGTTTCCGGTGAGGTGCTCTTTCTCGAGCCCGCCGACGCGATGCTCGAGACCCGGCGTGCCGGGAATCGCCCACGGTCGCGCAAGGGTCTTTTCGTCGCGCCGGTAGGGCTGAAAACCGTCGGGGCTGGTATGAAATTCGGTCCGCAGATCGGGCAGATCCTCCAATTTCGGCAGCAGCCAGGGCTCTGAGCCGTTGGCGATGTAACCGTCCGACATGAGCAACACAGGAACCATGTAGCGAATCGCGATTCGGCAGGCTTCCAGGGTCGCGTCGAAGGCGTCGCCCGGCGATGCCGCCGCCACCACCGGCACCGGCGACTCGCCGTTCCTGCCGAACATCGCCTGCAGCAGGTCCGACTGCTCGGTCTTGGTCGGCAAACCGGTGGAGGGGCCGCCGCGCTGGATGTTGCAGACCACCAGCGGCAACTCCACGATCACGGCTAGGTTGATGGCTTCGGATTTGAGCGCCAGCCCCGGACCACTGGTGGTGGTCACCGCCAGGGCTCCACCGAAGGCGGCCCCGATGGCGGAGCAGACCGCCGCGATCTCGTCCTCCGCCTGGAACGTGGTCACGCCGAAGTTCTTGAACCGCGAGACCTCGTGCAGGATGTCGCTCGCCGGAGTGATCGGGTACGAGCCCAGAAACAGCGGCAGACCGCTTCGCCGGCTGGCGGCGACCAGCCCGAGCGACACGGCGCTGTTGCCCATGATGTTCCGGTAGGTCCCAGCCGGCAGCTTCGCCGGGCTGATCTCGTATCGGGTCTGAAACGTCTGGGTGATGTCGCAGAAATTGTATCCGGCCTTCATCGCCTTGATGTTGGCCTCGGCGATCTCCGGGCGCTTGGCGAACTTCTCGCGCAGCCATGCGATCGAGTTGTCGAGCGGACGGCTGAACAGCCAATACACCATGCCGAGGGCAAAGAAGTTCTTGCACCGGTTCTTGGTGCGGCCGTCTAGATCGACCTCCTCGAGGGAGGTCATGGTCATTTTGGTGATTCCAGCGGGCACCACTCGATACCCCGTGAGGGAGTCACTTTCCAGCGGGTCCGAGTCGTAGCCGGCCTTCTTGAGATTACCGGCCTTGAACTCGTCGGTATTGACAATCAGGATGCCGCCCTGCTTGAGATCGCCAAGCGATTTCTTGAGGGCCGCGGGGTTCATCGCCACGAGGACGTCGGGCGCGTCGCCGGGAGTATGAATGTCGTAGTCCGCGATCCGCACCTGGAACGCTGAAACTCCCGGCAGGGTGCCGGCGGGCGCCCGGATCTCGGCCGGAAAGTCGGGCAGCGTCGCCAGATCGTTGCCCACCTGGGCGGATGTGCTGGTGAACTGGGTGCCGGTCAACTGCATCCCGTCGCCGGAATCGCCGGCGAACCGCACGACCACGTCGTCGATTCGCTCGGTGGCGGGAGGCGTCGTTCGAGTCGGGGTTTCGGAGGTTGTATCCGTCATGTGTTCAAAGATCCTGTTTGTGGCCCTTCGGAGTTAGGAGGCTTTCGCCTCGGAGCCGCCATGGTGGCGTTTCCTCGCCTCGCCGACGAGATCGACCACGCCTTCGCGAATGGCCGCCCGCTGCGCTTCTTCTTCGGGATACCGCGGGCGGTAACCCAACTTGGAAGCATCGTAGGTGTAAGGTTTGGACAATTCTTCTTTAGTCGCGATCGACTGATCGCGACTGAAGTAAGCCATGTCGTAGTTGTTGCTCATGATGATCGCTTCTTCCGGACAGGCGTCCACGCAGTAGCCGCAGAATACGCACCGCAGCATATCGATGTCGTAGACGACTGGGTATTTCTCGATGTTGACGTCCGGGTGCTCGCCGGCTTCGATCGTGATGCACTCGGCCGGGCAGGCGGTGGCGCACAAGAAACAGGCCACGCAGCGCAGCGAGCCGTCCGGCCGGGCGGTCAGGATGTGATGCCCGCGAAACCTGTGAGAGTAGTTGCGCCGTTCTTCCGGGTATTGAATGGTGTAACTGCGCCCGCGGCGGAACACGTTGCGCAGAAAGTGCTTGAGAGTGATCCACAGACCCGCTAAAAGCGGCAGGTAGAGGCGTTCGGCGAGCGAGTATTTGTACGGCCGGGTTGCTTTGGGATGGCTCACCGCTCCAACTCCCCGGCGATGACGTTGAGGCCGCCCAGCGAGACCACCGCGTCGGAAACCGTGCCTCCGCGGATCAAGTCCGAAAACGTGGACATGATCGGAAAGCACGGCGGCCGCACCTTCAATCTGTATGGTTTGCCTGAGCCGTCGCTTATCGCGTAGAAGCCCAGCTCGCCGTTGGCCCCTTCGACCATCGAGTAGACCTCGCCGGCCGGCACCTGGATTCCATCCATGATCAGTTTGAAGTGGTAGATCATGGCCTCCATCTGGTTGTAGGCGTCTTCCTTCGGCGGCAGGGCGATATGGGGGTCGTCGATTATGTGCGGACCCTCGGGCATGCCCCGGTCCAGCAGCTGGCGGATAATCTTCAACGACTCGCGGATCTCCAGCATGCGGACGCGGTACCGATCGTAGACGTCGCCGCCGGGCAAGACCGGCACGTTCCAATCCACCGTATCGTACAGATCGTAGGGGTGATCGCGCCGAACGTCATTGGCCACGCCCGAGGCGCGCAGACACGGCCCGGTCCAACCCCAGTTGACGGCTTCCTCACCCGAGATTGCTGCGACCCCTACCGAGCGGTCCAGCCAAATGCGATTCTTGTTGACCAGCCGTTCGATGTCGTCCATGAAGCCGGGAATCATCTCCAGCAGCCGCCTGCAATGAGCCTCGAAATCCGGCGGCAGGTCCTCGGCCAGGCCACCGATTCGACAGTACGAGACCGTCAGCCGGGCTCCCGAGCAAGCCTCCAGCAACCCGTAAATCTCTTCGCGAGGCTGGAAGAAGTACCAGAAATTGGTCAGCGCGCCGGCATCCACAAGGGTCGAGCCATTGCACACGCAGTGGTCCATGATTCGCGAGAACTCGGACAGGATGGTGCGCGCCCACACCGCCTTGGGCGGGGCCTCGACTCCGAGCAGGCTCTCGACCGCGCGGCAATACCCGACGTTGTTGATGAACGACGAGCAGTAGTTGAGCCGATCCGTATAGGGAATCACCTGCTGCCAGGTGTGGGTCTCGGCCATCTTCTCGAAGCAACGGTGGAGATAGCCGATCTCGACCTCACTTGCGGTGATCACCTCTCCGTCGAGATGAGCCACCACGCGAAAGGTCCCGTGCATGGCCGGGTGCGACGGACCGATGTTGATCGTCATCTGCTCGAACATGTCGTCGTCCGACTCGCCGTCGTCCGGTCTCGGCTGAGGCCGGTAGACCTTGTCCTCGGTCAGGATCCAGCGCCGAGCCGCATCGTAATCCTTGCGCAGCGGGTGCCCCTCAAACGCCTCGTGGGTGAGAATCCGCCTGAGATTCTTGTGGCCTTCGAAGCGCAGCCCGAACATGTCGAAGGCCTCGCGCTCGAACCAGTTCGCCGCCTTCCAGATGCCCGCGAGCGACGGCAGGACCGGATCGTCCTCCGGCACCGGCACCTTCAACCGCAACCGCTCCTTCCGCTCAACGGAATAGAGATGGTAGATCGCCTCGAAGCGATCCGGGCGGCCGGGGAAGTCCGCGCCGCAGAGATCGAGCAGAAGGTCGAACCCCGACGCGCTGTCCGCCTGCAACTCGGCCGCCAGCTCCTTGAGCGAATCGCGGTGAACGATCCACGTAGGCTGATCGAGACCTGCTACCGGAACGACGCTGTCGGGGGGGTACTTCTCAAGCAGCGGCACTGGAGCCGTCACTGTCAGAGGCACTACCTGCCTTCGCTTTCTTGAGGCGCTTGCGGTCGCGCTCGATCTTTTCCTTCAGTTGGAGGATGCCGTGCATGAGGCCCTCCGGCGTCGGCGGGCAGCCGGGCACGTAGACGTCAACCGGAACGATCTCGTCGATGCCCTGCATCACGTGGTAGGCGCGGTAGAAGCCGCCCGAGCAGGCGCATGCGCCCATCGAAACCACCCATTTGGGATCCGGCATCTGGTCGTAGATCTTCTTGAGCACCGGCGCCATCTTGTCGGTGATCGTGCCGGCGACGATCATCAGGTCGCTCTGGCGAGGCGAGAACCTCACCACCTCGTACCCGAAGCGCGACATGTCGTAGTGGCTCGAGACCACGCTCATGAACTCGATCGCGCAACAGGCGGTGCCGAACGGCAGTGGCCAGAACGAGTTGTTCCGGCCCCAGTCCTCGAGCTTTTCGAATGTAGTAGTGACCCAGGATTCGCCGACCATGGCTTACCTCGCGCGGGCAGCTTAGCGCATGTGTCTGGTGGTCACAAGCTGCCCTCGGAGGCCCGTTCGATCGCGTTTGCGAGTCGCTGCACGCGGGCGTTTTCGGGGCTGGCGCGCCGGCCCCGAGACAGCCATCGTCGCGCCTCGGCCAAGCCTCCCGCGGCCAGCGCGACCTCGCCGAGAGCCGCTAGCAGGTCGGGATCTCGGCGGCGCAGGCGCCGCCCCCGTTTGAAAAAGCGCCCGGCATCCTCGAGATTGCCCTGCTCCAGGCTCAGGTCTCCGAGGGCCAGGTAGACGAAAGGATTGCGGGTGCGTTGGCGCTCGAGAATCTCGAGCAACCGGGTTGCCCCATCGGTGTCGCCGCGCAGCCGAAACAGGGCGGCGAGATTCTGGTAGGCAGGAAAAAACTCGGAGTCGAGAGCGATCGCCCGCCGGTAGACCTCCTCCGCCTTCCGCGGTTCGCCCTGCCGTCGCAGCGCGACGCCGAGGTTCACCCAGGCGTCGGGGAGCCCGGGGTCGAGCTCGACCGCCGCCTGGAGCCATTCGGCCGCGCCGTCGAGGTCTCCGGCTTGGAGTGTTTCCGCTCCACGGTTCGAGTGGTAGTAGGCCCGCGCGGTGGCATCCGAGATCCGCACCGCCTCCCGGTAGTTGACCTGAGGACCCACCGAAAACTCCAGAATCACGCGCTCCGGCCCCTTGTCGAATCCCGCGGTCGTGTGCCCGGCGACAATTATCAGGTCACCCTCCTTGGTGTAGCGTTGGAACTTCCTGATATCCATGTAGAAGGCCTCGACACCGAGCTCCCGGGCCATCGCCACGACGAGTTGGCTGAACGACAGGCAATTGACCTGACCCGTGTCGAAGGCCTCCTGCGCGGTACCCGTGTAGCCCTCCTGATAGCGCACCCGCGGGCCGTCCGGGTCGCGCTGGAGGGCTTCGAGGATCCGCGACAGCTTGGAAAACTGGCCCGCTTCGTCGGGTACCTTGTCGCGCAGCCAGCTGACGGTCTCGGCGTTCAGTACGTCCGGGTCGACGGGCAGCGCCAGACCCTCGGACGCAGCAGCTCCTGTCGCTGCGACCAGGGCGATCCCCAGCGCTGCCAAGGCAATCCACAAGAGCTCCACCGGAGTGAGAGTCGAGGGTCCCCAACGGGTTCTCCCAGCAGGGACTGGGGCAGCGCGGCTCATGTCTCGCGCCCGGTAACACCCGGGCGGGTCAGTCGATATCGCCGCTTGCCGCCTGCAAGCGCTTCCTCAGCTCGTCCAGCTCCTCGATGTGGCCGGCCTGAGCCGCTACCACGTCCCGAAAGACCTCGGCCGCGGCGTCGGCTCCCGAGTCTCGGATCATCTTCGGGTAGAGAACGTCATTCTCGAACCGATCCTCCGCTAGGGCATCCGCGATCACCCGGTCCGCCGCCCGCACCTGCCCCGCCGCCGTGAGCTGCCGAATCGCCAGTTCGTCCTTGGCCTCGGCCAGCGCCTCCCATCTCTTGCCCAGATTGGGCTTGCCTTCGTCTCGTGCGGCCCGGGCATAGGCACGGTAACGCGCGGCGGCGGCCGCCTCACTGGCGAAGCCGGTCTTCAGATGCTCCTGGGAGCGAGGCACTCGAGACACGAAAAACTCCTTTCGGCGAAATTGTCGCGTTAAGATCCTTTTCGACCCGCGAACCCAGCGTCGTCCAAGCCGCGCGCCGGTTCGCGACCCGATACTAGCAACATGCAACCACCGCTCTCGCAGCCGCCGGAACCTGGGCACCGCGAGATTCGTAGACCTGGCAGGAGCCGAACTTGAGACGCAAGGTCCTCAGACGCCTGCTGCTGGTTGCCGCCTTTCTCGTAGCGGGCATTGCCGTCGTCTCGGGAGCCTTTGGTGCCCTGTTCGGCGCGACCTACATGCTCCTGCCGGCCAAGTTGCTCCTGGCGGGCGCGGTGCTGCTATTTTTCCTATGGCTCGCCTGGTCGCTCACCCGTAAGTTCCTGTGGCGAGTCGGGCGACGATTGGCGCTTTCGTACTTTTTCATCGGAGTTCTGCCGATCCCCATGGTGGCGGCGCTGATCTTTCTTACCGGCTACCTGGTGGCTGGTTTCTTCCTGGGACACCTCTACCGGGATACGGTAGCCGGCCTCCACTCCGACTTGCAGGCGAGCGCGGATCTGCTCCTTGATTCGTTCTCGGAGGGTGGCGCCCTACCGTCCGACCGCGCCGGCATGGCGGTGTACCTCGACGGCCGCCGGGTGATGGGCGACGGCAAACTCCCTCGATACTGGACCGCCGGCCTCGAGGAACCTTTCGAAGAAACGGGTTTCCGTCGCACCCCCCGATACTACGCGCGCGCCGACGGCTCGATCACCCTGATCGCAACCGCGACCGCGGGCAACGCCGCCGCGCTGGTGGTCCACCCCAATGATCTTTCCCAAGAGCTGATGCGCCGCGGCAAGGTATGGGTCAAGCTCTACCGGTCCGATGATCCACGCAAGGGCTCGCGCACGCGGGTCAGCTTCGGCGGAAAGGAATACTCCTTTCAACCGGTTACGGTCGCGAGGGGATCGGAGGAGCGTGCGCTCTACTTCGCCGGCCAGCAGCTCGGAAGCGGGTTTGGCGACAAGCCCTGGCTTTGGTGGAACGAAGTCTCGAGAGATCTCGTGTCGCTCGAGGATGGGCAGGTGGTCGCCGAGTACGTAGCCGCTACGCTCAACGGAACCACGCAAGGCGTGGCTCGGTATCTCCTGTCGAGCTCGGCGGAGGTCGACACGGCGGCCTGGGCCGGCTTGATCTCATTGGCCAGCCTTCTCGCGGCGATCTACGCCGCCGCTCTCGGCATGGCGCTGTTCATGATCTTCACTTTGAGCAGGGCGGTCAACCGCTTGAGCAAGGCGACCGATGCGGTTCGAGCGGGGGACTTCTCGGCGCGGATTCCGGTGCGCCGCAACGATCAGGTCGGGGAGCTCCAGAGATCCTTCAACCAGATGGCCGAGAACCTCGAGCAGCTCGTCGCCACCGCGGCGCAGCAGGAGATTCTCGAGAAGGAGCTCCAGATCGCCCGCGACCTGCAGCAGAGCCTCTTGCCTTCGACCCTGCCGCAATCCGACTCGCTGGAGTTCGCCACGCTGTTCGAGCCGAGCGCCGCGATCGGCGGCGACTACTTCGACATCCTGCGCATCGACGAATCCAGGCTGGCGATCGTGATCGCGGACGTCTCGGGCCACGGCCTGCCGACGGGTTTGAGAATGGCCATGATCAAGGCGGCGCTCGGCATCCTCGTCGAAGAGAGAAAACAGCCCAAGGAGATCCTCCGCCGACTGAGCAGCATGGTCCGCGCCGACCACGACGGGCGGTTCTTCGTCACCGCGACCGTTGCTGTCGTCGACTTCCGCAAGGGAACCGTCGATCTCACCAACGCGGGCCATCCACCCACCTATCTGATCCGGGAGGGCAAGGTGAAAGAGATCTTGCTCCCGGGCAACCCACTCGGCGCCCTCGGCGAGAACTACGGCAACACCCGCGTCGACCTGGTCTCGGGCGACATTCTCGTGTGGCTCTCCGACGGACTGATCGAGATGGTGGATCCGCAGGGAGAACCGTTCGGCTACGACCGCATCCGCACGGCTCTGGAGGCCTCCCACGAGAGCGCCGCTACCGCGAGAGACGCCATCGTGCGCGCTGTCGAGCGGCACGCCCAGGGAGTCCCCGCCGACGACGACCAGACTCTGGTGGCGATGAGCTACTTCGCGGCGAGCGGGTCTTCGTCGATCCCGAGAGTGCCGTAGATTCGTCGGATGTACCCGCGCGTTTCCCGAAAGGGAGGCACGCCGTCGTAGCGGGCGACGTTGGCCTCACCCGCGTTGTAGGCCGCGAGAATGCGCGGCAGGTCTTCCGGAAAACGCCCGGCCAGCCAGCGCAGATACTTGGTGCCGGCCTGGAGGTTGCGCTCCGGGTTGAAGAGCTCACTGGCGGGGACGCCGAATCGTTGCGCGGTGGCCGGCATGAGCTGCATCAAGCCCCGGGCGCCCTTGACCGACACGGCTCCAGGATCGAAGGCCGACTCATGACGCACCATTGCGGCGACCAGCGCCGGATTGAGCTTCTCCCGCTTGGCCGCAGCGAAGATCAGGTCACCGTAGGGAGTGCCCGGAACCGGCTCGACCTCCCCGAAGCCGATGCTGACCGGACTTGGCGAAGCGGCCTCCTCGAGGACCTCCGCCGGCGCCTCGATCTCGTCGTCTACGATTCTCTCGACGGTGGAAAGTGACACGCGAACCGCTCCCCCACCGGCAAGACGAAGCTCGACTCGATCACCGGCGACCTCGAATCCAGCCACTTTCAGCACGTGCCCACCCGAGAACACGACCAACTCGGCAGCGCTCGGCAACGACGTGGCCACGAGCGCCACCACCGTCACCACGAGTTTCGTCGGCGGCCTCCACATGGCGACATTCTACGGTGCCGAGGCGTCAACCCCACTAGGCGCGAGGGTGATAGCGATCGTAGAGGCTGCGCAGCCGCTGTTGGTGAATGTGGGTGTAGATCTGGGTGGTCGAGATGTCGGCGTGGCCGAGCATCGCCTGAACCGAGCGCAGATCGGCACCGTGCTCGAGCAGGTGCGTGGCGAAGCTGTGACGCAGCAGGTGGGGGTGGAGTTCGTGGATACCGGCCGCGACTCCGTATGCCCGGAGGTTCTTCCAGAAGCCCTGCCGGGAGAGCGCCCGCCCGTATCGATTCACGAAGATCGTCTCGTGTCGTCCCTCGACTAGGTCCGAACGGACCTCGCTCAGGTAGCGCCCCACCCACTCTTCCGCCGATTCCCCCAAGGGCACCATACGCTCGCGGCTCCCCTTGCCCATGACCAGGACGAAGCCCAGATCCAGACGGAGCTGTCCGAGTTGCAGACCGACCAGCTCGCTGACCCGCAGCCCCGAGGCATAGAGCAGCTCGATCATCGCGCGGTCCCGAACGCCCAGCGGCGTGCCGGGATCGGGCGCCGCGAGTAGCGCCTCGACCTCGCGCTCGGCCAGGACCCGCGGCAAGGTGCGCCAGAGCTTGGGAGGCAAGAGGTTGACGGCGGGATTGTCCGCACGCTCACCGCTTTCGACCAGGTGGCCGAAAAGGCCGCGCAGCGAGGCCAGTGCCCTGCGCACGCTGCTGGGCGCGAGGTTCCGGCGCCGCAGCTCCCGAAGGTAGGCGGACAGGTCACTCGGCGACGCTTGGGTCAGCCGGCGCTTTCGAACTTCGAGAAAGGCGAGCAAGCTCTCCAGATCGCGGCGATACGCGGCCACAGTGTTCTCGGCCAGTCCGCGCTCGAGAGCCAGCCCTTCGAGATACCGATCCAGAAGCCTGCGCGACGCGTCGTCCCGGTGCTTGCCTTCCTCAGGCTTTCGTGGCGCCGCATTCATCGCATATCGCCAGGATCTCGTCCTCCTCCAGGACGCAGTCGGCCTGCTTGGCGCGCCGAAAGATCACTTCCACGAGCTGCGGCACGGGGTCGAAGCCACGCTTTTCCAGCCAGTAGGTGACGTTGGACTGGCCGCTCATCGGTCCGATCTCGATCTCCTGGCACCTACCCACCCAGCTGGCCGGCACACCCGAGTACACGCAATCGACCAACCACGCATCCCCCTTGGCCTGAGCCTTGATGACGGCCGCGGCGTGAACTCCGGTGGCGGTCCGAAAAGCGTCCCGCCCGACGACCGGGTAGTTCTCGGGAAGCGGCGTACCCGTCGCCTCGGCGACCAGCCGGCAATAGCCCGGCAGACTGGTCAGGTCGCGCTCGATCCACCCCATGAGCTTCAAGTTGACCAGGAGCAGATCGATCGGCGTGTTGCCCACCCTCTCCCCGACTCCCAGCGCGGTTCCGTGCAGCCGGTCGGCGCCGGCCTGCGCGGCCGCGATAGCGTTCTCCACCGCCAAACCCCGGTCGCGATGTCCGTGCCAGTCGACCTGCACGCTGTCGTCGATCGGGTCCACCACGCTGCGAATGAACCGCACCACCTCGGCGGCCCCTCTGGGAGTGGCGTGGCCTACGGTATCGGCCACACAGACCCGCTTAGCACCCGCCCGCACAGCCACTTCGTAAAGGCGCCTGAGATCATCCGGCGCCGCGCGAGTGGTGTCCTCGGTGACGAACATGCACGGCAGGCCGTGGCCGACAGCGAGCGCTACCGCGTCCTCCGCGAGCCCGAGCAAGCGATCCATCTCCCAGCTCTCGGTGAACCTTCGGATGGCGCTCGAACCGAGAAAGCAGGCGACTTCGATCTCGAGACCGACCTCCTGCGAGATCTCGAGGATCGGCTCGATGTCCCGGGCCAGGGTTCGGGCCGCGCAGTTGGGCACCAGCTTCAGCTTGCGGTCGCGGATCTCGCACGCCAGGCGCCGAACGGTGTCGACGACATGGGGCCCGGCGCCGGGAAGGCCGATGTTGGCAGACTCGATTCCCAGCCGCGCCATGCAATGCAGCATCTCGAGCTTCTGATCCAGCGAGGGATCATGCACCGACGGCGATTGCAGGCCGTCCCGAAGGGTCTCGTCGTTGAGCTCCACCCTGCCGCGCGCCGGACCGGGTTCGAGGCTCACCTCGGTGTTCCAGTCGTAAATCAGCCGATCCACGTCGACAGCCATTTCGAGAATACTACCGGCTATCCGCCACCACGGCGTCCGCTACGAACGCCGCCAGAGCATCACCGACTTCGGTCGTCGAAAGCGAGCCGCCGAGATCGGCAGTGGTGTTGCCCGCCTGAATCGACCGCTCGACCGCAGCTTCCACGACCTCGGCCGCCTGGCGATGCCCGAGGTCGTCGAGCATGAGTGATACCGACAGCACCGCGCCCATCGGATTCGCTCTGTTGGTCCCGGCGTACTTCGGCGCAGAACCGTGCACCGGTTCGAACATCGACGTCTGGCCGGGGTGAAGGTTGGCCGAAGCCGCGACGCCGAGACCACCTTGGAGCGCTGCACCCAGGTCGGTGACGATGTCTCCGAACATGTTGTTGGTTACGATTACCTCGAAGGCCTCGGGCTTGCGGATCATCTGCATCGTCAGAGCATCGACGAACAGGTGGCTTGCCTCGATCTCGGAATACTCTTCGGCAACGGCCCAGTAGACTCTTTGCCAGAGCTCATGGCCGTGCTGCATGACGTTCGACTTGTCGGCCATGCAGACCTTACGATGCCCTTCGCGCTCGGCGTACTCGAATGCCGCTCGAATGATCCGCTCGACGCCCTTGCGCGAGTAGAGCGACTCCTGGACCGCGATCTCGTCGAGCGTGCCGCGCTTGAACTGGCCACCGACGCCGACATACGCGCCCTCGGTGTTCTCGCGGAAGACCACGAAATTGACGTCGTCCCTGGTCTTGCCCTTGAGCGGACACAGACGCTCGTCGTAGAGCCGGATCGGCCTGAAATTGATGTACAGGTCGAGCCCGAAGCGGATCCCCAAGAGGATGTCGCCCGCGTGCTTCATGTCCGGCACCCGCGGGTCGCCGTAGGCGCCAATCAAAATTGCCGAGTACTCGTCGCGAAAAGCGTCGAGCGCGCCCGCGGGCAAGGTCTCGCCGGTCTCGAGATAGCGGTCGGCGTTCCAGGGTATCTCGACGAGCTCGAGCGGCAGATTCCAACGCTCGGAGGCCACGTCGAGCACCTTGACGGCCTCGGCGGTCACGTCGACGCCGATTCCGTCTCCGGGCAGCACCGCAATGCGTTGCGGTCTCCTGTCACTGGGAGCCGACGCCATCAGCCACCTCCTACGACCCGGCAGAGATGTCCGGTCAGAATGGCGAGGTAGTTGCCCATCGCATAGCCGAGCAACGCCATCAGAATCGAGGCCGGTACCAGGCTCTCCCGGTGGTGAGCAGCCACCACCGGCGCGGACGCCGCCCCGCCGACGTTCGCGGCAGAGGCGATTGCCGCGCTGTGCACGTCGACCTTGAACAACCAGGCTCCGGCCAGGCAGAAGGCTCCGTGGATGCAAATCCAGATCGCCGTGCCGAGCAGAAACACCGGTGCTTGCGCGAGCCCCGACAGCGACGCGGTGGCTCCCATGCGCGCCACGAACACATACAGAATCGCCATCGCCAGCTCGTGAGAGCCGGGAATCGACTTGGCTTTGGTCAACGACAGGCCGATGCCGAGTGTCGTGACCAGGAGCACCACCCAGGTGGAGGTCGAGATCACGGTCTCGCCTCCGGCTTCGATCTCCGGAAGCCGAGTCGCGAGCCAACCGGCAAACCAGGTCACCGACAGGGCGATGGCTCCCAGATTCAGGTAGTCCCGAAAGACCGCGGGGCGGTCCTGCTTCACTTCGGCCGCCGCCGCTGCCTCCATGCGCGCGATCCGATCGTCGGACACCCTTGTCCAGCGGTTGAACTTGGCGGCGAAGTTCTTCGACACCAGCAACAGCGGCAGCCAGCCGATATAGATCACGGTGTCGGCTAGCACGGCGAGGCCGAACTGCTCTTCCGAGGTTCCCAGCGCGTGCGCTGCCGCGGCGAGGTTGCCGGTTCCGCCGATCCAGCTCCCGGCGAGCGCGCCGAAGCCCGTCCAGGCGTCCTCCGCGAGCCACCGATGGACCAGAAAATAGGCGATCGGCGCGCCCAGGACGATACCGGCGGTGCCCATCAGCATGACCAGAACACCCTTCCCCATGACCCGCACGGCCGCGCCCACGTCCACCGAGACCAGAAGCAGCACGACCACGACCGGGAGGCCGAAGGTCCGCAGCACGTCGTACGACGGAGAGGACTCGGGCAGCACGCCGACGTTGCGCAGCACGACCGGCGTAGCGTAGATCCAGATCAGCGGAATCAGGTACTGAAACAGCTTCCAGCCGGTCGCGCGCTCGAGCCAGAAGTAGAAGGCCGCGATCCCGGCCAGGACCGCCATCACCGCGGCCGGCGATTCAATCAACGAGGCGTCCGGCATGAGCGCCCAAGATATCAGAGCCCAGCGCTCGAAGCGCAGCGCTCAGAGTGGAGCGGGCGCGTCGGGCACCGCCGCCCGCTCGCCTTCGGCGGCGTACTCGAACGAGGTCTCGAGCGTCGGAATCAGCCAGGACGAATGCAGCGCCGGCAGCTCGCACTGGCCCCCGGGCAGCTGATCGGTCAGCAGTGAGCCGTCGAGCACTGTGACCGCGACCGGCATGGCGTTGGCGCTTCGTCGCTCGACCTGGACCCTGCGCCACCTTCCGCGCACCATGACGTACTCGGATCTCTGCCGACGAAAATAGGCCAAGGTCTCCTTGAAACTACCCAGCGACGGTCCCGCGCCCGGAGCCGGGCTCGAGATCGACGCCTCGACTACGAACTCATCGGATCGTCGCACCGACCAGGTCCAGCGATCGCCCGCCAGCCCAGGCTCGCCCGCGGCGGGGTAATCGAGCCGGGCGCCCCGCGCCGGGCGACCCGCTACCCAACGCACGCTAGTCGCCAGCCAGTTCGGCAAAAGCATGCGGAACACCCAGGCGCAGGCCATGCCCTCCCCGTCGATCGCGCACGCGTGAAACTGACACTGCGGGTGAGACATACCGGGGAGATTCGCCCGCGCGCCGAGGCCGTGCTGCCGAAACAGTAACGCGGAGACGAAGACGAAGCTGCCGCGCGCCGTCTTGCAGACGTCATAGGTCAACGGCGGTGGCGGCGGCGGAAGCGCGCTCTCCGGCAGAGCCCAGTTCAGCCACAGGCAGTCTTGGATGACGGTGTGAAAGATCATTCGCGCCGTCCCGCTCGGCCTCTTGCGTTCAGTCCAGTCGCGAGTGGCTACCGTCGCAGTACGGTTGATTGCCGGTGTGCTTGCATTGACACAGCGCCACTCGCTTCGACTCGGCGAGCTCCAACTTGAGCGGCGAGAACGCCCCCTCTTGTTTGTGCGATCCGTCGCAGAATGGCTGGCTCTTCGAAAGACCACACACACACCACCAGTAGGTGCCCGCCTCGAGCTCGAGCACGGCTGGCAGACGTTCGGCTATCACAGGCTTCGGCATCGCATGACCCCCTTGTCGATTCTCCCGATCGGCGACAAGCCTATCCCGACGGCGAATCCGGGGACAGCCCGTCTTTCTCGAACCAGGCCGCGAACTCGCCAGCGAGGGTGTCACGCTCACCGGGCGTAAGAAACGCCTGATCGAGGGCGGCAGTGGAAAGACTCGCCACCTCGCGGCGATTCAGAGCCAGCTCTCCGGCCACCAGCTCGAGCTCGCGAGTGAGGCTCGTGTGAAACAGAGCCGGGTCATCGCTGTTGATCGAAAAGGACAGGCCTTCTTCGCGAATCACCCGGATCGGATGCTCGGCAAGTGAGGCAACCAACCCGAGGCACACGTTCGAAGTCGGGTTGACTTCGAGCGGAATCCGCCGTCGCCGAAGCTCGTCGACCAGATCGGGATCGTCCACTGCCCGAATCCCATGGCCGATGCGCTCCGCCCCGCAAAGCTCGAGCGCCTCCCAAACGGTCGCCGGACCGCTCTGCTCGCCGGCGTGCACAGCCCGATGCAGCCCCTCGGCCTTCGCCACCTCGAAGTGCTCTCGAAACGGCGCGGCCGCGTGGCTTTCCTTACCCGACAGCCCGATAGCGGCAACGAAATGGTCCCGGTGACTCAAAGCCCACTCGAGAGTCTGGTCCGCTCGCGACGGATCGACGTTGCGCACGATGTCGGGAATCCAGCGCAACCGCACGCCCAGGTTTCTCTCGCCGTCCAGCACGGTTTCGGCGAGCGCTTCCGCGACCTCGCCGGCGTTGACGCCGTTGGCGATGTGAGTCGAGATCGTGAAGTGGGCCTCAGTATGGCGGATGTTCTGGCGCGCCTGTTCTTCCAGAAACGCCGCGGTGATCAACTGGAAGTCCTCGGGATCCCGCAAGCACCGCGAGATTGTCAGATAGACCTCCAGAAAGTGATCGAAATCTCGGAACTCGAGCCAGCGCTCGATTCCCGCGACGTCACCAGCCGGCAGCTCGACCGAGCGGCGCTTTGCGAGTTGCAGCAAGGTCGGCGCCCTGATCGCTCCTTCGAGATGCACGTGCAACTCGACTTTCGGCATGCGCCGAATGAAATCCGACAGCTCGGCGTCGACGCTCACTGCCCGACCGGGGCCCCTCAGGGCCGCTGCCCGTCGTCGGCCTCGTGACTCCCGAGCCGCAACGACATCCGCTCGAGAGACATCTCGGGTACCAGGCCTTCAAGGTGCCCGCCGAGGAAAAACACTTCCTTGACCAGCTTGCTCGAAAGATAGATGTACTCGTGCTTGGGGACCAGGAACACGGTCTCCACCCTCTTGTTGAGCCTCCGATTCATCAACGCCATTTGGAACTCGTACTCGAAGTCCGACACGGCCCGCAGACCGCGAACGATCACGTTGGCGCCTTCTCGATCCATGAAATCGACCAACAAGCCCGAAAAGCTGCCGACCCGGCAGCCGGCCAAGTCGGCTACCTCGCTCCGGATGATCTCGATTCTCTCGGCTACAGTGAACAGCGGGTCTTTGGATTCGTTCCCCAGAACCGCCACGATGACCTCGTCGAAGAGCGGGCAGCAGCGCTTGATGATGTCCAGATGGCCGTTGTGCAAGGGGTCGAAAGAGCCCGGGTACACCGCTATTCGAGGTCTGTTCATGGCAGCTGGCTCGACAGGTCGAAGGTTACGACATTGAACGCCCTATCGGCGGCCCGCAACAACAGAAGCTGCGACTCGCCGGGCTTCGGCAACTTGATCGAAAGGGTCTCGTTCACGCTATCGAGCAGGCCGTCTTCCACCTGGGCGGGTATCCATTCGCGAGCGTCGACGCTGAACTGAGCCTCGGCCAGAGGACTCATGACGTCGTTGAGATCGACGAGCAGAACGCCTGAATCCACGCGTGTGCGGACTACCGTCGGAGGCGTATGATCGATGTAGGCTGGCTCGCTGTCTCGCTCGCTCCTCAGCGCCGTCTCGCCGGCGTTTTCGTCGCGATCGTAGGCCTCCAGCTTGAAGCGGTAGACCCCATCCGGCAGCGCCGTAGCGTCGAAGCTGAAGAAATCCTCGTCGATCGGCTCGCCCATCGAAAGCCACGACATCTCCGAGCGATCGCGACGGAAGAAGAGAGCGTATTCAAGATCGTCGCCGTTGGGATCTTCGGCTTCCCAGGAAATCGTGCGAAAACCCTGCTTGTGGAGAGTCTTTCGCTGCCGATCGCGATCGCTCTTGACCGATTCAAGAGTCGAGAAGAAGCCGTCTCGATCGGGCCGGGAGGGTTCAAAGGTCTGGCTCCCGGGCACGAAACCCGGTGGCACGATGACCTCACCGGGTGGAAGAACCTCGAGCTTCTTGATGCGCGGAGGCAGGTTGCGCTGGCGATAGGAGATCGCGACCCGACTCAGAGTGGGTGACTCGCCATTGCCCGACTCCAATCGGGCCCGCCACTGCAGATACCGGCCCATGGGAAGTTGGCTCAGTGAGACCTGGCTACCGGTTTGCTCCGCGCTCCAGTCCGACCAGGTACGGTCGGGGTGGGCGCTCATCCCGGTGCGGGCCGAAAACCCCGCCACGGTGCCCTTCGGCTGGCTCCCCACCCAGCTCAGGGTCCCGAAGCCCGAGGTCTGGGAGGCGTCCAGAACCGGACTCATGAACGTGCCCTCGCGCTCCGGTTCGCCGACCGCACGAAAGACCGCGGCGGCGTTCGTGGTCGCGTACACCGGGCCGTCCCGGTCGGAAAGAATCGCGATTACCTGACGCTCGGTCAGGTCTTTCTCGAGAACCATATGCCCGTCGCGGAAACTGAACACCTTGCCGTCGAGCCCCGTGCCGACCCAGAGCCGCCCCACCTGCCAGGAAAGGGAGTAGACGGTCTCGGCGTCGAAGCTCCAGACGGTCGAGACGCTGCCATCCGCACCAATGCTCAAAATCTCCGAGCGTGGCCCTTGAAAGCCCGGCGGCCGGGTACCGGCCGCGGTCGTCGCGGCTTGCGCCGGATCGGGCGTCACCGTCACCGTGACCTGCCCGCCACCCGCCGACGGCTGGGCGCCGCTCGATGCTGCCGCGCTCTGCGCCCCACCCG
>CALZIK010000114.1 GCA_945787635.1 Thermoanaerobaculia bacterium | reverse complement strand
GGCCCGTCCGCCCCGGCCCTCTCCGCCGGCGGCCGTGCCCGCTCGGTGGCCGTCGAGCCGCAGAGATCGGCAACCGTCAAGAACCGCGCTCCCGAGAGCGCGGGATGAACCTCGGGCACCGTCACGAGGCTCATCGTCTCGCAGCGCTCGCGAAGCTCGATCAAATCGGTGGCTTCCCTGCCCAGGTCGAGAGAGCGGGTCCAGTGATCGGCGAAGTCCGCGAGCACTCGCTCTCGATCCGAGGCACCGGAGCGGCTCAACACGGGAGCCAGCTTCGAGACCTCCTCGAGCCCCGGCCAGGGCTTCGGCCGGGGCATTGGCCCGGCCGCGGGCCGCAGATCGGAGTGAACGAGCTTGAAGACCACCACCTCCCCGTCCATGAGCCGAGCGCGATGCCATTGACAGAGCAGATCCACCTCGAACGGCTCGGCCTCGAACCGGTCGAAGGCCTCGTCGAGCCGCTGACCGGTCTCGGCCTCGAAGATCTCCTGCACTTCGCGGTACGGCGTCACGCTCGCGATCTCGATCTCCGCCTCCAGCTCGAGCGCCTCGGTCTCGGTCAGAAGATCCATCCGGCAGGACAGATAGCGGGCCAGGGCCGCGCCCGCCGGCCCCCGCCTGTCGAGCCGCTTTCGGCCTTCGGCTAGCGGCGCGAGAGCATCCATCGCAGTGCGCTCCAGATCAAAAGGACGGTGCCGGCGCCGGTGAGCGCGGCCTCGGCTACGAACAGATTGAGCCCTGGCCGCACCGGCTCCGCGCCCAGCACGATCAGTGTCGCGATCCCGAGAACCGAGACGCCCAGGCGCAACGTCCGCGCCGAGAGCGCCTCTCTCGGGGCGCGGTCACGCTCCGCATCGGGCTCCACCGGTTTTTCTTTCTCCAATCTGTCCAGCAAGCGGTCGAGTCGCAGGGCGCCATCTCGCATCAGGCGACTGCCGGCGATCCAGGAGTCGATCATTCGATCGGCCGAGAAGGTGGTCGCCAGAGCGCGCGACTGCAGCTGCCTGAGACTCAACCTCTCGAGCGCCCGGTTGACGTCGAATTCGGGCGCGAAACGGGCGATCAGACCATCGGCCGTGATCACCGAGCGCATGTAGCGCAAGGCTTCTTCGTGCGGAAGGACGGCATGCCGGCGCGAAAGCCGGATCATGTCCAGCATGATCAGGGTGTATCCGGTGGTCAGCTCGTTGCCTCCGCGGTCCTCGCCGAACCACACTTCGGCTCGCTCTCGCAAACCACGCCGGAAGCCCTCGACATCGGATTCCTCGGTCACCTCCGAGATCCTGAAAATACCCTCGAGCATCTCCTCGACGTCGTGCCGCGAGAGCGCCAGGATCATGGCGAGCACGTGCTGGCTGCCATACTCGCTGATCACACCGGTGATTCCGAAATCGACGTAGCCGACGACGTTGTCGGGAAGAATTAGGAGGTTGGCCGGGTGTAGGTCGGCGTGGAAGATGCCGTGCTTGAAGACGTCGCCGAGGAAGTTGGCGAGGATGTTCTCGGCGAACGTCTCAGGGTCGAACTCGATCTCCCGGAGCCGGTGCGCCACCGCGGGATCGCCGCGCTCGAGTGAGCGCAAGTACTCCAGCAGGGTCGTTCCGTCGAGATACTCGGCCGCCAGAATGCGAGCAGTTGACACTTCCCCGATCACCGCCGGCACCCGAGCCGCTCGTCGCTCTCCGGTATTGACCCTGACCTGCTCCATGTACCGGGCCTCGCGCCGGTAGTCGAGCTCGTCGCCGGTCCACGCGACGAACTCGTTGAGCGGCATGCGCAGACTGTCGAAGCTCTTGAGCCGCAGCGCCGAGATCAGTCGGACCATCGCCTTCATCAGACCGATATCGCCACCGAAGTCGCGAAGTGCGGTCGGGCGGCGCACCTTGACCGCGAGCTCGCGGCCACCGAGCGTGGCCCGGTGAACCTGGCCGATCGAAGCCGAGGCAAACGGCACCTGATCGAAGCTGTCGAAGATCTCGGCGGGGTCGCGGCCGTGGTCCTCACGGAAGATCCGCTCCACCTCGGCGTAGTCGAACGCCGGCACCCGATCGAGCAGATCGAAGAGCTCGTCGCAATAGCTGCTAGGTACGAGATCTGGCTGGAGGGAGAGCACCTGACCGAACTTGATGAACGTGCCGCCCAACCTCTCGAGCAGGGCGCGAAACCTCTTCTCAGGCGGAAGAGGCGCCCGCAGCAGGCGACCGAAGAAAGGCAGTCTGCGCAGACCCGCCCCCAAGGCTCGCGCGACCCAGAAGCCGGCGAGTCCCCAGCCGATGTGGATCAGACGCTCGAGTCGAGGCAGCCCCGAGCGCTCCCGTTCGGTGCTCATCGAACGAAGCTCACGAATCCGCCTTCACGAATCGGCCCTCGCGAGTCTCACGAGTCGGGTGGCTCCTTGCCCAGGACGCGCTCGGTAACCTCCCGGATCGCCTCCTCGCGCTTGCGAATCTCGTCTTCCTTCAGTTCGAGCTGCTCCGTCTGATCGGCCAGCTCTTTTTCGCGCTTCGCGAGCGCCAGCCGAGCTTTGGCGAGATCTTCGTTCTTGCGCATCACGACCTGGAGCATCTGCACCTCGCTCGCCTGGGTACCTTCGAGCTGGTCGAGAATGAAGCTGGTCTCCGCTGCGCACTGGCTGAGTTCTTCGACCCGCGCCCGAAGCTCCTCTTCTCGCGTCGCGAGGTGACGTTTCGCCAACTCCAGGCGTTGCTCGACGACCAGCCTCTCGCGCATTTCCGCAGCGACCCTGGCCTCGAGTGCGGTGCGCGCCTCGTCAGTGGCTAGACGGATCTCTTCGCTCGCCCTCTCCGTCTCGGCCCGCTCGGCGGCGCGCTCGAGCTCGAGCTCCGTGATCTCGGCCCGCAGCGAATCGAGCGAGCCGACCAAAGCGCTCAGCGCGCGGATCTCGAGCTTGCTGCCGTTCTCGCCCGAGTCGGCCAGTTTCCCCAGTGCGGCGAGGCGCTCGGCGATGGCCCCGGATGCGATCTCGTTGGGTCCCGCGGACACACCTAGAAGCACCGCGTGATAGAGCGCCTCGAACCTCTGCTTGTCGGTTGCCGCCGAGTCCAGAATCCTCTCGTAGGCGATGAGAGCCTCCGCGAAACGGCCCTCGTCGACCGCCGTTCGGGCGTCCCGAAGCTCTTTCTTGCCGACCGCCTCCGCCCCGGCGGGTGCCGGCTGGAACGCTCCGAGCAGCAGCGGGAGCGCGGCCGCCAACAACAACCTGCGGGGCTGAAGAATCAACCGGCGAGCTCGCATCGCGCCTCCTTCTCGTGCCGTCTCGAGTAAACCACAGAATCGCTATTATCAGGGAGGATGACGCTTCGCCGCAGATGGACCGTTTCGATTCTCGCCATTCTGGCCCTCTTCGGTCTCAATCTGGCGGTCTACTTCTGGAGCAACGCCCGGCGAACCGAGATCATCCTCGAGCTCAAGAGGGCCCTCGAGAGCAAGGATCTGGTCGTCGAGATCCGCAATACGATCGCCGAACGCCACCGCGACGCTGAGGTGATGGAGCCGCTCCTGACCTCGGGCGCCGTCCGCCTGGGACCCGAGCAGCTGGCCGATCTGCGGCTTCGGGCGCGGACGATCGAGACGATGATCGGACGACTCCAGGAGCTGTCGACTTCGGACCAGGCGAGACGGCTCGGCGGGGAGTTCACCCGCCTCGCAGAGGCTTGGCTCGAGGTCTACGAAACCTCGGCGCCCGGAACCGCCGGAGAAAACGGCGGCCAGACCGACGAACCGGCTGACGAGCCCATCGGCGAAGAACCTCCGATCGGCGAAACCGCGCCTCCAGCGTTTACCCACCGCAACCGATTCGCCGACGTCGATGCGCTCCTCGCCGAACTCTCGGCCGTCGAAGCCGCCGGCGCCGAGCGCGCGGAGGGCGACTTCACCGCCGTCGCGACGCTCACCGATCGCGTCACTCTGGCGATCTTCGCTCTATCCTCGCTCCTTACCGTCGGCATCGCCGTCTGGTTCTCCCGTTTTCTGCGCGCGACCTTTGCTCGCTATGTCACGACCGAGGTCGTCGACAACGTGCTCAAGACGCCCTCGGGGCTCGAGCTGGGAGGCGAGAAACGCGAGGTGACCGTGTTGATGGCGGACCTGCGCGGTTTCTCTTCGATGTCCGAGAGAATTCCACCGGAGGAAGTCGTCGCCGTCATCAACAACTTTCTGGGTGTCATGACCGAGATCATCGTCGCGAGCGGCGGCACCATCGACGAGTTCATCGGCGACGCCATCCTGGTGCTGTTCGGCGCTCCCATCGAACGCAAGGACCACGCCCAGGCGGCGGTCGAGTGCGCTCTGCGAATGCAGCTCGCCATGCTCGAGGTCAATGAGCGAAACCGTGACGCCAACCTGCCGACCGTCGAGATGGGAATCGGCATCCACTCGGGTGAAGTGGTCGTCGGCAACATCGGCTCGGCGAAACGCACGAAGTTCGGCGCCGTGGGTGCGAGCGTGAACTTGACCGCTCGAATCGAAGCCAACACCGTTGGCGGCCAGATCCTCATCTCTCAGGCCACATTCGATCGGGTCGGCGTCGACCTGCGAGTCGACGGTCGGCTCGAGATCCATCCCAAGGGCTTTGAAGACTCGGTGGTGCTCCTCGATATCGGCGGCATCGGCGGCATCGGCGGATCGACCGGCGAGCGCGGTCAGCCGGAGCTGGCCCTGCCCACGCCGGGCGAATCTCTCGTCCGTCTGGCAAACGAGCTCGCGGTGCGCTTCGTCCTGATGGAGGGCAGTCGAACCGGAACCACCGAATGGGCCGGCGAGGTGCTCGGCCTGTCGCACCGCGCGGCGCGGGTTCGCACCTCTGCAGACGTCGCGCCGCTGACCAACCTGAGACTCGAGCTTCTCCAAGGCAGCGACTCCGCCCGCCCACTCTTCGCCAAGGTCCTCTCGGTGGAGCCGGAGACCGAAACGTTCGTCGCTCGCTTCACCTCGGTCGATCCCGAAACCGCGGCACTGCTCTCGCGGCTGCTTTCCTAATCGCTCGCCTGGTCGCACGCATCGTCGGCGACACCCACTCAACCCACCTCCTTCTTGAACAACCGGGTCGCCATCGCCAGGGTGACGAGCAGAAACAGCGTCAGCGCGCCGGCCTCCGGGAGGAGGTCGCCCAGGCCCGATCCGCGCAGAAGAATCCCGCGCGTCATGCGCACGTAGTGGGTCAGCGGCAGAAGCTGCCCCAACCATTGCGCGGGTACCGGCATCGCACTGAACGGAAACATGAAGCCCGATAGAAGCACCGATGGCAGAAAGAAAAAGAACGAAAGCTGGGTCGCCTGAAGCTGATTGGCGGTTACCGAAGAGATCACCAGCCCGAGGGTGAGGTTGGCGCCGATGAAGAGGATCGAGGCCACTCCCAGAGCCAGGAGCGAGCCGCGTACCGGAACGCTGAAGAGCAGCAGCCCCGCGCCCAATACGATCGCGATCTGCACCAGGCCGATCCCAACGTAGGGCAGGATCTTCCCGATCATCAACTCGAACCGGTGCACCGGCGTGCCGATCAGAAACTCGAAAGTGCCGCGCTCGCGCTCCCGGACGATCGACAGCGCCGTCATCAGGATCATGGTCGTGGTCAGGATCACTCCCAGCAGGGCCGGCACCACGAACACCGGCGTGCGGAGCTCCGGGTTGTAGCGGGTCAGCACCGAGAACCTCCAGGGGCTCTCCGTGATCTTCTCCGCTTCCGACCCTTCTCGAGTCGTCGCGAAGGTCCGTACTCTCTGGTTGAGCCTAGCTTCCAGCCCGTTGGCCGAGGCGCGCACCGCGCGGGCCAGGGTCGGATCGGTGGCGTCGACGATGAGCGAGACCTCCATACCGCGGCCGCGATAGAAATCGCGAGTGAAGGCCGGTGGGATCTGGACAATCACGTTGACCTCGCCCGCCTGGAGCATTCGCTGTGCTTCCTCTCTGGTCGCCGCGTACTCGACGACGTCGAAGGTCTGCGTCGCCTCCAGCGCGCCGATGAACTGACGCGAGATACTGCTATGGGTGTGATCAACCACCACCGTGCGGGCGTGCCGCATGTCCTGATTGATGGCATACCCGAAAAGCGCCAACTGGACAATCGGCACGCCAATGACGAAGCCGGCGGTCAAATGGTCACGCATCAACTGGCGCAACTCCTTGCGCACGACAGCGAGAACCCGGCGGACCGGTCTAGGAAGCTCGGGTAGGCCGCTCATGCCGCGTCCGAGAGCAGTGACTCGCCGAGATTCAAGGCCACAAAGACGTCCTCGAGGTTGGGCTGCGCGGCTTGCGCGACCGCGCCGGCGTGGCCGCTGTCGCGCAGATGCCGCTCGAGCACCGGCGCGACCTTCCGGGCGAGCTCGGCCTCGCGAGACAGCAGCACGTGGACCCGGTCACCCAGCTGGGTCACGCTCGATACCTGCGGCAGAGCACGCAGCTGCTTGATCGAGGCCTCCGCGTCCCCCGTCTTGATCTCGATCACCCGACCTTCGAGGGCCTTGATCAGCGCGGCCGGTGAACCGATCGCTACCGGCCGGCCGCGAATCATCATGCACAGGCGATGACATCGGACCGCCTCGTCCATGTAGTGCGTCGAGACCAGCACGGTGGAGTCCCCGGAGGCGATCTCGAAGATCTTCTCCCAGAACGCCCGTCGCCGGTCCGGATCGACGCCCGCGGTCGGCTCGTCGAGAACCAGGAGGCGCGGCTCATGGATGTTGGCCACCGCCAGCGCCAGACGCTGTTTCCAGCCGCCGGACAGGGTCGCCGGCCGCTGGGCGCGCCGCTCTGCGAGCTCGTACTCGACCAGCACCTCCTCTACGCGCTCCCGGCGCGCCGTTCGGTCCAGACCGAAGATCTCGGCGGCGAAGCACAGATTCTCCTCGATCGACAGGTCCTCGTAGAGCGAGAACCTCTGGGTCATGTAGCCCACCTGGGATCGCAGCTTCTCCGCCTGTCGGGGAAGCCGCAAACCGAGAACCTCGACCGCGCCCTCGCTCGGCGGCAGCAGGCCGACCAGCATGCGGATCAGCGTCGACTTGCCGGCGCCGTTGGGGCCCAGAAAGCCGAACACCTCGCCCTGGTGGACGTCGAGATCCACGCCGTCGACCGCGGTGAGCTTTCCGAATCGCCGCTTGAGCCCCCGCGCCTCGATCACCAGCTCTTCACTCATCCGGGCTCTTTCTCGGACGCCGCGACGATCAGCTTCACCCGTGCCGGTAGGCCGGGGCGAAGATCGGCGGGCGCGTCGGTCAGTACGACGCGAGCACGGTAGACGAGATGGGCGCTCTCGCGCTCGGTCAAGGCGTAGTGCGGGGTGAACTCCGGTTGCCGCGCGACCTCCTCGATGCGGCCGCTGAACCAGTCCGGCAGGCCCTCGATCTTGACCTCCGCTCGAGCTTCCGGCGAGAGCTGAGCCACCGCGCGGGCGGGCACCCAGATCCGGACCCACGGGTTCTCGAGGGTCTGCACCACGGCCACCACGGCTCCCGGCGGCACGCGCTCCCCGACCTCGAAAGGCAGTTGATCGACGACGCCGGCGGCGGGCGAACGCAGGGTGAGATCCCGAAGCCGCCTGCGCGCCTGGATGACGCGAGCCTCCCTCTCGGCCACGCTCGCGGCCGCCTCGTCTCGCTGCCGCCGGGCGCGGTCGAGCTCCTGCTGGCTCGCGACCCGCCTGCGGCTCAGCTCGGTCTTGCGCTGCAACTCCCGCTCGCCCTCGACCAGGGTCGCCTCGACGGCGGCGAGCGCCGCTTCGAAGGCCCTCAGCTCGGCCTCGGCCACCTCGGTGTCGAGGCGCACCACCTCCTGCTCGGGGGTCACCCGGGAACCCGCGGTGACCGGGATCTCGACGATCACCTCCGAGACCGGCGCGGTGATCTCGAGAGTGGTCCGCTCGACCGTGCCGGCCAGCTCGAAGACGCCCCGGTCGCAACCCCCAACTGCCAGAAAGCTCAGCATAGTGATGCCGAGCGCGACGGACGTTCCTACCCGATCCCGACGGCAATGCAAACGCACCGGCATTCTCCTTTTCATTTCCGCTAATCTAGCAGTGAACGCCGGCGGCCGCCCTCGGAGACTCCGGGCCTGCGGCAACCGACGCTACGCCGAAGGGCCGCAGTTCGACCCCCATGCCGAGCCAGTCAAGAGATCGAAGGGCTTCGAACTCCAGAGCCTTGTCGACCTTCGAGCGCGCACAGCTTCTGACCTCCGAGTCGTCGCCCTTCAACCTGGTAGTGAGCTTGCGCGTCGAGGGTTCGTTGAACAAAGAGCTGCTGCGCCGAGCGCTCGACGTGCTGCAGCTTCGTCACCCGATGCTCGCGGTCCGCGTGGCCGGCACCTCGAGCACCGCCGTCCTAGCGGATGGCGACGTCCCCTCAATTCCGCTGCGGACGTTTCAGCGGAGCCACGAGACCAGCTGGATCCGCGCCGTCGAGACCGAGCTTTCGATCGGCTTCGATCGCGCCGAGGGACCCCTGGCGCGCTGCGGCCTCCTCGAGTCCGAGCGGACCGACGGTCCGAACGAGATCATCTTGACGTTTCACCACATCATCGTCGACGCCACCTCCGCCGGCCGGATCGTCGACGACCTGCTCGAGCTCTGCGGCGCCGGCGCGGCGGCGAGCCCCACCGGCGACCCTCGACAGGAGCTCCCGCCGCGGGCCGACGACCTCTTCCCGAGCCGCTACCGCGGCGTTTCACGGCTGTGGCCGAGCTGCCGCTTTCTGGCCCGGGAGATGGCCGGCGAGGCCGCCTACCGCTGGCACACTCGAGCTCACCGGTCCCGGCCGCCGCGCCCCGAGCACGGCAAACCGGTCCGCTGTCGGGTCCTGCCGATCGCCCTCTCGGAAGCCGAGACCGACACCCTGGTCCGCGCCATTCGCCGCCGCCGATTGACGCTCAACAGCGCGCTCAACGCCGCGCTGCTGCTCGCGGTGGTGCGACGGCGGTATTCCGGAACCGATCTCCCCCACCGGTATTTCGTCTTCCCGACCTTGCGTCCCCATCTCGACCCGCCGCTCCCGGACGACTGCGACGGCAGCTACCTCACCACCCAGCGCTACACCGTGCGCGCCTCGGACACTCGCAACGTCTGGGACTTCGCCACCGAGATCCAGATGCAGGTGCACCGATCCGAGGGCCGGGGCGAGAAGTTCCTGGCCGCGCTGCACAGTGCGATGTCGATGAAGATGGTCCTGGGACAGTCCGGCTATCGCATGGCGACGATCGCCATGAGCTACACCGGCGCATATCCGTTCAAGCTGTGGCACGGCGGGCTAGAGCTCGCCGAGGTCCACGCCTTCGTCTCCAATCTCCCCGTCGGTCCCGAGTACACCGCGCAGGCACGGGTCTTCAAGGGAAGGCTCTGGCTCGACGTCCTCTACCTGAACGCGGACATGACCGAAGACGAGGCTCGGCACATCGCCGAGGACGCTCGTGACGACCTTCTGCGCGGCGACGGCGCCGGAAAGGGTTCTTCATGACCATCGACCCTCGAGAGATCGCCCAGATGGTGGCCCTCCAGCTCGGGTGCAAAGACGTCCGTTCCGAAGACCGATTGATCGAGGATCTCGGCGCCAGCTCGGTCGATGTCGTGAACCTGATCGGAGCCCTCGAAGACCGCTACGGCATCGCGATCGGCGAGGAGGACGTCGCCGTCCTGCGCTCGGTCGCCGACGTTCACACCCTGGTCGGTCGGTTGTCGGGATAAGGGGACGTACCGATGCCCGAGAGAACGCCCGAGACACTGATCGAGTTACTCGCCCTTCGAGCCGAGTCGGAGCCGGAACGGGAAGCGTTTCGCTTCGCCGGCGAAAGCCACTCGTTCGCAGAGCTCTGGCGCGGCGTCAACCGGTTTGCTGCAAGATTCCTCGCGAACGGCTTCGGCCGGGGCGAGCGCGTAGTCGTGGCGCTGCCGAACGGCCCCACGTTTTTTTCGGTGTTCTACGGGGTGCAGCGTGCCGGAGGCGTCGCCGTGCCGATCTTTCCCGACTCCGGCATCGAGCGGGTCTGTCAGCTCGCCGCGCACTGTCGGGCGCGGACCGTCGTCATCCCGGCTTCCCTGCCGGAGGATGCGCTCGAGCGCCTCCGAGCGCGCGCCGAAATCGAGTCAATTCGGGTGCTCATCGCCGAGGAGGCTCACGGCTCGCAGCCGCCGCTTTCGGAGCCCGAATTCCCGGAGATCGGCGCCAACGACCTCGCCTATATCCAGTACACCTCCGGCAGCACCGGCAACTCGAAAGGCGTCCAACTCTCGCAAGCGAACCTGCTGACCAACGCCCGCCAGATGATCGCCGGCATGGAGATCACATCGCGGGAGGTCTTCGTGAGCTGGCTCCCCGTCTTTCACGACATGGGCCTGGTCTTGATGACCATCGTGCCGTTCTATCTCGGCGCGCGCCTGATCCTGCTCCCAGCGGTGCTCACCAACGTCCGCGCCTGGCTCGAGAAGATCGAGAGCCACCGGGGAACCTTCACCGCGGCGCCCGACTTCGCCTACCGGCTCTGCTTGCGGTACGTGAAAAACCCCGGCGAGCACGACCTCTCGAGCCTGCGAGTGGCCTTGAACGCCGCCGAGCCGGTGCGGGCACGAACAATCTTCGAGTTCGAGTCGGCCTTCGGCCTCGAGCACGTCATGATGCCCGGCTACGGGCTCGCCGAAGCCACGGTCGGCGTCAGCATGTGGAAGCCGGGAACCAGGGTTGCGGTCGACGGGCGCGGGGTGGTCTCGGTCGGCAAGCCGTTTCCGGAGATCGAGATCGCGACCCTCCGGGACGAGCTACGGGAAGCGCCTGGGGACGGACCGTCAAACGAGATCTGCGCGCCCGGCGAGTCCGGCGAAATTCTGGTCAGAAGCCCCGCCAACACGCGCGGCTACCTCGACAATCCCGAGGCCGACGCCGACCTCTTCTGGAAGGGCTACATCCGCACCGGCGACGTCGGCCGGCTGGACGCCGACGGCAACCTCTACATCGACGGGCGCAAGAAGACCATCATCATCCAGGCCGGCCGCAACATCGCGCCGCGCGAGATCGAAGAGGTGGTCGATGCCCTGCCCTTCGTGCGCTACTCGGCGGCGGTCGGGATCGATCGCGGCGGGCTGGAAGGCGAGCAGGCCTACGTCTTCGTCGAGCTGCGAGAGAAGACTCCACCGACCCAGGAAGATTGGGCACAGTGGTCGATCGGCGTCGTCCGGGCGATTCGCGATCACCTGGGGTTGCGCCCTGGTCGCGTCTACCTCACCGCGCCGCGGACGATCCCGCTCACTCACAACGGCAAGATCCGGCACGCCGAGCTCGCGCGCCTCTTTCGGGACGGCAGCCTGCGCGAGCGCGGTCAACTCCTCTTTCCGAAGTGGTGAGCCTCCGGCTCCGGCGCCGATCGCCTTTCTGGAGTCTTGATGTAGCGGTCGAGCTCAGTCCTCGACCGAGAGATTCCGCTCAGAAACCGAACGTCGACGCGAGCAGCCAGCCGGTCTGCGAGTACCGGCCGTTGAAGCCGTCCCGGCTCACGTCGTTCACTCGCTCGTCGAAGTCGAG
>CALZIK010000113.1 GCA_945787635.1 Thermoanaerobaculia bacterium | reverse complement strand
CGGAGCCTCGCCTCGAAGCCGCGGGAGGTCTCGGGCGCCCTGGGCCGCTCGCTCCTCGGGCTCGCCGGCGGCGCCTGGGCTCGTCTGGGCAGGGAAGACTCTCCGCCGCGGCTGTTCTCGGCTCCCCGCACTCCCATCAACCGACCGATCGCCGCGAAACGCGCCTGGGCTCCGGCGATCTTCGAGCTCGAACGGCTGAAGGTCATCAAGCGAGCTCTGGACGCCACCGTCAACGACGTCGTGCTGGCGGTGTGCGCGGGCGCGCTTCGCCGCTGGCTCGTGGATCGCGACGAATTGCCGGAAGATCCTCTCGTCGCAATGGTGCCGGTCTCGGTGCGAGCGGATCGGGAAAAGAGCCAGGCCGGCAATCTGGTCTCGGCGATGCTGGTGTCACTCGCAACCGACGAGCCGGACGCGCGGTCGCGTCTCCTTGCCATCCGGGACGCCGCGCGCTCGTCCAAAATCGCGCTCCGGGCGATCGGCGCCCGCAACCTCGTGCGCTCGGCAGAGCTATTGCCGTTCGCGCTCTCGGGTCTGGCGGTTCGGCTCTACTCGCGACTCCATCTCGCCGAACGGCATCGGCCGTTGTTCAATCTGGTCATCACGAATGTGCCCGGGCCTCCCCGCCCGCTCACGGTCGGCGGCGCACGCATGCTGATGCACGTCGGCGCGGCTCCTCTTTTCGACGGCCTCGGCCTGATTCTTCCGGTCTTCAGCTACGCCGGCGCGATCTCGATCGGGGTCACCGCTGATCGCGAGATCATGCCCGACGCCGCCCGCTTCGCCCGGTATCTCGCCGATAGCCTGGAGGAGATCGAGGACACACAGGGGCCTGCAATTCGCGGAGAATGAGGTCGTGCAAACCAAACAACTCACGATCCCCGGACTGATCAGCTGGGACGCCGGGTTCCGTGCTCTTTGATCTTCTGGTGCAACCGCGTTCGATGGATTCCGAGGAGGCGTGCTGCCTCGCTGACATTCCAGCCGGTCTTCTCCAGCACCGATTCGATGTACTGCTTCTCACAGCGGTCTCGAAACTCCCGTAGCTCGAGCGCGCCGGCTTCCGGCTCGAGCCGGAAGAGGGCTTCGGGCGCGATTCCGCTCCTGTAGGGCTCGGGTAGCTGCTCGAGGTCCACCGGATCGCCGGCCAGGACCGCCAGTCTCTCGGCGAGACTGCGCAGCTCCCGCACATTGCCTGGCCACGACCACTCTCGGAGCCGGTCGAGCACCACCGGCTCGACCCGCGGCCGTCTGCGCCGGCCGCGCTCACAGAATAGCGCCAGGAAATGCTCGAAAAGCAGCCGGACGTCGTCACCACGCTCACGCAGCGGCGGCACGTCGATCGGCACGTGAGCCAGCCGGTAGTAGAGGTCTTGTCTGAAGCGCTTGTCGGCGACCGCGGTCTCGAGGTCGGCATGGGTCGCGGCGATCACCCGGACGTCCACCTGCCGCTCCTGCCGGCTGCCGAGCCGCCGAACCCGTCCGTCCTCGAGCACGCGCAGAAGTCGACTCTGGAGCTCGAGGGTCATGTCGCCGATCTCGTCGAGCAAGAGCGTGCCGCCATGCGCCTCTTCGAAGAGACCGGGCTTGTCGTCGCTGGCGTCGGTAAAAGCACCTCGAACGTGCCCGAAAAGCTCGTCTTCGACCAGATGGGCCGAGATCGCCGCGCAGTTGATCTTGACGAACGGCCGGTCGCGGCGGCTGCCGGCCGCCTGCAGCGCGGCGGCGACGAGCTCTTTGCCGCTGCCGCTTTCCCCGCGGATCAGCACCCGAGCGTCGGACGTCGCGACCCGCGCGATTACTTCCCGGAGCGCTTCGATAGCCTCCGACTCGCCGAGGATCGGGTTGGCGACTCCCAGCTCGGTTTCGAGAAGCTCGACCCGGCGGCGCAAAGCGGTGTGCTCCAGAGCGTTTCGAATCGAGCGGGCCAGCCGCTCGCGGCGAATCGGCTTCTCGAGGAAATCGTGGACACCGAGTTGGAGGGCCTCCACGGTTTCGGTGATCGAGGCTTCGCCCGAGATCACGATGGTGGGCGGCAACCGGCCGAGGCCTGCCAGGCGGCGCACCAGATCGACTCCAGACTCTCCGGGCAACCGCACATCGAGAAGCAGCAGGTCGGGCAGCTCATCGCTCGCCTCGGCGAGCCGGTCAAGGGCTTCCTCGGCGCTCGCCAGGGCCTTGACCTCGAATCCCTCATCGCGCAGAAGCAGCGCCAGCTCGGCGCGCAGCCGGGCGTCGTCTTCGACAATCAGGACGCGGGTCACGGTGCCTCCGCGAGGGGCAGGGAAAGAGCGAACACCGTGCCCGCCGGCGAGGAATCCAGCAGCTCGAGATCGCCGCCGTGGTCGAGGAGGATCTTGAGCGAGATCGCCAGCCCCAGTCCCATGCCCTCGCCCAACCCCCGCGTCGTCGTGTACGGCTCGAACAGTCGCTCGCGCACGGCGGCCGGTATCCCCGGGCCGTCGTCGACGACCCTGATTCGGGCCTCCGAGCTCGCTCGGTCGACCTCGAATCGCACAGACCCGAGCGCGCTCCCGAGAGCCTTCGAGCTGTTGTCGCACAGGTTGGCGAGCACCTGGCGAATCATGCCGCGATCCACCTCCACCCAGAGATTCTCCTTCCTCTCGAGCTCGAGCCGCAGATTCTGCCAGGCTCCGCGGTAGGCGCCGACGAACTCCGCCACCAGTTTGCCGAACTCGTGCCTCTCGAGCTCGGGCGGCCGCAAGCGGGCAAACGAGGCGAACTCTTCGGTAAACCGGCCGAGACGCTCGAGATCGAGATCGAGCCCCTCGACAGCGGTTTCGAGATCCCGCCGCCGGTCCGGATCGGTGCGCTCGGCGACCGCTCGAATGCGGTCCAGCGTCAGGCGCGCCCCGCTCAGAGGAGTGCGCATCTCGTGGGCGTGTCGCTTCGCCGCCTCTTGCCACCGTGACAGATTGCGCAGAGCCCGAAGCCGCCGCCTATCCCGCGCGATACCGACCGAGGTTGCTTCGATCATCCGCGCGATCCGGCCGACCGGATCTGTGCCCCGATCTCCGATCTCGACTGGACCGCGTCCGGTGGCAAGCTCCGAAAGCGCCGCCTGCAACCGCGCCAGGCGCGGCGCATACCGTGAGTGGCGAACGGCAAGATACACCGTCGCCAGGGCAACGCTCGCCGCCAGCAAGGCAAGCAGCACAAGCTCATAGCGTCGCACCAATCGTTCGCGATTGTGCTCGAGAATGCGTATTCGTCCGACCGTGGTTTCCAACTCGGCGAAGCGTTCACGATACTCGGCACCACGCTCCGGCTCGAGAGCCGCCAGACGCTTCTGGTCTTCGAGCGACTCTTCAAGCGCCGGCAAAATCTCCGGCGGCAGATAAAACGCCGGTGAGGAGCCTCCGATCTGGCGCTGAAAGAGCCAAAACAGCGTGACTGCCACCCCCACCATGAGCGCGACCGCGATCAGGCTTCCTCGCCAGGTCATGTCCCGTCCGGCCGCTCCACGGGCAAGCTCCAGCTCATCGAGCGCACCGCCCGGCGCTGCATGGACGTCGCGATGAGAGCGCTAACTGCTCGCGAGGCTCCTCCCGGCCTTCCGGCTCCCGACCCGCCCTGCGCCTGCCCGATCGACTCGGCCAGCCATTTCTGGGTGTCGACGAGCTCGGCCTGGGAGAAGGGAACCACAGCCAACGATACCTTGGCCTGAAGGCCCGCCTGCAGGCTCTCGGTGGGTGTGTCTACAAGGACCAACCCGGCCTCCGACCACCACTCGTGGAGCGACTCGTCCGAGTCGTACTGCGTTCTGTCCACCCGACCCCGCCCGTCGACGATCGTCACCAGATAGACCTCGTCCCAAAGCTCGAAGCGGATGTCGATCCGCGCCGCTCCTGCTCGCGGCAGTCCCGGTGATCGAACCTGAAACACGAAACTGGTGGTCAGTCCGCTGACCAGGTGACGCTTGACCTCGTCGTCGGCCAGAATCGCCGGCAAGTTGGAGACGACCAGGCCGTCGCTACCGTGGATCGCGAGTCGGGGATCCTCACCCGCCGCCCAAACGGTCAGGCTAGCTGCAACGACCAGGCCTGTCAGAACCGCCACGTGGGCTCGGTCGGGTCTCATCGCACTTCCCGATCGGTGTAGGAGACGAAGAACCTGAACAACCCCCAACCGTTGCGGTAGGCAAGCCCCGTCCGGGCCTGCCAGCCATCCAGAGTCACTCCACCCAGGCCGAGGAACTCACTGGTGTCGGAGAAACTCTGGCGCAAAGCCGAAAGTCGAGTCTCCAAGCGCAACTCTCGCCAGTTGTCGAGCTCCAATCGCTGCGTCAGGAAGACCTGGTGACCCACGCTGGCCTCGGCCTCCCAGATCGTGCTGTCTTCGCGACCCTCGCCGTAGAAGCCCCGGACACTGGCCGAGGCGCTCTGCCGCCGGGCCAAGGGCCAGTGCCGGCCGGCCGAGACGATCGTTCCCAGCCTTCGCTCCGAGAAATCGACGCGGTCGATGAAATCGTCCACGACAAAGAAGATCCGCTCGTCTTTGAGGTCCGACCAGGTGACGCCCGCCTCGAACAACGATCCCTCGCGCGGAAAAACCGGATCGTCGAGCGAGTTGAAGACCCAGGCGATCTCGGCTTCGGTTTCCTCCCGGTCGATCCCGCCACCGAAGAGGAAGTTCTCATCTTGCCGCTCTCGCCGCGCCAGAAACCGTAGTGCGTGGTTCCCTCTGATCGGAACACCGAGCTGAGCCCTCGCGCTCAACGTGTTACCGGCAAAGAGCACGTTGCCGATCTCGTCTTCGCCGCCGATCGTTAGACTCAATAGGACGTTTCGGTTCCAGAGGTTGTAGCGCTGGTAGCCGACGGCAAAGACGCCCTCTTCGGTGCCGAAGCTGGCAAAAAGGAGTCCTCGCCTGCCGACGGCGAAGCGCCGGCCGACAATCGAGAATGCGTCGTCGGAGGTCTCGCCGATCCGGTCGCCGAGCAGGTTGTCTACTCGAGGATCGATCAGCTCGAGGCCTATGGGGTCATTCAGCTCCCATTCGCCGCCGAACTGAAAAAACCAGCGGCGGGCCTCGTAGATCTTGATCATCAGCTCGTAGTGCCCTCGTTCGCTGCCCTTGCGGAGCGAAAATTCCGCAAGCAGAACGAACGGCAGACGATTGATCCGGTGCACCGCTTCGCGCAGGTCGCTCTCGGTGTATTCCCTGCCTTGCCTCAAGAGAGACTCGGAGAGCACGATCTCGGGCGACAGGCGAGGCGCTTCCACGGTGATCGTTTCGATGAAGAAGCTCGGCGGGTCGCCTGCCGCGGCGCCGGCGCTCACTGCCAGCGCCACCAAGGCGACCAATGCGAGCGCAGCTTCACGCCACGAGGATCGTTGTGGATGTTGGTCCGGTTTCATCGTCGGTCCTTCCCGAGTCGGCGGTGTGTTCCGACCCGAGGTTTCGAACAGCAACCGTAGTGCCGGTCGTGCGCCTGCGCCTCCGCGAATCGATAACTCGTTTCCCTCAAATACGTTCCATCTCGACCCCACGCGGGTGATCGATCGGATGCGCACAGTGAAGCGCAGCACTTGCGCAACAGGAGTAGCGAGAGCACGACGCTCTCAATCTACGGCATTCGCCGTTCTTCCCGCGCCATCCGTGTGGGTGGCGGGCGGGCAGATTCCGGCCCGCTGCTCGCACAGGGCCGAAATGTCGTAGCGCGCCACCGGGCATCGCTCTCGGTAGTATGGACGTCGATATGCGTCTCGGCATCGCCGACCTGGGCTCCAACACGGCTCGCCTCGTGGTCTTCACCTACGAACCCGGACGCTGGTTTCAGATCACCGACGGCATTCGCGAGCCGATTCGCCTCGGCGAGGGCCTGTGGAAGCAAGGCGGGTTGAGCCGGGCGTCGATCGATCGGGCCTCCGCCGCTCTCGAGCTGTTCTTCGACTACGCCCGCGCCGCGGAGCTCGACGATCTTTCCATCCTGGGCACCAGCGCCATCCGGGAGGCTTCAAACGGCGAGGAGCTGATGCTCCGCGTCGAGAGGCTCGGCTACCGCCTCGACGTCATCAGCGGCGAAGAGGAGGCGGCGCTCGGTGTCGCGGCGGTGGCGAACGGTTTCGACTTCGACGACGCCTGGGTCATGGACCTGGGCGGTGGCAGCTCGCAGCTCTCGCGCATGGTCGACCGGCGCTACGAGTCCGGAGCGGCCTATCCCCTCGGAACGGTCCGGCTGACCGAGACATTTCTCGCAAGCGACCCGCCCACCAGTGCGGAGATCGACTCCCTCGAAGAACATGTGGCCCGAGAGCTCGGCGGCGTGGTGGAGGCCTTCGACGATTCGGTCCCCCTGGTAGCGATCGGGGGCTCGATCCGCAATCTGACCCGAATCGTCCAGAAAGCGAGCGGCTACCCGCTGCCGCTTCTCCACGGCTATCGCCTGTCGCGCGAAGCTCTCGAAGAGGTCACCGATCGTCTGCTCGCGGTCTCGCTCGCAACTCGCCGGCAGCTGCCGGGGATCAACCCGGATCGGGCAGACATCATCGTCGCCGGAGCTCTGGAGTTTCGATGGCTGGTTCGCCGCTCGGGGCTCGATCACATCGTGATCTCGGGGCACGGCGTCCGCGAAGGCGCCTTCTACCGCCACTTCCTGCCCGAGCCGCACCTGCTCGACAACGTCCGCAGGTTCAGCGTCGAGAACCGCGCCAATCGCTACGCGCTTCCGGCCGAGCACGTCGACCACGTGAAGTTCCTGGCCGGGCGCCTCTTCGACGAGCTGGCGCCGCTTCACGGACTCACCGCCGTCGATCGTGAGCTGCTCGACGCCGCCGCGACCCTTCACGATATCGGCACCACCCTCGATTACTACCGCCATCACAAACACGGCGCGTATCTGGTCAATATCTCGCCGCTCAACGGCTTCGATCACCGGGAGCTCGCTCTGATCAGCGCGCTCGTGCGCTTCCACCGTCGCGGCAACCCGAGATTCGGTGAATTCGAGGTGCTGATGGCGCCGGACGACTCCCTTCGCCTGCTGCAACTGACGACCTGTCTGCGTCTGGCCGAGAGCCTGGAGCGAGCGCGCTCGGCGCGGGTCATCGACTTCCAGGTCGAGGCCGACTCCGACCGGGTATGGCTCTCGGTCGAGGCTCGCGAGCAACCGACCCTCGAGCTGTGGGAAGCCGAAAAGCACTCCGAGCTCTTCGAGCAGGCCTTCGGCCGAGAACTGGTCTTGAGCTCGGTTGTCAGCGAGCCCGTCCTCCGTTAGCGACTGTCGCCGCGGAGCGCGGTAAGCACGGCGGCGAGATCGCGCCGCGCCCGGCTCCCGAAGGCGGAGACATCGGCCAGAATCGACTCCCGGAGCCGCGCCCTGCGCCGGTCGAGGACTTCGATCAGTACCTCTGCGGTGCGCGCCGACTCCGGCGAAGCGCCCCCGCCTGCCGCGGATTCGGCGAGCCACTTGCGATGGATCGCGAGGTCCTGGTTTGTTCCGAGCTCGTCCTGGAGGAGCTTGAGCGAAACGATGAAGCTCTCGGCTTCACCTCCCGGCGTCAGCGCGCGCGCGAACTCGAGCGCGTAGCGGAGTTTCTTGAACCGAATCCGCAGGCGGTGAATCGAAGCTCCCGAGCTCTCCCGGCGCACAACGTCGATCTGGGCGAGCGCCGCGGCATAGGCACGATCGATCGCTCCCGCCGAGAGCGCCGTGATCGACTCACCTGCGGAGGCATGTGTCAGGGCCTCGAGGTTCCTTCGCCAAGCCGCGATCTTCGCCGCGTAGGTCTTGCCCTCTAGCCAGCGGCGCAGCGCAGCGTATTCCCTGGCTACTTTCCGATGGAGACTCTCTTCGAGCGCGCCGAGGCCGGCACGATCGACCTCCGGCAGCTCTCCAACGTACTCGGGAAGCGCGAGCAGAAGCACGTCGAGGTCGCGGGCTGCGTTGGTCCGGCGCCCGAGATCCTTGAACAGGCTCCGTCCGCGCCTATCGATCGCCGGAGGCAAAGCGGCGGCGTAGAGCGACAGGGCCGAGCGCGTGCGCCGGACCGCGACGCGATAGTCGTGGAGAGGCTCGTCGCCGCGTCGGGCCGCAAGTCCGTCTTGGTTGCCGACCACGACCTCGAGCAGGGTACGAAGAATGATCGCGATCGCCGCGGTCGCAGTCATCGAGCGGTCGATCGGATAGCGCCATTCGCTCAAGCCCGGGCCCAAGCGCGAGCTCGACGGGTCCGCTCCTGCCGGCGAGGTCATGCGTCGAGTCGGCCGGGCCGCCGGATCAGTCGAACCAGCCCTTGCGCTTGAAGAACCACAGCATTCCGCCGGCGAGAGCGGCCATCAGGCCAAGAGCGTACGGATAGCCCCAGGCCCAGGCGAGCTCGGGCATGTTCAGGCGCGAGACTCCCGGATCGAAGTTCATCCCGTAGAGGCCGGCGATGAAGCCCAGTGGAATAAAAATCGTGGCGATGATGGTCAGCACCTTCATCACCTCGTTCATGCGGTTGGAGACGACGGTGAGATAGGTGCTCATGAGATCGGCGCACTGCTCGCGGTAGATCTCGACGCGCTCGGTCAAACGGATCATGTGGTCGTAGCAATCTCTGAGATGAAGCGACGTTTCGGCGGTCACGAAATCCGCCGATTCCCGAAGCAGGGAATTGATCGCCTCCCGATGGGGTCCGATCGCGCGTCGCAGTGCCTGCAGGTGGTGCTTGATCTCGTGGATCTTCGAGACCGTGTTTTTCTGGGGGTTGCCCAGCACTTCGTCGTCGAGCTGGTCGAGCTGCTCGCGGATCTTTTCGAGCTCCGGAAAGTACGCGTCGACGACGGCGTCGATCAGCGCGTAGGCCAGGTAGTCGGGTCCCGAGCTTCGCATGACCTGCCGACCCTGCAGGATTCTCGCGCGCACGCCGTCGAAGCAATCCCCGCGGCGCTCTTGAAAGGTGAGCAAGAACTTCTTGCCGAAAAACAGGCTCACCTGCTCGGTGTCCTCATCTTGCTCCGGCGTGGGCATCCGCACGACCACGAACAAGCAGTTCTCGTAGGGCTCGACCTTGGCGCGCTGACCGAGGCTCACGACGTCCTCGAGCGCCAGGCGGTGAAGCTCGAAGACCCCGGCCAGCTCCCGCAAGGTCGCCTCGTCGCCGAGCCCATCGACGTTGATCCAGGTGACCGGCCACGCCTCGAGATAGCTCGCGAGGTCCTCCGCCTGCGCGACGGGCTCGTCCACGAAGGCCTCCGGACCAAAGGCGATCACCCGAATCTCGGGCTTCGGCGCGTCGGGATCGATCGCCAGAGTACCGGGCGGCGCACCCGGAAGCCCCCTACGACGCCGTTCTTTTGACCGTCTCCTGGTCATCTTTCGAAGAATAGCCGATTCCGCCTAGACGGCACGGCGCAACCCTTCGAGCGAGCTCATGACCGGCTTGTCGAGGTGCACGTCGATCTGCGGGTAGGCGATCGTGATCCCGGCGTCCTTGAAGCCCCACCAGATGGCTTCGCGCAGCGCCGAGTTCGCTCTGCGGGTGTTCCACGGGTCCTGGATCCAGACCGACACCTCGTAGTCCACCGACGAGCTTCCGAAATCCGCGAGCAGGATCACCGGCTGCTTGTCGCGCAATCGCCATTCCACGTCGGCCGCCGTGGTCTCGAGGACGCGGCGCACAGCCTTCAGGTCAGAATCATAGGAGACTCCGACCATTACCCTGAGCCGGTAGAGCGAGTCTCGAAACGTATAGTTGCGGACATTCGACTGCACGATCAGGGAGTTTGGGATGATCATGTCTTCGTCGTCTAGGGTTCTCGCAACGGTCGCGCGAATCCCCATGTCGCGGACTTTCACCATCTGCCCCTCGATCTCCAAGACGTCCCCCGGCTTGATCACGCGCTCGGCCAGCAGGATGAAGCCCGAGACGAAGTTCGCGGTCAGGTTCTGCATCGCGAACCCGATCCCCACGGCGAATAGCGCGCCAGCGGCGAACAGCGCGGTCAGGTTGATTCCCATGCTGTGCACGGCGATACCCACACCGACAACCACGATCAGATAGTGAACCAGCCGGGAAGCTACTCCGACGGTGCCTTCGTCCACCGGCGCCCATCCCGTAAAAGCCTTGGCAAGAGCCCTGCGCAAGAGCGCGGAGATCCAGAACGTCACCAGCACGATGACCAAAGCCATGATGAGTGTCGCCAGGGTCACCTGGGTATCGCCCAATTTGACCAACGGCACGTCGAGAATCGTCCAGCCCTGTTTCACTCGATCCTTCCAATCCATGTTCGCTAACCTCCTTCCGGTAGATCGCCCGAAGCATCGCATAGAACGGAGCGCAATCCCGTCTCACCGGACGCGTGCGCAGCTTGCAACGCACCCGACAAGGCGCCCGGCGGCGTCCTCGTGCAGTAGAGATCGGGCGACGCCTAGCTCGAGACCGGAGCGATCGATTTGGCCTGGTCCCGCCCCATCGCCCGTTTCAAGGCCGTCGCCGTCACTCTGCGAGCGTCGTCGAACAGGGTGTAGAAGACTGGAATCACGAGCAGAGTCAGAAGCGTGGCGGTGGTCAGGCCTCCGATGAGGGTCAGCCCGAAGCTGCGATAGCTGAGGCCAATGCTCGAGGCGCCCTGGACGGTGAGCGGCACCAAACCACCGATCGTCGTCAGCGCGGTCATCATGATCGGCCGGAAGCGCCGCTCGGCGGCCAGAAGCAACGCCTCGCTGCGCTCGTAGCCGCGGTGACGAAGCCGGGTCACGTAGTCGACCAGGACGATGCCGTTGTTGACCACGACGCCGACCAGCAGAATCAAGCCCACCGCGCCCAGAAAGTCGATATTGAGCCCGAACAGAAAGTGGCTCCAGTAGACCCCTAGGCTCGCGAGCGGAATCGTCAGGATGATCGAGAGCGGCAGAATGAAGCTCTCGAACAGAAAGCCCATCAAGAGATAGATGAACAGGATCGAGACGATCCCGGCGAAGAGCATCCCCTGCAGATCTTCGCTCAGGCCCTCACGGCCTCCATTCGAGCCGAAGGTGACGCCCTCGGGCAGGTCGATCGCCGAGACCAGAGCCGCGAGGGTCTCGCGAGTCTTGTCTTCCTTGCCCTCTTCGAGCTCCATCGTGATCTCGCGCGACGTGCGTTTGTTCTTGCGGAAGATGCGGGTCGCCGAAGACAGGTAGCGTGGCTCGGACAGCGACGAAAGCGGCACCATCGCGCCGTCTTGTGTCGGCACGGCAAAGTCGGCCAGTTCGTCGAGCGAGTCGCGATCCTCTTCCTTGAAACGCACCGTGACTGGAATCTCCTTGCCGCCCCAGTGAAACCGCGGCAGACCCTGGCCCCTGAGGGCGTACCCTACGACCGCCGACACCACCATTGGGTTGATGTTCTGGGCCTGCATGCGCTCGCGGTCGAGCACCAGAGCCATCTCGCTGGGCGAATCGTCGGCCACCTTCTTGGTTCCCAGCACTCCCGGCACTCGGGTAAAGACCAGTTCGAGATCTTCGGCGACCCTCTCGAGAATCTCGGACTCCTCGCCCTCGATCATCACGGTGTAGACGTTCTTGTTCTGGAGCTGGTCCGCTTGGTTGTCTTCGGTGGTCTGCACCTTGACGCCGGCTTTTTCCGGCAGAGAATCCATCACTCGCTTGGTCGCCTCACGGGGAGACACGTCGTTGGTGCGCGGGCTCCTGAACCAGCCCTGGTAGGAACCAAAGGTCTGGCGGTGGAAGATGAACCAGCCGTCCATGTCGAGCTCTTCGGCGAGGTCCTCGATCACTTTCTCGCCGGCCAGGAAATACTCCTCCGCTTCTTGGAGCGTGGTGTTTTGTGGCAGGGTCACCTGGAGCTCGAAGCCACCCCGCTCCTCTTCCTGGGCTTCGACGAATTCGACCTTCTTGAAGACCAGACCGGCGCTCACTGCGAAGACCGCGACCAGAACCAGGATCAGATCGAGCCGCCGCCGCAGGAAGACCGCGAGCATGCCGGTGTAGGCCCGATTGAGCAGGCCGAACGAGACGTCATAGGCGCGCTTCAGCCAGTTGAAGACCGGATGGGGTGCCTCCTCCTCGCTGCCGTTTTTCGGCAGGGTCAGGTAGACCGAGAGCGGGATGAAGATCAGCGCGACCAGAAGCGAGCCCAGAAGCGCCACCGAGATCGGGATCGACAGCCGCAGCAGGAAAAACTGGCCCATCCCCTCAACCAGCGAAACCGGCAGAAACACGATGATCGTGGTCAAGGTCGCCATGACGATGGCGAGCGCGATTTCGCCGGCGCCCTCGATGCAGGCCCGCCGCCGTGAGAGACCCTCGCGATGGAGCCGGAAGATGTTCTCGCCCACCACCACGGAGTTGTCCACCAAAAGCCCGACCGAGATCATCAGCGCCAATAGCGTCAAGATATTGAGCGACTCGCCGGCGAAATACATCGCGGTCAAGGCGATCACGATCGACACCGGAATCGACAGCGTCACGATCAGGGTCATCCGGAAGCGTCGCAGGAAAAAGAAAAGCACCAGCAGGGCGATGATCCCGCCGATCCGTCCGCTCGAAAGCAGTGTTCCCAACGACTCCATGATCACCTCGCCCTGATCGAACAGGGTTGCGACCTCGATCAGCTGGAGGCGCGGATTCTCGCGCATCTCCTCGACCGCCGCGTCGACTCGTTGGGCGACTTCGAGGGCGTTGGCGTCGCCCTCCTTGTTCACTGCGATGGCCACCGCCGGCCGGCTCATCGCGCGCACACGATACTTCTTGTCGGGAAGGTCGTAGGTCACGGTGGCGATGTCTTTGAGCCGAGTCTGGGGCCCGACCTGCCGGTTCTCGAGCTCTTCGAGGCTCCGGTACCGAGCCACCGAGCGCAGCAGGAGCTTCTTCCCACCCTGCCGCACCGTGCCGCTCGAGAGAGTGAAGTTGTCGCCACCGAGCTGCTGGGCGAGCTCGTAGATGTTGAGGCCCGAGGCATCCGTTCGCTCGCGGTCGAGCTCGATCAGAACTTCCTTCTCTTCGAGGCCGAAGGCTTCTACCGAGGCGACTCCCTCGAGGCGCTCGAGCGGCAGAACGACCTCGTCCTGCACCAGGTTGTAGACGTCGATTACCGCCGGATCGATGGCCAGCCCGACGAAGTAAATTGGAATGCCGGAAACGTCGTGTTTGAAGATGAAAACCTGCTGCACGTCATCGGGCATCCGGACGCGAGCCCGCTCCACCCGGTCGCGCGCCTCGCGGTAGGCGACGTCCATGTCGGTGCCCTGCTTGAACCGGAGTGTCGCCATGCCGAATCCCGTGCGGGCGTAGGTATCGAGTTGATCGATGCCGGCAATGGTCGAGAGCTCCTCTTCGAGCGGCAGAACGACCTTCTCCAGAACCTCCTGCGAAGGCGCGTCGCGCCAGGGAACCTGCACCTCCAGCATCGGGCCCTCGAAGCCCGACGGAAAGAGCTCGAGCGGGATGCTCACGGTCGCGACCGTGCCGAGCACCACCAAGGTCAAGAGGATCATCACGACGGTGATCCGCCGGTCGAGCGAAAAACGGGGCAAGCTGGAGTCGCGGCTTGGCTCTTCGGATGAGTTCATGGTCGGGCCTTTCGTTTTCGCTGGCTAGGTCCCCTCGGGAGCCGACGACATTGCCGGCGCCGCTCCGGGCTCGATGCCTCGATCCGCGTCCTTCCCGATCCGGGTGGAGCTTTCGACGACCAATTCCTCGCCGGTCATGCGCGCCTTGACCCGGTCGACCAGCGAGTAGATCACCGGAATCACGAAAAGAGTCAGCAACGTGGAAATCACCAGACCGCTTATGACGGCGATCGCCATCGGGGTGCGCAGCTCGGCGCCGTCGCCGAAACCAAGCGCCATCGGCAGAAGTCCCAGGGTGGTGGTCGCCGTGGTCATGAGGATCGGCCTCAATCGCACCGAGCCGGCGGTAACCACCGCCTCGAGCGCCTCCATGCCGCGACGTCGCAAGATGTTGATGTAGTCGACTAGGACGATCGCGTTGTTGACCACGATTCCGGCAAGCATGATCATCCCCAGAAAGACCACGATCGAGAGGCTGATGCCGAGGAGAAAGAGGGTCACGACCGTGCCGAAAAACGCCAAGGGAATGGTGAACAAGATCACCAGCGGATGCCAGATCGACTCGAACTGTGCCGCCATGATGACGTAGACGAGAAAGATCGAAAGCGCCATCGCCAGCCACAGGCTGCCTTTGCTCTGCTCCCACTCCTGGTTCTGGCCAGACATGAAGAAGGTCGTGCCCGAGGGCCAGGTGAGCGCGTCGAGCTCGTCTTTGATCGCCTCCACCGCGCTCCCGAGCGAGCCGCTCGCAATCGAAGCGGTCACCAGCGCCACTCGCCGGCCGTCCACGCGCCTCACCTCGCTAGGTCCTTCGGCGAGCTCGACCGAAGCCACCGCCGACAGCGGGATCGGTCGCATACCACCGGGGTTGACGATCAACGAGGCCACACTGTCGACCGACTCGCGATCACTCATCTTGAGACGCACGATGATCGGGATGCGCCGGTCCTTCAAATTGAACCGGGTCGCTTCGAAGCCCTGGACCTTGTCGCGCACCAGGCGCGCTACCTGACCAGGGTTGAGTCCGTAGCGAGCTAAAAGATCGCGATCGTAGACGACCTGAACCTCGGGTGCTCCCCTTCGCAGCGTGGTCTCGACGTCGGCAAGCTGTGGCATCGCCGCGAGCGTCCGCTTGGCGAGCTCCGCCTGGCGCCGGAGCATCACGAGGTCATCACCGTGCACTTCGGTTTCGATCGGCGTCTTGAAGCTGAAGAGCACCGGGCGCGTGACTCGGGCGTCGAGATCGGGGATCGCGGCGAATCGACCGCGCAGCCGGCGAATCACCTCGGCCTCGGTGCGCGGATCCGCACGATCCAAAAGCACCTTGAAGCGAGCGGTATGCTCACCTTCGTCCGACCGAGTGGAGTAGGCGGGGTCGTAGCCGACGGTCAGAAGCAGCGAGCGCATGTGCTCTTTTTCTGCGAGGATCGCACTCTCGACCGGAGCCACAATGCTCTCGGTCGCTTCGATCGGCGTGCCCACCGGTAGAGCCACCTCCACGGTGAACTCTCCCTGATGCACCTCCGGCAAAAGCTCGGTGTCGAGCGCCGCGAGCGTCCAGGCGATGACTCCGAAGGTCGCGGCCACCAGGACTACGATCGGCAGCGGATTGCGGAGCGCCCACCGGAGGCTCCTCGGATAGAGCTCATGGAGGTCGTCGAGAGCGCGCTGGGTGAACCGTAGCGGCAGCGCGACCAGGAACCGAAACGCGACGCCAAGAGCGGGAACAAGAAATCTACGGCCGAGCCAGACAGCACCGAAAAAAAGACCCAGAAGGAGCTTGCCCACGAACTCGAGCACCACGCCGATCAGGAATCTGAGCCCGAAATACAGAGGCACGACAAGATAGGCAGGCGCCCGCAAGAGCTTGCCACTGCGCCGCTGGGGACCGCCGTCGGCCGGACGTCGAAAACTCTTCCAGTCCCCGGCCAGCGCTCTCCAGCTGGCGAAGGTCTTCCAGTCGATTGGTCTCGGTCCTTCTTCGGTCCAGCGGACCCCGGCGCGGCTCGCGAGCATCGGAATCAAGAACAAGGCGACTCCGAGTGAGGCGAGCAGAGAGATCACCACCGCCAGCCCGAGATCCCCGAACGCCTGGCCGGCCACGCCTTCGACAAAAACCATGGGAAAAAAGACCGCGATGGTGGTCAGCGTCGAGGCCACCACCGCCCCGCGAACCTCCGAGGTTCCGCGGACCGCAGCCGCTTCTAGCTCGTCGCCCTCCTCGCGACAGCGGAAGATCGACTCGAGCACCACGATCGACGAGTCGACCAGCATGCCGATGCCCAGAGCCAGACCTCCCAGCGACATGATGTTGAGGCTGACCCCCAGCAGATTCAACGGCGCGAACGTGACCAGAAGCGAGATCGGGATTGAGACCGCGATGATGGTGGTGGTGCGCAGGTCCTTCAGAAAGAAGAACAGGACCAGCACGGCCAGCAGCCCACCGATGAGCGCGGTGTTGCGCACCTCCTTGATCGAGCTCTCGATAAAGAGCGAACGGTCGGCGACCAGAGAGAGCTCGGCGCCTTCATTGCTCCAGGCCTCGGCGATGAGGCCTTGGGGTCGCTTGCTCTTGTCATCGCCTTTCTTGCCCCACCGGCTCGTCGCCTTGCCGTCGGCCTCCTCTTCGATCACCTCACCGGCTGCCTTGCGGCGCGCGAGGTCGAGGTCGAACTTGCCGAGCTCGGTCTTGACCCGCTTGGCCAGGGCGACGATGTTCGCGTCGGCTTCCTTGAAGATGTCGACCTGGACGCTCTCGAGGGAATTCGTGCGGGTCAGAATCTCGCGCTCTTTGTGCGAGCGCAGAACCCGCCCGATCGACCCGATGCGCACGTCGCGTCCCTCGAAGTGCGCGACCACTGTGTTTCGTATCTGATCCAGATCCTCGTACTCGTTCAGGGTCCGCACCATGTACTCGGTCCGACCCTCGGTGAGGGTCCCGCCGGCGAGGTTGATGTTCTCCTGGGCCAGGCGATCGATCACCGTCTGGATCGAGAGCCCGGTGCGCCGCAGCTCCTCCTCGTCCAACAGAACGTGAATCTCCTCTTCCAGCCCGCCGCGCACGCGCACAGCCGCGACGCCCTTGATCGGTTCGATCGAGCGTTTGATCTGGAGATCGGCGATCCGGCGCAGCCGGCGTAGCCCCTCCTCGCCGTCGAACCGATCGCCGCTCCCGGAGAGGCTCAACTCCATCACCGGATCCAGGGAGGGATCGAAGCGCAGGATGAGCGGCCGCTCGGCCTCCTCGGGCAGGAGGATCAGATCCAGCTTTTCGAGCGAGTCCTGAATCGCCTCGGACATCGCCGTGTCCCAGCTGAACTCGAGCACCACGTCACTGACCCCGGCCCGGCTGATCGACGACACCCGGCGCAGACCGCCGACCACTCCCAGGGCCTCTTCGACCGGCCGGCTGACGTCGTTTTCGACCTCCTCCGGAGCGGCTCCCGGGTACTCGGTCCGGACCGTCAGCGTCGGGTAGGACAGCTCCGGCATCAGGGTCACCGGCAGGCGTCCGTACGAGAAGTAGCCGAACACCACCGCGGCGACGAACACCATCGTGATCGCCACCGGCCGGCGGGTCATGAAGCTCGAAAGGGCGCTGTCCGTCGTCTGACTCATCCCGTCGTGCCCGGCGCCTATTCTCCCGCCGCCAAGGACTCGGCCGCGCCGTCGGCGTCTTCGGTGTCGGTCTCCGCGCCGATCAAGCGCACGCGAGATCCGTCCTTCAAGCCCGCCTGCCCGCCAACCACGATCCGGTCGCCCTCGGCGAGCATTTCTCCGACCTCGATGTGGTCGCGATCCTCGAGTCGCGGTCGCAGCAAGAGGCGCTCGACCCGATCCTCTCCCACGACCTCACCCGAACCCGCCGCCTCGACCAGCCGGAAAACGAAAATCTGCTCGGCGTCGTAGATCAGCGCTTTCTTGGGAACCAGCACCGCGTCCTCGTTGACCGCCGTCACCAGCTCGACCGAGACGTACATCCCGGGCAGAAGCTCCGCGCTGCGCGGCATCGCCACCGTGGTCTTGACCGTGCCGCTGCGGGGGTCCACCCGCGGAGCGATGCGATCGATAGAGCCGAGGCGCTCTCTCCCCCGAGCCCCCTCGGCGAAGACACGCGCTTCAAGGCCCGGGCGGATCCGAAACAGCTCCTTTTCAGGTACGTACACCCGCGCCACAATGGAGTCGAAGTCAACGATGCCGAAAAGCGCCTGACCGGGAGCGACCTGGTTGCCGACGTTCACGTGGCGCTCGGTGATCGTGCCCGAGATCGGAGCTCGCACCTCGGTGTAGCCGAGCTCGCGCTCGGCGTCCCTCAAGGCCAGCTGAAGCTGCTCCAGCTCGTAGGTCGCCTCCGTGTAGGCCTGCTCGCTGATCAGCTGCTGTTCGTGGAGCTTGGTCTGGCGACGGTACTCTCGCTCGGCCTTGGCGAGCTGGCCTCGAGTGCGCTCGAGCGCGGTCTTGAGCTGATCGTTCTGGAGGCGCAGGAGAGGCTCGCCCTTGTCGACGTCGTCGCCCTCTTCGGCCAAGAGGCGCACGACTGGCAGCTGCCGGGTCGCCTGAGACACCACCGTGACCTCGTTTTCCGCCTCGAGATTGGTCGAAAAGCGAAGCACGGTCTCGATGCGGCCGCGGCCGAGCTCGACGACCTCGATCGGCACCGCCTCGTCTTTCGCGCCCTCGTCTTTGTCGCCCTCGGCCTTGCTATCTTCGGTCCCGCCCTTGTCCGAGGCTTGACTGTCGGCATCCGAGGCCGCTGTCGCGCCGTCGTCATCAGCCGAGGCCTCCGGCCGCGAGCAGGCGCCGCTTGAAGCCGTCAGCACCACCAGCAGCAGAGCGAGCTGCCCCACCCGTTTCAGTTGATTGAAAAACATACGCCTACAGAAGTCTCCCGAAGGGGCAACGCCACAACCAGCCGGCGGATCGGAACCGTCCAGCTCGCCTTGCAGATGACCTAAACTACTACGGTTTCGCCAGCTACGGGTTGCGCACCCGGCGCGCTAAGCTCTCTGTGATGGCAGACTCCCGGACGCGCCCGAGGCCGAACGCCTGGCGACGAGCCCTGGAGCTCGGGGCCCGGACTCCGCCGAGCCGCAACCGTTACGCTGATTTCCTCCGAGCAGCTTCCATCCTGGTGGTGGTTCTTGGCCACTGGCTGATGGCGGCGCCGTTCCTCGCCGAGGGCGAGCCCCGACTCGCCCACATGCTCGATCTCGAGCCCTGGACCCACTGGCTGACATGGGCGCTCCAGGTGATGCCGATCTTCTTCATCGTCGGGGGATTCTCGAACGCGATCTCCTGGCAGAAGGCCTTAGAGCGCGGACACAGCTATGCACACTGGCTCGACTCACGTTTCCGGCGGTTGGTGGTTCCGGTCCTGCCGCTGCTCGCGGCCTGGGCGCTGCTCGGTCTGGCGGCGATCTCGGGCGGCGTCGCAGCCGCGACGCTCCGGATCGGTTCCCAGGTGGCGCTGGTACCGACCTGGTTTCTCTCGGTCTATTTGATCGTGATCCTGGCGGTGCCTTGGACATTTCGACTCTGGCTTAAGCTCGGCCTCGCCTCGTTTGCGGTCCTGGCGCTCGCCGCCGTTCTCGCCGACGTCGGAGCCTTCGGAGGCGGCCCCGGCTGGCTGCGCTGGCTCAACTACGCCTTCGTCTGGGCGGCTGTCCATCAGCTCGGCTATGCCTGGCAGGCGGGCCGCCTGGGCGGCTGGCGACTGCCGGTCCTCGCCGCGAGCGGCCTGGCGGCTCTCTTCGCTCTCGTCCTCTACGGTCCCTACCCCGTCAGCATGGTCGGGGTCCCGGGCGAGGAGATCTCGAACAGCTTACCGCCGACGATCGCTCTGCTCGCCCTCGGGATGTTCCAGGGTGGGCTTCTGCTTACCTTCGAGAGTCCCTTTCGCCGGTGGCTCGAGGGCCGGCGCGCGTGGGCGGCGACGGTACTGGTCAACGCCAACATCATGACGCTGTTTCTGTGGCACTCGACGGTGCTGGTGCTCGCGATCGGAGCTCTGATGCAGCTGGGTGGGCCGGGCCTCGGCTTGGTGCCGGGGACCGGCATCTGGTGGCTCGCGCGCGTTCCCTGGGTGCTCGCGCTCGGCGTGCTTCTCATACCCTTCCTGATCATCTTCGGTCGATTCGAGCGCCCAGGAGCTCGCTCCGGCTCGCCGCCGGGAACCGGCCGACTGCTGGTCGGCTCGGCCTGCTTCTGTGCGGGCATCGGCCTTCTGGCGCTCGAAGGTGTGGGTGGCGGAGCGCTCGGGCTTCGCGCCGGCGTCCTCGCACTGCCATTCGTCGGCGCGGCCTTCGGCCAGGTTCTGGCCCGCTCCCAGGGAGCCTGATATGCCGCTCCCATCGCCGTTTCATTCCCGCACCTCGGCCCGCTGCCGGAGCCTGCTCTGGAAGGACTGGGCGGGATACCACGCGGTTCGCTCCTACCGGAGCTGCCATGAGCCCGAGTACTTCGCGCTTCGGCACGCGGCCGGCTTGATCGACGTCACGCCACTTTTTAAGTACGAGGTCCGCGGTCCGGACGCGGCGGCGTTTCTGGCCCACGTCACCGTGCGCGACATCACCCGGCTGAGCGTCGGCCGGGTGACCTATCTGTGCTGGTGCGACGGCGAGGGCAAGGTCGTCGATGACGGCACGGTCGCGCGCCTCGACGAGGAGCACTTTCGCGTCACCGCAGCCGAGCCCACGCTCTCGTGGTTCGAGCGGCGAACCCGCGGCTACCGGGTCACGATCGAAGACAGCACCCCGCGTCTGGGCGCTCTCGCGCTACAGGGCCCCAACTCGCGCGAGATTCTCAGGCGAACCACCGATGCCGACATAGATGCGCTCAAGTTCTTTCGCGTTGCCCAGGCGCGACTCGACGGCGTCGAGGTATTCATCTCGCGCACCGGCTACACCGGCGATCTCGGTTACGAGATCTGGGTCGAGGCGGCCGGATCGCTAACCGGCGCCGAGCGCGTCTACGACGCGCTCGAAGACGCCGGCCGCAGCTTCGGCCTGCTCCCGGCCGGCCTCGACGCCATGGACGTCACTCGAGTGGAAGCCGGTTTCATCATGAATGGCGTCGATTACTTCAGCGCCCACCACTGCCTGACCGAGATGCGGAAATCGTCCCCCTACGAGCTGGGCCTCGGCTGGACGGTCAAGCTCGAGCGCGACCCCTTCGTCGGCCAGGCGGCGCTCGAGCGCGAAAAACGAGCCGGCTCGAGGCGGGCGTTCGTCGGCCTCGACGTCAGTTGGGCCGATCTCGAGCGGGTCTTCGCGGGGTACGGCCTGCCGCCCGAGCTTTCCTCCACCGCCTGGCGAGACGGACGTCCGGTCTACGACCACGACGGGCGCTGGATAGGCCAGGCGACGAGCGGGGCGTGGTCGCCGACTCTCAAAAAGAACCTGGCTCTGGCCCAGCTCGAGTCCGCCTTCGCCACACCCGGCGAGGCTGTCGAGATCGAGCTGACCGCGGAGTACCGGCGCCACCGTATCGCCGCGACGGTGATTCGAGCGCCATTCTTCAATCCGCCGAGGAAGCGAGCGTGACCGCAATCCGAAAGTCCGGCCGTTACGACGCGGTCATCGTCGGCGGCGGGCACAACGGCTTGGTCTGCGCCGCCTATCTGGCCCGCGCAGGGCGCAAGGTCCTGGTGCTCGAGCGCCGCCACGTCCTGGGCGGCGCTGCGGTCACCGAGGAGCTCTACCCGGGCTTTCAGTTTTCCGTCTGCTCCTATGTGGTGAGTCTCTTCCGACCGTCGATCATTCGCGAACTCGAGCTTGCGCGCCACGGCCTCGAGATCATTCCCCTCGAGACCGCCTTCACACCGCGCCTCGGCGATCGAGGCCTGTGCCGCTGGTCCGACCCCGCGCGCACCCGCCGCGAGATCTCGCGCTTCAGCCCGCGCGATGCCGAGATCCATCCCGAGTTCAGTCTGGCCATGACCAAGATGGCTCGGTACGTCAGGAATCTGATCGATTCCCCCGCGCCCGACCCGACGTCCTGGAACCCCGTCGAGCTCTGGAGGCTGCTTCGTCTCGGGCGCGAGCTCCAGCGCCAAGGCAGCGACGGCGTCGCAATGCATCTACGGCTCCTGACCATGAGCGCAGTCGATTTTCTCGACCGCTGGTTCGAGTCCGAGGTGTTGAAAGCGCCGATGTCGGTGAGCGGCATCATCGGCACCTTCTTGGGGGTGCGGTCGCCGGGAACCGCCTATGTGCTGCTTCACCACTACATGGGGGAGATCGACGGGGCGTTCCGATCGTGGGGCTATTCGAAGGGCGGCACCGGCGGGGTTTCCCTGGCCTGCGCGCGGGCCGCCGAGAGTTTCGGCGCCGAGATCCGCACCGAAAGCGCGGTCGAGCGAATTCGCGTTGCGGCCGGCCGCGCTACCGGCGTGGTGCTCGCCAACGGCGACGAGATCGAGGCCGGGACGATCGTCTCGAGCTGCGACCCACGCCTGACCTTTCTGGGGTTGGTCGGCAGCAAGCACCTCGACGGCGACTTCGTGCGGCAGATCGAACGCTACAAGCTCCGCGGCTCTTCCGGCAAGGTCAATCTCGCCGTGGATCGGCTGCCGAGGTTTCCCGGCCGCGAGGGCTCGGACTTCTTGCGCGGCGATATCGCGATTGCTCCAGGTATCGACTATCTCGAGCGCGCGTACGACCAGGCGAAGTACGGGGAGTTCTCGGAGCGCCCCTACATCAACGCGGTGATTCCGTCGATCATGGATCCGAGCGTCGCGCCTCCGGGCCAGCACGTGATCTCGATGTTCGTGCAGTACGCGCCCTATGACATCAAAGAGGGCGCCGACAATTGGCCGGCCAAGCGCGAAGCCTTCGGCGACGCGGTGGTCGACACCCTCGCCGAATACTGCCCGGGACTCAAGGAGTCGATTCTCTACCGGCAGGTACTGACGCCGTGGGACATGGAGCAGGAGTTCGGGCTGAGCGAAGGCAACATCTTCCACGGCGAGCTCAGTCTCGAGCAGCTCCTGTTTCAACGCCCGGCGGCGGGCTGGGCGCGTTACCGGACCCCGATCAGAAACCTCTGGATGTGCGGCTCGGGAACCCACCCGGGCGGCGGGCTGATGGGAGCTCCCGGACAACTGGCGGCGCAGGCGATGCTGAACTCGAACGGAAAGCCGTCCTCAGGATGACGGAACGCTACGACATCGTCGTCATCGGAGCCGGTCACAACGGCCTCACCGCAGCGACTCTGCTCGCCGAGAAGGGTCGCCGGGTGCTGGTCGTGGAGGCGCGCGACACGGTCGGCGGCCTCGCCGCCGGCGCCGAGTTTCACCCCGGCTACCGGCACGCCGGAATCCTCGACGACACCCGCCTGGTCCGGCCGTGGGTTGTCGACGAGCTCGGGCTCGACCGCTTCGGCCTCAGGCGGCGCGAGCCGACGGATCTCCTGGTTCCCGAAACCGGCGGCCAGGGGCTCGTTCTGGCAACCACCGTGAAAGGTTCGGAAGGGCTGTCGGCGAACGACGCCGAGAGTCTCGCCGGGTATCAGGCGTTTCTGGATCGAATCGCACCGGGATTCGCCGGACTGCTCGATCGACCACCGATCGACCTCGTCGATACCGGCGCAGGCGACCTCTTGAGGCTTGGGCTCGCCGGCCTGAGGCTACGACGTCTCGGCAGGCACGACCTGATGGAATTTCTTCGAGTCGTCCCGATGCCGGTCGCCGATTGGCTGGGCGAGTGGTTCGCCTCCGACCTTCTCAAAGCGGCCCTCGCCGGCCCGGCGATCTACTCGACCTACAGCGGCCCACGTTCTCCGGGCACGAACGCCAACCTGCTTTTCTCAGCCGCGCGCTCGGAAGACCCGGTCGCCGGCGGCGCGCCGGCGCTGATCGGTGCCATCGAGCGCGCCGCCCGAGCGCGGGGGGTCGAGATCCGCACGGGAGTCGCGGTAACCCGGCTCGTGATCGAAGCCGGCCGCGTCCGTGGCATCGAGCTCGCCGGTGGCGAGTGCGTCGCGACCGGCTCGGTGGCGGCCTCGTGTGATCCCCGGCAGCTCTTTCTCGACCTCCTGCCTCCCGCGGCTCTCGCATTGAGCCTCGAGGCCGAACTGCTCTCGTTCCGCACGCGGGGAACCGCCGCCAAGGTGCATCTTGCACTCTCGGGATATCCCCAGTTCTCGTCCCGCCCCGGGCGCCTCTTCGAGCAGGTCAGAACCGGCGAGGCTCTCGACGAACTCGAGCGTGCTTTCGACGCGGCCAAATACCGCCGGTTCTCGGAGCGCCCGGTCCTCGACATCCGCTTCCCGAGCATCGAAACGCCCGAGCTCGCCCCCGACGGGCACCACGTCGCCTCGATTCTGGTCAGCTTCGCGCCGTACGAGCTCGCCGGAGGATGGACCGAATCGGCCCGGGAAGGCCTCTACCGCGCCGTGCTTGCGGTACTCGACGAATATGCTCCGGGCATCGAAAGGCTCATCGTCGGCCGCGAGGTACTGACGCCGGCGGATCTGGCCGAGCGCTATCGGCTTTCCCAAGGACACCTCTTCCACGGCGAGCACGCCCTCGACCAGCTCCTCATCCGCCCGACGCCACAGTGCTCCAAGTACGCGACACCACTGGCCGGGCTCTATTTGTGCGGTTCCGGTAGCCATCCTGGCGGCGGTCTCACGTGCGCGCCTGGCGCGTTGGCGGCGCAGGCGATTCGTTCCAACGACATGTAGCGGTCCGTAATGGAGAGGCCGGCCGGGTGCCTCCTGGAGCGAAGCCTCTCCGCGCGAGCGAAGGGAGGCACACGGCCGGCCATCGGTCCGAGCCGCGATAGTCTTTCGCTATGGACATCAGCACTCTATGCGTCACCGGCGCCGGCCAGATGGGTTCCCAGATCGCGATGCTGGGAGCGCTGGCCGGGATCGAGACCCGTCTCCACGACATCTCCAGAGAACAGCTCGACACCGCGGTCGCGACCAACCGCAAGCACATCCAGCGGCGAGTGGACAAAGCCAAGATGACCGCCGACGAGCTCGAGGCTGCGTTCGGTCGGTTGACCTCGACGACCGATCTCGCGGCCGCGGGCCGTGGCGCCGACTTCGTCATCGAGGCCGTGGTCGAGCGCCTCGACGTCAAGCGGGAGGTCTTCGCCGAGCTTGACCGCGCCTGCCCCGAGCACGCGATTCTCGCGACCAACAGCTCGTATCTCATGAGCTCGGAGATCGCCGGCGCGACATCGCGGCCCGAGAAAGTCTGCAACATGCACTTTTTCTTTCCGCCGCTGGTGATGCGCCTTGTCGAGGTCGTGCGCGGTGAAGCGACGTCGGATTACACCCTCGCCGCTACCGTCGAGCTCGCCCGGCGCATGGGCAAGCAGGCGGTTTTGCTGCACAAGGAGATGCCCGGGTTTCTCGTCAACCGGGTCCTGCGGGCGATCTCGAACGAAGCTTATTTCCTGCTCGAGAATGGCGTCGCCTCCTTCGAGGACATCGACAGGGCATGCCGACTGGGCTTGAATCATCCACTCGGACCGTTCGAGCTCGCTGATTTCTCGGGTCTCGACATCGGCTACAACGCGCGGATGGAGATCTTCACCCGCACGGGGCATGAGGAAGACGCCCCGGCGCCGTCGCTCAAGAGCAGGGTCGAGCGAGGTGACCTGGGCAGAAAGACCGGCCGCGGCTTCTACGACTACTCGACCGACCCGCCGACGCCGACCGAGACCTAGGTCATCAAGTTGGCGGCGGCTGTCGTTCGGATCAGCTCCTCGAGCACCCCGGGATCGAGATCCGACAGTCTCTTGAAGCGCACGCAGCTCTTGCCGATGTCGGCCTTGGGCAGACGTTCCTTGAAGGCCTCGGCGACGTAGCCGCCGTCGAGTGAAGCACAGCAGTAGAGCGAGATGTAGCTCTTGTTGTTGGCGATGCCAACCTTCATCCAGTCGCCCTCCCGCCCACTCTTGTACTTGTAGTGATACTTGCCGTAGCCGAGCATGCCGAACTCCATCGTCGGCGCGAGCTCGGGCGCGGTCTTGCGCACCAGATCGTGAAGCTGTCGAATATCCTCTCGCCGGGCGTCGTCGTCGATCTCGGCGATGTAGGCGGCGTGGGTCTTGGCCTTGGAGTTCCCTTTCATGAGGATAGTGTAGCGAAGCGCCCATGCTGATCGACCGTTTTGTCCCCGCCCCAGACGCCAGCGAAACCCATCGCATCCGGATCGCGGCGACTCCGGCCGAGGTCTACGGGGCGCTTCTGCGAACCGACTTCGGAGCCTCCTGGATCGTCAAGGGCCTTCTGGGCCTGCGGGCTCTGCCGGGAGCCATCAGCGGCAGGCGCCGTTTGGAACGCCCCGCCGAGAGAGCCCGGGCACGGCTCGACCTCGACGCCATCATCGCCGCGGGCTTCGGCAAGCTCGCCGAGGAACCCAGCCGAGAGATCGTTCTCGGCGTCGTAGGCCGATTCTGGCGACCGACCGGCAATCTCGCGCCGTTTCGCCGCAAGATCTTCGACGGGGCACCGCCCGCCGGATTCGCGGTGGCGGCGTGGAACTTCCGTGTCGAGGCCGCAGGCGCCGGAGCGACGATCCTGCGCACCGAAACCCGCATCCTGTGCGGCGACCCCGCGAGCCGGCGCAAGTTTCGCATCTACTGGCTCTTGGTGCGGCCCTTTAGCGGCTGGATCCGACGCCGGATGCTCTGCGCCGTGCGCCGCGAGGTCGGACGATTCCGGAACCGATCCACGCCCTAGCCGTGGACCGCTTGTCACAGCAAGCTCGGCAAGCTGTCACGCCATTGTCACAGCGGCGTCGTAGTGTTGGTTGATAGCGGGACAACTCACCCGCATAAAGGAATCCATGAAACAACATCTACTCGGCGGCTTCGTGCTCGCCATCACCCTTGTTCTCGTCGGCTGCGGCGGGGGCGCGGAGCGCTCGTCTCGCGTCGTGCTTCAGAACAAGGGCTCCGACACCCTGGTCAACGTCGCCCAGGCGTGGGCCGAGGCCTACAAAGAAGTCAATCCCAACCTCGCCATCGCCGTCTCCGGCGGCGGCTCGGGAACCGGCATCTCTTCGATGATCAACGGCACCGTCGACATCGCCAACTCCAGCCGCGAAATGAAGGACAAGGAACTGGAGATGGCCCGCAAGAACGGCATCGAGCCGGTCGAGCACACCGTCGGATTCGACGCCATGGCGATCTTCGTCCACCCGGACAACCCGATCGAGAAGATTACCCTCGCCCAGCTTGCAGAGATCTACGGCGAAGGCGCCACGATCAAGACCTGGGACCAGCTCGGCGTCGAGGTGCCCGGCTGCCGGAGCGGCGAGATCATCCGCGTGAGCCGCCAGAACAACTCCGGCACCTACGTCTACTTCAAAGAAGCCGTGCTCGGCAAGACACGCGACTACGAACTCGGATCGCGTGACATGCACGGGTCGAAGGACGTCGTCGATCTCGTCGAGCACACGCCCTGCGCCATCGGGTACAGCGGCCTGGCCTACGCCAACGAGCACGTCAAGATGCCCTGCGTCGCCAAGCAAGCGGACGGCGCCTGCGTTGCGCCTTCGGTGGAAACCGCACTGGATCGCAGCTACGCGATCGCCCGGCCGCTCTTCATGTACACCTCCGGCGAGCCCGAGGGGGCGGTCAAGGAGTACCTGAACTGGATCCTCTCCGATGAGGGCCAATGCATCATCGCCCGTAAGGGTTACGCACCGGTCGCTGAGGTAAGCTGTGGCTAGTTCGATCGCCTGAAGAGGGCTAGCTCTCGGAAGAGAAGAGAAGCGACCGCCGACCACCCGGCCGGACGCCGCTTCGCTAAGAGTCCTCTGTTTCGGTCGATCTCCAGCAACCTCAACGAGGGGCAACCATGAGTCATTACGAGGAGAGTCTGCAGCAGGATCTCGACGAGATCCGCAAACGCGTCCAGGCCATCGGCTCGACCGTGAAGGAGGCCACCGAGAAGGCGGTCCACGCGTTTCTGGTCGGAGACAAGGACCTTGCCGCCCAGGTCATCCTGGGAGACCGGCCGGTCAATCGCGAGGTGCGGGAGATCGATCACCTCTGTCATACCTTCGTCGTTCGGCACCTTCCGAGCGCCGGACACCTGCGGTTCGTCTCGTCGGTGCTGCGGCTCAATGTCGAGCTCGAGCGAATCGGCGACTACGCGGTGACCATCTGTCGCGAAGCGGTGCAGCTTTCGGAGCAGCCGCCGGGCAAAGTGGTTCGAGACATCGAGTTGATGGCCGGCCAGGCCGGCGAGCTTCTCGATCAGGCGCTTCTGGCCTTCCGCGACGGCAACGCGGACTTCGCCAAGGCGACGTCGAGCATGGCCGACCAGGTCCGAACCACCTTTCAGCGCGCCTACCTCGACCTTCTCACCGCAGCGAAAAAGCAGAAACGCCCGGTGGAAGACCTGTTCGCGCTCCTGGTCGTCCTCTCCGGCATCGGGCGGGTCGCGGATCAGGCCAAGAACATATGCGAACAGGTGATCTTCGCGATCACCGGTGAAGTGAAGGAGGAACGGACCTACCGGATCCTGTTTCTCGACTCTGCCAACGACAGTCTGAGCCAGGTCGCGGAAGCCTTCGCTCGCAAGGCGTACCCCAACAGCGGAGAGTATGAAAGCGCGGGCTGGGAACCGGCCGAGAAGGTCCATCCGCAGTGCCGGCACTTCCTCGACCGCAACGGTTACAACGGGGAAATTCACGAGCCTCGGCCGATGCCCGAGCTGCCCGAGGCGCTAGCCGCCTTTCACCTGGTCATCAGCCTCGAACCGGGCGCCCGGGAACGCCTGCCGGCCATCCCGTTTCGCACGGTTGTCCTGGAGTGGGACGTGGGCCAGTTCGCGTCCGGCCTGGACGAAGAGCGCTCGCAGGCCATGCTGGCGGCGGCCTACAAAGAGATCGCCGACCGGTTGAGAGATCTGATGCTCGTTCTCCGCGGCGACGAGGCGGACTAGGGGCCACCCCGTTGGAGCCTCAGACCACCGATCGCGCCCGATCGCGCCGGGAGCGCCGTCGCGGCGAAGACCGTCGCGACCGGAACTGGTACATCGACAAGGCCGTTCAGGCCTTGGTCTTCATCGGCGGCATCTCCGGAATTCTCTTCATCATCGGCATCTTCGTCTTCATCACCAAAGAGGGCTACGGCTTCATCGCCGAAACGCTCGATATCGGCGAGTTTCTTACCTCACCGCGCTGGCGGCCGACCTCGGACCACAACCCGACCTATGGCGCCCTGGCCCTGATCGCAGGCACCACGAGTGTCACCGGCCTCGCCATGCTGGTGTCGGTGCCGTTCTCCCTCGGCGCCGCGATCTACATCGGGGAGTTCGCCAAGGGCAGGACGCGGGAGACCCTGAAGATTCTGGTCGAGCTGCTTGCCGCGATTCCCTCGGTGGTCTGGGGATTCATAGGTCTTTCGATCATGAATCCCTTGATCATCAAGACCTTCAACGTCCCGATCGGCCTCAACGTTCTCAACTCGGGCCTGATTCTGGGTTTGATGGCGGCACCGATCATGACCACGATCGCGGAGGACGCGCTCAAAGCCGTGCCCGACACCTACCGGGAGGCGGCCGAGGCACTCGGAGCGACCAAGTGGCAGGTGATCTACCGGGTCGTCCTGCCGGCCGGCAAGAACGGTCTGGTAGCCGCGGTGCTTCTGGGGGTCGGCCGCGGATTCGGAGAAACCATGGCGGTTCTCATGGCGAGCGGCCATTCGATCAACCTTCCGACCAGCGTGTTCGACTCGGTGCGTGCCCTGACCGCCACCATTGCCGCCGAGCTGGGCGAGACCGCGGTCGGCTCAGACCACTACCGAGCGCTCTTCACGCTCGGCATCCTGCTCTTCGTCGTCACCTTCGTCATCAACCTCACCGCCGATCTTGTGGTCCGCGGGATTCGCAAGAAATAGCCGATGTTCGCCCCCACCGAGCTCAATCACAAGAACCGGCGCAATCAGCGGCTGGTTCGGATGCTGTTCTTGTGGATGGCGACGATGCTGATCATCCCGGTCGTCCTGATCCTCGGCATCCTCGTCTATCGCGGCGGGCCGATGATCTCGGTCGATTTCCTGCTCACCGAGCCCACCAACGGGATGACCGCCGGCGGCATCCTGCCGGCTCTCGTGGGAACCGTCTGGCTGGTGGTGGTCGCGCTGTTGGCCTCGGTACCGATCGGCATCGCCGCCGCGCTCTACCTGAGCGAATACGCTTCGGACAACTGGCTCACCCGGATCATCAACCTCGCGATCATCAATCTGGCCGGCGTGCCGTCGATCGTCCACGCTTTGTTCGGCGTCGGCGCTTTCGTGCTGTTCTTCCGCTTCGGAACCAGCATTCTCGCCGCCAGCTTGACCCTGGCGGTGATGACCCTGCCGGTCGTTATCGTGGCCACCAAAGAAGCCCTGCAGTCGGTCCCGTTCGCCTTCCGCGAGGCCTGCTGGAATATGGGCGCCACGCGCTGGCAGACGATTCGGCGCGTGGTGCTGCCCAATTCAGTGAGCGGCATCCTGACCGGCGTGATTCTCGAGGTCTCCCGCACGGCGGGCGAGACCGCTCCGATCATGTTCACCGGCGCAGCGTTCTTCCTGCCGTTTCTACCGCAGAGCGTCTTCGACCAGACGATGGCGATGTCTCTCCATCTCTTCGTAATCTCCACACAGGTTCCGGGAGTTCCTGAGGAGCTGCCCTTCGGAGTCGCCCTGGTCCTGATCAGCATGGTTCTAGCCATGAACGCGCTCTCGATCGCGTTTCGCACCTACCTGCGAGGCCGCAAGAAATGGTAGCCGAAACGCCCGTCACGGCGAGCGCATCCAACGCTCGCGTCCAGACCGAGCCCACGCCGCCGTTCGTGGAAGTTCAGGACCTCTCGATCCACTACGGCGGGAAGAAGATCCTGTCCGGAGTCAGCTTCGATATCTACGAGAACGAGATCTTCGGGATCATCGGCCCGGCCAACAGCGGCAAGACCTCGTTCCTGCGCGCCCTGAACCGCATGGACATGTTCACGCCCGGGATGAACGTGACCGGAACCATCAAGATCGACGGTCATGACATCCAGCGGTGGAAAAACGTCTACGCCCTGAGGCGGCGGATTGGGGTCGTTTTTCCGCTTCCGGTCGGACTGCCGCTCTCGGTTTACGACAACGTCGCTCTGGCGCCGCGACTCGCCGGCATCAAGCGAAGGTCGGAGCTCGACATCATCGTCGAGCGCTGCTTGACCCGAGCGGCGCTGTGGGAAGAGGTCAAGGATCGCCTCGACTCTCTCGGGAGTCTTCTCTCCGGGGGCCAGCAGCAACGGCTCACGATCGCGCGAGCTCTGTCCCAAGACCCGGACCTCTTGCTTCTCGACGAGTTCTCGATCGCCGTAGATCCGGTGACGACCATGAGAATCGAGGACGTTCTGAAGGAGCTAAAGCACGAGATCACGATCGTCCTGGTGACCAATCTCGTCCAGCAGACCCGCAGACTCTCCGACCGGACCGCGTTCCTGCTCTCCGGCGAGCTGGTCGAGGTCGGCGAAACCGCCGAGCTCTTCGAGGGCAAGGTCCGCGATCAGCGGACGCTCGGCTATCTAGAGGGACGCTTTGGCTGACCGCTACCAGGCTCCACCCGGAACCCCGGCTATCCGTACGGAGAAGCTCAATCTCTGGTACGGAACGTTTCAGGCCCTCTTCGACGTCGATCTCGAGATCAAGCCCGGAATCATCACCTCACTCATCGGGCCGTCGGGATGCGGCAAGTCGACCTTCTTGAGGAGTGTCAACCGGATCATCGAGCGGCTCGGATACGTCCGGACGACCGGGAAGATAGAAGTCCTGGGTCACGACATCTTCGCGCCCGCCAACGAGCTGGTCCAGGTGCGCAAGGAGGTCGGCATGGTCTTCCAGCGCCCAAATCCGCTGCCTCTGTCGATTCGCGACAACGTCCTGTTCGGCTACAGGCTGCACGAAGCCGACGCTCGGACGCTTTCGAAGTCCGATCGGGACGAGATCGTCGAGAAGGCCCTGCGCGAGGTTCTGCTCTGGTCCTCGGTCAAGGATCGGTTGGACGGGCCGGCCACCGGCCTCTCGCTCGAGGAACAGCAGAAGCTCTGCATCGCTCGGCTCTTGCCGGTCAAGCCCGAGGTGCTCCTGATGGACGAGCCCTGCTCGGCTCTCGACCCGGAAGCGACCGAGGCGGTCGAGGAGCTCCTCTGGCGCCTCGCCGGCGACTATACGATCCTCATCGTCACCCACAACATGGCCCAGGCCCGCCGCGCCAGCAACGAGTGCATCTTCATGCTCCTCGGCAAGGTGATCGAGCATGGGCTGACAGAAGAGCTCTTTGTCACTCCCCAGGATCAGCAAACGGCCGACTACATCGAAGGCAAGTACGGGTAAGCCCAGGTTTGTAGCGGTCGACGCCCCTGTCGACCGTCCTCCTCCGGTTGTAGCGGTCGACGCCCCTGTCGACCGTCCTGGGTTCGGTCGAGCCCGCTTTCTAGAAGACGAACTGAAACTGCACGAATGCCTCGACCTCATCCGCCCCTCGCACGCCGTCGAGGTTCTCGCTCATCCGATAAGTGAACTGAATTTTGGCCTTGTGTTTGTTCATGAAGTAGTTGATCCCCACCGAATTGCGGTTCCAGGAGTCAGAGTAGTTGTCCGCATCCAGGCTCTCGGCGCCGAGCACGAGCTCGATCGGGTTGTCGGCCAGCATGTAGCCCGCTTCGAGCGCGAAGGTGTCGATAGCGGTCGTACCGTTGCGGTACAGGCCGCCGGTGAAACCCCGATCCACGGTGTCGGCGTCAATCAGGTTGTATTGCCCGTCGATCGAAAAGCCCTTCCCGCGATAGCCGGCTGAAATCTCGTAACCCTTGGCGCTGTCGACGTCCGCCTTCGATGAGGAGGTCGAAGCGCCACCCGAGGTATAGGTGTTGTTGTCATCGTCGTTGGCCCAGTCAAAGGCGGCCAGACTGACGCTGAACTTGCCCTCCTCGCTGTGAAAGTCGCCTTGATCGAGCTTCATCTCACCCCGAGGATTGATGTCTACCCGAGCCGCGATGACGGTGCCGTCGTTGAAGTCGGAGTCGCGGTTGGCTGGGGAATCGAAATCGAGCTTCTTGGCATCCGGATCAACCGACTCGCTTCCGATATTGACCTTCCAGCCGATCTTCTTGGTTTCGTTCATCCCGTCCAGACGGATGCCGAGCTGACGATCGGGCGCGCCGTAGTTGTGATCCCCAACGAAGCTGCGCTCGATCATCTGCTGGCGCTTGGACGAAGTCAGGAACTCGCGCGAGAAGACCGTCTTGGTATTGCCGATGTATAGCGTACGGTTCTTCCAACCCTTATACGCCATATAGACGTCTTTGACGGCGACCTCGTTGTCGCCGCTCGACTTCCCCAGGTCAAACTGGAACTTCCCGACCCAGTCTTTGGTGACGCTACCCGAGATGTAGGGCCTCAGACGGCGAAAAAACCAGTCGTCCGTCGCCACGCCCCCATCGGGATCCGATCTCATGTACTGGAGCTGCAGGCGCGCCCCGATCTCGACGAACTTGTCGCCGTCCTCGAAGACCTTGATCCCCGCGGAAACCGGAGAAGCGAGGACCCCGCCTAGCGCCAGCGCGGCAACCGCGCCCGTGAAACAGCCTTTAAGCATGTGCAACGGCCTCCCTGTGATTCGTTGTTTGAATGATCAGGCCTAGGATGCGGCCCGGTCATTCGTAACCTAGAGGGGTGGCCGTTCAATCGAGCGACGCCGATGTGACAGGCGGGTGACAGGTGCTCTGGAGCTCAGTCCACCGGCAACAGAACGCGAAACAGCGAGCCACGGCCGAGCTCGCTGTCGACTTCCACCGTCCCACCGTGAAGATGCGCTGCATGCTTGACGATCGCGAGGCCGAGGCCGGTCCCTCCCTCCTGCCGGGAGCGCCCCTTATCGACTCGATAGAAGCGCTCGAACAGGCGCTCGACCGAGCCCTCCGGGATCCCGATACCGGTGTCCTCGACTTCGAGCACGACACGGCGCCCCGACTCGAAGAGACGCACCTGGATCTTGCCGCCCTCCCGGTTGTACTTGACCGCGTTATCGAGGAGATTGACGCACATGCGCTCGAGCGCCGTGGCATCGCCTTCGATCCTGGGAATCGGCTGGGCAGTGACCGCGAGATCCAGCTTCTTGCCGGAAACCCCCTCGTTCACCACCTCGATCGCCTCTTGCAGAATCCTGCCCAGGTCGATGGGAGCCTGACGCCGTTCGTCGGCCGCATGCTCCAGCCTGGACAGCGTCAGAAGATCGGAGAGCAGAGCCTCGAGCCTTCGACACTGCTTGAGAATGCGATCGAGATACTCCTTGGACGCCTCCGGATCCTCGACCAGGCCGTCCGCCAGCGTCTCCGCGAATCCCCGGATCGCCGACAGCGGCGTCTTGAGCTCATGGGAGACATTGGCGACGAAATCTCGCCGGATCTCGGTGAGTCGCAAGACCGCGGTCACGTCTTGCGCGACCACCACCGCGCCCTCTCCGTCGCTCAAGGAGGCACTGGTCAGAATCAGGGTGCTCCGAGCGCCGGACGGGGAGTCCGACAGCTCGAGCTCGATCTGCTGCGACTCTCCGCTCGCGAGCGTCTTGCCGAGCATCTGGTCGAGAGCCGTTTGACGGCTCATCTCGAGCACCGAGGCGCCTTCGACATCGCCGGTGAGACCGAACAGCAGGCGCCACTGCGGATTGGCGAACGAAACCCGACCCTCGGCATCGGTCACTAGAACCCCTTCGGACATGCCGCCCATGACCGCCATCAGCTGCTCCGTCTCCGCCTCCGCCGCAGCCACCTTCGCAGCCGCACGCTGAGTGATCTCTCGCTCGATGGCCTGTTGCCGAGCGGCGGCCGACCGGACGACGAGCCATGCCGCGCCTGCCGAGAGCGCGACCGCCGCCAGCGTCGCGGCCGCGAGAGTCCCGGCCAGGGATCCGGCCGGCCGAGCCGGCGTGAGCAACCACAAGAGAACGAGGCTCGCGAGCACCGCCGCCAAGATCATCAGAAACGTCCGGCTCGCGAAGCTCAACGTTGGCTCAGGCCTTCAAGCGGTAGCCGAGGCCGATCACGGTTTCGATGCGAGACGCCTCCCTGCCCAGCTTCTTGCGCAGACGGCGGACGTGGGTGTCGACTGTCCGGCTGTCGACGTTCTCGGCGTACTTCCAGACGTCTGAGAGGAGCTGTTCTCGAGTCTGCACTCGACCGGCCCTCTCCATCAGCACGGTCATCAGCCGAAACTCGGTGGCCGTGACCGTGACTTCCTCTCCTCCGACGAACAGCCGATGAGCGGGGCGGTCGAGCTTGAGCTCGCCGACTCTCACCACGCTGGCCGTTTCCGCCGTGCCCTCTCCGCGACGCAGCACCGCCTTCACCCGCAGCACGACCTCTCGCGGGCTGAAGGGCTTTGCCAGATAGTCGTCGGCCCCGAGTTCCAGGCCGACGATGCGGTCGATCTCCTCGTTTCGGGCGGTCAGCATGATCAGAGGCATCCGCGCGGTTTCCGGCTCGCGCTTCAAGATCCGCGTGATCTCCAGCCCATCGACGCCCGGAAGCATGAGGTCAAGTAGCAGCAGGTCCGGCGGATCGCCGCGCACCGCATCCAAGGCGTCGTCCCCTCGCGTGAAGGACTCGACAGCATAGCCCTCGCGCTCCAGGTTGAATCGCAGAATCTCCAGGATGTCGGGCTCGTCCTCGACGACCACGATTCGCTGGCTCGACACGCGGTCAGCTTAGCAGGGCGCAAACGCCGCTACGGTCTCACAGACCGTAGATCGTCGACAGTGAGACGGTGTCCACGAGGTCGGACACTTCCACTCCGATGTCGAGCTGAAAGCGCCGGAAGACGAACCCCACACCCACGGTCCAATGCATCTCGTCATCGCCGCGCCGGAACAGGGCTCGATCCAAAACCGGCTCGTCGGCCTCCAGACGGATTCGATGATCGGGATCCAGCCAGACTCCACCACGGAGCGCGATCACGGGTTGGCGCGCGAGGAACACGAACTCGGCTCCGACGTGCAGCTCATCCGCGTCATCAATCACGGTTTCGTTGTCGAAGGTGACGCTCTCCAGAATCCTCGAGTATTCGACCCGGTCCCACTCGAAGCTCAGCGTCAGCCGGTCGCCGGACGCCCGATAGGCGACGCCCAGGCCATATGTGTCCGGGAAGGACAGGGGTGAGGTCAGTCGGCCGAGTGTCGTACCCACGGGCAAGATCGAGTCGGCTTGGCCCGACTGAATCTCGATCCTGAGGTCGTCCGCCTCCGGACCCTCTCGATAGGCCCCACCCAGCCGCCAGTGCGGGGTCGGACTCCAGAGGAAACCCGCCGTCAGTCCCCAGTCGGTGTCGTCCAGGTCGAAGAACAGGTTTTCGAAATTGCGCTCCGGCAGATAGGAGTTCCTCTCAAAGAACCTGTCGAGGGAGTCGAAGGAAAAGCGTTCTTCGGTTCCAGTGAGCCCGACATCGAAGTAGACCAGGCCGACGCCGACACTCAAGGTGTCGGTCGCCCGCCAGGCCCCGGTCAGGCCGTAACCGACTATGTCGTACTCGGTCGCGATCCGGCGATCGAACTCCCGCCGGAAGCCGCTGTCGGGCGGGAACGGAATCGCGAAGAGACCCTGGGTCTCGCCCACGAACTCGAAGCTCGAGAGCACGTGCCTATAAAAAGCGAAGGTCCACCGGTTTCTCGGATAGACGAAGGAAAGAAACGAGAGTCCGGCCACGTCCCGTTCGGATCGTCCGAAACGCAGCCCGGCGGTCTGGTCGAGCCCCCAGCCGGAGGGCTCGCCATCCAGCCGACCGCCAACAGTGAAAGGCGTCGAGTAGCTCCAGGTCCGCCCCTCCAGCGAAATCTCGGGTTCGATGATCTGCACCAGACCTGCGGGATTGGCGAACGCCGCGGTTGCATCGTCGGCGAGAGCCACGAAGGCACCGCCGAAGCCCATGCTGCGAGCTCCGGGGTTGGAGAAGCTGAACTGAAAGGTGTTGAAGCCGGCCTGCGCCTGCACCGCGACCGGCACGACAAGAAGACCGAAGCAAAGCAGTGCCGGCGCACGCAGGCGCACCCTGTGTGCCATGGGCCCATTGGTACGCGGCCGGCGTTGCAGCGCAACCACTGCCTGGGTAGGCGTCTCGCGCCGTCCCAGGGGGTGGGCAAATAAGACTGCGGTAATTGACTCGCAATGTCGCGTTACAAGGTGAAGCGGGCCCTCTTGACTCCCGCAAAGGAGGACGCCATGAAAACCCAGCGACTGCTCATCCTGACGGTGATTCTCTCCGCCTGCACCGCGGTCCACTACGAGTCACCCCGACTGGCCGAACGTGAGGCGGCGCGTGAAACGATCGCCGTGCTGCCGTTCGAGATGATCTTCACCGGCAACCTTCCCGCCGACGTCGGCCCGCGCCAGATCCTGGCCATCGAAGAAGCCGAGAGCCTAGCGTTTCAGCACGCCTTCTACAACCGGCTCCTGGATCGCTCGAGCGCCACTCGCAAGCAACCGATCCTGGTGCGCATCCAGCCGGTCCAGACCACCAATCGCATCCTCAGCGAGAATCAGATCGGAGTGCGCGAGAGTTGGACGTTGCCGCCCGATGAGCTGGCCGAGACTCTCGGAGTGGACGCGGTGATCCGGACCCGGGTGGTCAAGGAGCGTTATCTGTCCGATCTCGCTTCGTACGGCACCGAGGTCGGCCTCGAGGTCATGCATCGAGCGACCGAAGGCAAGACCGACTGGCTCATTCCTCCGGGGCTGACCCGCACCCACGACATCCATGTCGACAGCGAGCTGGTTGGCTGTCCCGAGGGCGACATGCTCTGGAAGGTCGAGGTGCACCGAGCGACCGACTGGCGCCGTCCGGCCAACGACGTCATCGTCGGCCTCACCAAGAAGCTGTCCAAGAAGTTCCCCTATCGCGGATGAGCCAAACGGGTTGGAACACTCGACGAATCGCTCCGGCCACCCGGCCGGGGTGGGCTTGTCCCCGTCTCTGAGGGTATTGAGGATGCGCCCGGCGCCTGCCAGGGTCGATTCAGCCATGACTCCTCGGGCTCGCAAAGTGCGCGCCACGTTGGTGGTGTGTCTGATGTGCGTGATCGGATCGCCCGAAGTGAGCGCGCAAGCCATCACGAGTCTGGAGTTCAGCTTCTCGAACCCCGGCGCAAGGAGCCTCGGCTTCGGCGGAGCCTTCGTGGCCCTGGCCGACGACGCCACCGCCGCCTTTGCCAATCCGGCCGGACTCATCCAGATCGCCGAGCCCGAGGTCTCCGTCGAAGGACGATCCTGGCGCTACTCGACGCCCTACACGAGCGGCGGCCGAGCCTCCGGAGAGCCCACCGGTCGGGGCATCGACACCGTCGCAGTGCCCCAGCGATCGGTATCCGCAGCGGACCTTACCGGGCTCTCCTACGTTTCCCTCGTCTACCCTCGCAAGCGTTGGGCGTTGGCGTTCTTCCGGCATCAGCTGGCGAACTTCGAGTTCGGTCTCGAGACGCAGGGGCTGTTCGGCACGCTGCCCGGAATCCCCGGTGACTTGCGGTCCCAGATCCAAACGAGCCGAATCGACCTCGAGATTCTCACCCGGGGGCTGGCACTTGGGTTCCGCGCCGGTGACCGGCTGAGCTTCGGTCTCGGCCTGTCCCATCTGGATCCCAGCATCCTCCTCCTCGGCTGGGACTATCTCCCGGACGAGGACACGGCCGAGAGCGGCTTCGCGGCGGCGTCTTTCTTGCCCGAACGCTTGCAGCAGGTTGTTTCGCTGGAGGCAGACAGGCCCGAGTGGAGCCTTACCGCCGGGTTCTTGTGGCGGATGGCGGAGAAATGGAACCTGGGCGGGCTGTACCGGCAGGGCGCCGATCTCAACTACCAGCTGGGCCTCGAGGCCGGCCCGGCAAACACCGATTTTCCGGCCGGCGTCCGGTTTGTCGACGGCTTCGAAGTGACCTACTCGTTTCCCGAAGTTTACGCTCTGGGAACAGCCTACCGGTCCCGCGACGGCCGCTGGACCGGAGCGCTCGAGTGGAGGCGGATCGAGTACTCCGCCTTCCTCGAGAGCCTTCTTCCCCAGCAGCGCGACGAAGGGGACGTCCTAGACGATGCGGACGAGCTCCATCTCGGCGGCGAGTACGCCTTCTTCGCCGGCACCTCGCTGCTCGCCGTTCGCCTGGGCATCTGGCACGACCCGGACCACCAGATCCGTAGCGAGGCGAACCCAGTGGAGGAATCTTTTCTTGCAGCGATCCTGCCCGCGGGCGAAGACGAGCTGCATTTCACCGGCGGGTTCGGCATCGCCTTCGAGCGCCTCCAGATCGATCTGGGTTTCGATCTCTCAGAGCGCATCGACACGGCGTCGCTCTCGGCCATCTACAGTTTTTGAGGTCAGGGCTTCGATGTCATTCACCACGGCACCTCGGCCCCACGCTCACTTCTTCACCCTGGCGATTACACTCACCGCTCTTGCGCCGGCGATTCTTGAAGCCCAGGTCTTGACCACGGTCGACGACACGAACGAGATTCATCTCGGCGCCGAATACGCCTTCTTCGCCGGCTCCGCGGTCGTGGCCGCCCGTCTAGGAGCCTGGCTCGATCCCGATCACTCAGCGCAACAGTCAGACCCCGGACCGTTCGCTCAAGCGGAAGCCGTTCCGGGTGCGAACGAAATACATCTGGCCGCCGGTCTCGGCATAGCCCTCGACAGGCTCCAGATCGATCTCGGCGTGGACCTCTCGGAGCGCAGGGACACGGCTTCTCTCTCGGCGATCTACAGCTTCTGATGCAAGGCGCGGATCGCAAGAACATGCTCAAACAGGCCCGGCAGTCCATTGCAATCGGATCGAGCCTTCTGATGCTGGCCGGGGTCCTCACCCTTGCCGATCCGGTCTTCGCCGACCTCTGGTACGAGCACTACGCCGCGGCCGAGAAGGCTCTCTCCGAGGCGAAGTGGTCGGCAGCCATCGACGAGCTCAACAACGCACTCGAAAAGAAGGGTGACCCCGGAGCGCGGGCACGCACCTACGGAATGAAGTTCACCGCCTACTTCCCGTATCTGAAGCTCGGCATCGCCTACTACGAGCTCGGGCGGATCGACGCCGCGCTCCAGGCCTTCGAGACCGAAGAGCGGCTGGGGGCCATCGCTCAGTCCGCGCCGGATCGCGCCGAGCTGGAACGGTATCGGAGTCTGGCGCTCGAAGCGCAGAGATCAAGGGCCGAAGAAGAGGCCGCTCGGATCCAGCGCGTGGTCCAGTACGGCCTGGCCGAAGCCGCGCGGCTCGAGAGCGCGGGCGACGCCGAAGGCGCCATCGCCGCCTTGGGACAAGCGCTCGCGGTTTCGCCCGACGACAAGAGCGCGCTGGGAGTGCTGCAACGCCTGCGAGCCGAGCTGGCGGATCAGCAAGCGCAGGAAGAGCAGCGAGAGCGCGTGTCCGGACTGGTCGGTCGCGGTCGTGATCTGCTCGGTAAGGATCGTCTCGCCGAGGCCTCGAGCGTGCTGCGGCAGGCTTTGGACCTGGCGGAAAACTCGGAGGCGCGCGCGCTTCTCGATCAGGCCGAGCGCCGGCTGCGGGCCGAGCTTCAGGGCGAGCAACGCTCACGCTCGGTGGATCGGGGTCTCGCCGAGGTTGTCACGCTCCGCGATGCCGGCCGAATCGAGGAAGCGCTCGGGCAGCTCCAACCTCTCCTCACCCTCGACCCGACCAACAGTGAGGTGCGCTCGCTCGAGAGGACGCTACTCGATCAACAGGCGCAGGCGGAGCAGCTTCGCCTCAGAAGCGAAGCGGTCAACGAGTTTCTGGCCGCAGCCGAAACGGCGCTCGCCGCCGCGAAGTTCGAAGACTCCCTCGCGTCCGCCAACCGCGTCCTGGCCATCGACACCGGCAACGAGACCGCTCTGGACCAGCTCGCGCGCGCCTACCGGGCGATTAACCGGCGCCTACTGGGGACTTCCCCACGGCAGAATTTTCCTCCCGCCATCCGATTCGCCGACCGACGCCAGGAGCTCGAAGACGGCGGGTTCGCCGAACTCGTGCGCCGCCCGAAACTGCGCTTGACCGGGGTCGTGATCGACGATTCCGCGGTCACCGTCGAACTCCTTACATCAGACGATCATCCGCTGGCGGTCTCGGCCTCAAGCCAGCCCCTGGGTGATCTCTACATCACCGAGTTCCAGCTCGCGCACAGCCTCGAGCCCGGGGTGACCACGCTTCGCCTGGTCGCCATGGATGCCGAGACTCTGACTTCGAGCGCCGAGTACACGGTCGTCTATTTGAAACCGTTCTTCCGCGCGGCTTGGTTCTACGGCGCCTTGGCCGCTCTACTCGCGGTGGCCGCGGGTGCCCTTCTCACCGTGCGCGCGCGCCGCAGGCTCCGTCTGCGCCGACGCCGCTTCAATCCCTACATGGCCGGCGCGCCGGTCCTCGACGGCAAGCTCTTCTTCGGCCGCGAACAGCTTCTCGAGCGCATTCTCCAGACGCTCCACAACAACAGCCTGCTCCTTCACGGCGAACGCCGGATCGGCAAGACTTCGCTCCAGCACCAACTCAAGAAACGGCTCGAAGCCCTGGAAGACCCTGCCTATGAGTTCTTTCCGGTCTACATCGACTTGCAGGGCACTCGTGAAGAGCATTTCTTCGCAACCCTGGGAGAAGAGATCTTCGACGAGCTGGCCCCGGCTCTCGGGGGGCTCGAGCCGAGTGCGCCGTTTTCGACTGCGTATTCCTACCGCAATCTGGTCGCCGATCTACGCGCCATCCTCAAAACCCTGCGCGCGCACACCGACAAGCGCGTTCGCCTGGTGCTCTTGATCGATGAGGTCGATGAACTCAACGACTACGACCCCAAAGTCAACCAGAAGCTGCGGAGCCTGTTCATGAAGAGTTTCGCCGAGGAACTCGTGGCAGTGGTTTCGGGCGTCGCGATCAAGCGCGAATGGGATCGCGAAGGCAGCCCCTGGTACAACTTCTTCGAGGAGATCGACGTCGGGCCGTTCACGCCCGAGCATGCGCGAGAGCTGGTCGAAGAGCCGATCCGCGGCGTTTTTCAACTCGAGGACGATGTCGTCGAGCGCATCGTCGAGCTCACCGAAGGCCGCCCTTACCGCATCCAGAGGCTGTGCATGAAGCTGATCAGTCGCGCCTATGAGCTGAAGCGCAGCTCCATCTCGGTGGCCGACGTCGAGGAAATCGGCGATCCGGACAGCCGAGGCGCCACATGATTTCGGTTCCTTTCGTCATCGGCCAGTGGGTCCGAGGGGAACGCTTCTACGGTCGTCGCCGCCTCATCGACGAGGCCCTGAACGGACCGCGCGACGCGCTCTGGGTGCTGGGCACCCGCCGCGTCGGCAAGACCTCGCTCCTGAAGCAGCTCGAGCGCCTGAGCGCCGCCGAATCGCCAGCTCGCTACCTGCCGCTGTTCTGGGACCTGCAGGGAGCCGACGAGCCGGAAGAGCTTCACACCGGTTTCGCCGAGGCGCTCCTGGATACCGAGGACCGGCTCGACGCTTTCGGCCTGACCGCCGCCGAGTTCTTGTCCGACGACCTCTTTACTTCTATGGCCCGTTTGCGGCGCACGCTCCGCGCCCGCGGCTTCAAGCTCCTCCTGCTCTGTGACGAGGTCGAAGAGCTGATCGGGCTCGACCAGAAGGACCCGGCTCTCTTGCGCAAGCTGCGCCACGCGATGCTCTCTTCGCAAGACGTGCGCTCGATCCTCGCATCGACCATCCGGTTGTGGGCGCTCGCCGATCAGCGCGGTGACACGTCGCCGTTTCTACACGGCTTCAGCCCGCCGCTCTTTATCAAGGTCCTGTCGAGCGACGACGCGCGCGCGCTGGTTCGCCAGGAGCAACTTCCCGTCGAAGCGCGCCCCCGCTTCGAGGCCGAGGACGTCGAGCGCCTGTGTGCGCGCTGCGACAATCACCCCTATCTGCTCCAGCTCGTCGCCAAGCGGTCGCTCGAAACCGGCGATCTCGACCAAGCGATCGAGGAGGTCGCGGCCGATCAGATGGTCAGCTACTTCTTCTCGGTCGACTTCGACATGCTCAGTGAGGTCGAACGCGACATCCTCCGAGCCGTCGCCCGTGACCAATCAGCAGCCAGCGCCTCGCTCGAGGCGGATCTGGCGCTCGACGCCGCGCCCCTCCAGAGCGCGCTCCAGAACCTCGGCAATCTCGGGTTCATCAGTCGCAACGAAGACCGCCGCGTGATCCTGGCCAACTACTTCTTCCGCCGCTGGCTGACCGATCTCAAGCCCAGAGGCACGAGCCTGGGAGGCCCCGCCGGAGGGGACGGCTCGAACCTCGCCACTGCGGACCCCAGCCGGGTGTCGACCCTGCTCTGGCCGGCACAGCCCTCGGTGCTCGACGGCCGCTACGAGCTCCAGCGCAAGGTCGGCGAAGGCGCCACCGGAGTCGTCTACGAGGCCCGCGATCGGCTCCTCGAGACCCGGATCGCGATCAAGCTGCTGCGCCAGGAGTACGCCGGCAACCGTCTTGTGCTCGAGCGTTTCCGCCAGGAAATTCTCCTTTCCCGCAACCTCGGCCATCCCAATATCTTGCGGCTCTACCACCTGGGCGAGTTTCAAAATCGAGCCTACCTGACCATGCAGTGGGTCGAGGGACGCACCCTCGCCGAGGAGATATCCGGGGAAGCGCCATTGCCGGAGGACCGGGTCGCCTTCGTAGGCGCCCGTCTGGCGTCCGCTCTAGACGCCGCCCACACTCATAACGTCCTCCATCGCGACATCAAGCCGCAGAACGTCCTCCTCGACAAGAGTGGCGAGCCCCTCCTGACCGACTTCGGACTGGCTCGGCTGCTCGAAGGGCCGGGGGTCACCACCGCCGGCGTGTTTCTCGGCACGCCGAACTACGTGTCTCCCGAGCAGGCTCGCCTCGAGACGCTGGACGGACGATCCGATCTCTATTCCCTGGGCGTCGTGCTGTTCGAGATGGCCACGGGAAGGTGCCCGTTTCGCGGCGAAAGCGCCGGTGAGCTTCTGCAGCTTCATCGTAGCCAGCCGCCGCCCGACCCTCGCGATATCGTCGCCGACCTCTCTGCCACCCTCGCTGGCATCATCCTCTCCTGTCTGGAGAAGGACCGGCTGCGGCGAGTCGCGACCGCGGCCGAGCTGCGGTCGCGCTTGGAGCGGCTGCTACCAGAAGGCCGGGCGCCGGAGCACTCGGCGGCGGTACTCACTCAGACCGGTGCCGAGCTCTTGCGAGACGACTCTGCCGAGGCCCGGAGAGGCGCTGACGGAGCGAGCACCCACCCCTCCGCCGACGAACTTCTGCCCTTGGTCTACAACGAGCTGCGGCGCCTGGCCCGAGGATTCCTCGCCCGCGAGCGGCCCGGCCACACCCTGCAACCCACGGCGCTGGTCCACGAGGCCTACCTGCGTCTCGCCGAGCAGAGCCGGGTCGACTGGGCCGGGCGCACCCACTTTTTCGCCGTCGGAGCCAAGATGATGCGTCGGCTTCTGATCGACCATGCCCGCGCTCATGCTCGTTCGAAGCGCGGCGGTGACGTCCAGAAGGTGACCTTGCTCGAAGGCCTGACTCCCGACGGAGGCCACGATCTCGGTCTCGACGAGCTGCTGAGCCTCGACGCCGCCCTGGAAGAGCTGGCGGCCGAGAAACCTCGGCAGGCGCTGATCGTGGAGCAGCGTTTTTTCGGCGGCCTGACCGTCGAGGAGGTCGCCGAGCAGCTGGGTCTGTCCAAACGAACCGTCGAAGCGGACTGGGCCGCGGCCCGGGCCTGGCTACGCCAGCGACTCGCGTAACCAGGCCGGACCCGGGGCCTATCCGGAGCGCTGCCCGAAACGGTAGCCGAATCCGAAGCCGAAGATCGTCGAGTCGTAGCCGCCCGCGAACCTCCGGCCGTCGCTGCTGCTCCCGTCGATGTCGCTCTCGAGGTAGGAAAGGCTGGCCTGAAACGACCAGCGGTCGCGACCAAAGGGCACGCCGACACCCAGCGCGGCGCCGACAGCGAAGTCTTCGTCGAAATTCCAGTGCGTCCTGACTCCGGTCGGCCCATTGCGAACCGCCAGGCTGCCGTATTGAACCAACGCCACCATCGGACAGGCATAGAAATCGACCCGGGCGTCGGGCGTCAGGTGGATGTCGAGACCCGCGGTCAGCGGTGTGAAGGTCACAGTGTCATTGCCGATCCAGCCGTAACTTCCGTCCCAGCTCGCGCCGGTTTCCACGTCGACTCCCGCCCCGCTCAGGATTCCCAGATCGAGCCCGAACCGCGGCGTGAACCGGTACTCGGCGTTGAAGCCCAGGCCGGCGCCGACGTCGAGGTCAAAGCCCACGCCGCCGGTCCGGTTGGGCTCGCCAGGACCGTCGTCCATATCGATGGCGGCGGCGTAGAAGCGGATCTGCCAACCCGGCTCGGTCGCAGCCGGCGCACCTGCCGCGAAGGCCAGGGCAACCGCGACCAACAGCACACCTACCTGCCGACAGCGAGTTCTTTCTCGAGACTTCCTGCTGGTCATCACAATTCTCCTCCTGGTCATCTGTTATTGCCGAGCCGCTTCGAAGTCGGCCACCAACTGCTCGCACCGAAGCTCACCGACCGCGCGACCGGCGAGAGCGAAGTTGATCATTACGTCTGAGCTCGGCTCCATGCCATGAGCGGCTCCCGCGATCGAGCTTCTCGGACCGCGAGAGTCGATTCGCCCGGTGCCTTCGATCTTCACCGGCAAACCGGTCTCATCGTCGATGAGGTTGAACTCGAAGCCGACAGCCCACTGCTTGTTCGCCTTCCTCTCCTCCTTGATCCGCCACCACCTTCCGCAGTCACCGTCCGTCTCACAGATCTCCGACCGATCAAAGCGGACGCAGCCGGCGCTGATCTCGTAGGCCTCGCCCTCGTCGGTCGCGACGCCGAGTGACACCACAAAGTAGGTCTTGCCCACCGGCGCCTTGGCAGCGCCGGCCTCCTGCGCGGTGGTGAGAACCGCTACCGCGAGCACGAAACAGCTCGCTACGACCATGACTTTCCAGTTCCTTTGTTCTCTCATTTTCGTCTCCTTGTTCCGGTTGTCAGCCGATCTTGCGGAGCTTGGACAGCAAGTCGACCTTGACGTTGATCGTCGGGTTGCCGATGTACTCGATCGTGGCGCCGCCAATGGCGCTGCCCCTGAGTGCGCCGCTTGCGCGAACGACCGCCGAGCTCGGACCGGTGACATCGACGTCGACGGTTCGGCTCACAAGGTCTCGCGCGTCATAGCGGCTGACCCCGGCGACGGTCACCTTCTGGCGATCTGCGCGGCCCGAGACGGTCGCGACGCTAACGCCGCTGATATTGACCTTGAAGAGCTCGGTGTCGATCCCGGTGGCTTCGACGGCCATCACTCCGGCCAGCGTCAGCTCGTCCAAGTCGCGCACGGTGATCTCGTAACGAGGGCCGTCGTGGCTGGTGAACGTTCCATCGGAGCCCAGGTGCAGGCGGCCGTTGCGAACCTCCGAGGTCAGGATCGGCAGAATGTTGTCGTCGGCGGTGATGCGCAGCGACTCGGTGGCGCCGCGCCGGATCTCGATCCGTCCGACTCCGGTCGCGACGAGACCGTGGAACTCACTCACGGGCCGCTCTTCGGTCACCAGGTTGCCCGAGCCGTCGACGTGAGCGCCATCACCTCCGCCCGGCGCTTCTTCGAGGAGATCCAGGCACTCGGCCCTGGTGACCTCTCGAGCCGCGAACGAGAAGTTGGCTTCCGAGTCCTCGCCGTCGACCGGACTGAATCGGCCGGTGCCGGCGAGCGCGCTCTTCGGACCGCGCGTATCGAGGCGGCCGAGCCCCTCGAGCGCCATCAGGTCCCCCCCGGCGAGGGTGGTCAGATCGAAGGACAGCCCCATCTCGCGGTGGATGCCCTCGGTCGGAGCCCACGAGCCACAAATCAGCCCATCGAGCGTGCAGAGCTTGTCCCGGTGAAACTCGAAGCACTGGGTCTTGGTGTCGTAGCCGGTCTCCAGACCCATGGCGACGGTGTAGTAGACGCGGCCGACCGGTGGCCGGGCCGCCTCCGCGGGCTCGACCAGAGCCCCGAGCGCCGTTGCCAACGCCAGCAAGACCAGCAGACACCAGCGGATCGTGTCGATTCGAACGGATTGCATCTTGATTCCTCCTTTATTTCTCTTGTCGAACGGGTCGCCTCGGCGATTGGCCTTCATGGAGAAACGCGCCGTTTTCTCCGGAAGCCCGCAATCGGCCTGTCCGCCCTTTCAAACCGCCTGGCGTGGCCGAATGCGGAGTTCTGTCTCGAACCTCGCGTTACGAGGAAAGGAGACAGGTATGAACGAGCGCCCAATGCGCCCTACTTTCGCTTTTCTGGCCTTTCTATTGGCGGTCAGCTTCGCCGCGACCGGCCAGGACTGGCCCCGCTGGAGCTCGCCCGAAGAAGCGGGCTTTTCCTCCCAGGCCGTCGCCGCCGCCGAGCGCGCCTGGCAAGCCCTGCCGGACGCCCCGGTCGCGTCGTTCTTTCTGGTCTACAAGGGCAGGGTGCTGGCATCCTTCGGCAGCGAGACTTATCCCTATTGGTGCCACTCGATGCGTAAGAGCTTTCTGAGCGCCCTCTACGGCATTCATGTCGACAAGGGCAACCTCGACCTCCACGCCACCCTGACCGATCTCGGCATCGACGACCTCGTGCCTCTCACCGCCACCGAGAAACAGGCGCGCGTGGTCGACCTGCTCCGAGCCCGCTCGGGTATCTACATCGAAGCCGCCTGCGAAGCGCAGTCGATGAAAGACGCCCGCCCGGCGCGTGGATCACATCTCCCCGGAACATTCTGGTACTACAACAACTGGGACTTCAACGCCCTCGGGACCATCTTCCGCGAGCAGACCGGGCGCGACATCTTCGAGGAGTTCAACTCGAGGATCGCACGCAAGATCGGCATGCAGGACTTCGTTCCGAGCTCGTGCGAGTACTTCTATGAGGTGGTCCTTTCGGAGCACCCCTGCTACACCTTCAGGATGTCCCCCCGCGATCGGGCTCGCTTAGGGCAGCTCCTGCTGCAGAACGGGCGTTGGGGCGATCGACAGATCCTCCCCCCGGACTGGATCGAAGAGAGCGTCCAGACCCATTCAACCACGGGGATTCCCGGACGCGGCTACGGCTACATGTGGTGGACGTATGGGCCGGCGTTCTTCGAGCTCACCTTCGCGGATCCTCGCTTGCACCATCTGCGCGGCTACTCGGCCAGCGGCTACGGCGGTCAGGCGATCATGGTGCTGCCGGGCCAGGAGCTCGTGGTCGTGTTTTCCGCCGATGTTCCAGCCGGCGGCGACATCGACATAGAAGAAACAGCCCCGATCCTCGAGACCATCCTCACCTCACCGAAGATCGTCGATCTCGAGGCGGTGCGCGTCAAGGCGAAGTCGCCGACCACCCTTGCGGCCGACAGGCTCCGGTCGGTCATCAAGATCCGTAATAGAAGCTCCGAGCGGTCGCGGACGACTCAGCTCAGCGTCTACCTCACCCAGGTGAGGGGACTCACTCGCGAAGCGATCTGGATCGGTGAAGCGACCCTGCCGGCGCTGGGCTCCGGAGAGCGCAAGACCCTCCGGTTGAAGACCCGGCTTCCCGCGAACCTCGAACCCGGCCGGTACTACCTCGCCGCCGTGGTCGACGACGCCAAGGCCAACTACGATCTGCGCCGAGACAACAACGTAGCGGTTGGCAAGAAAGCGATCAGAATCCCCGGCTAAAGCAAAAGCTCGCTACTGCAGGTAGCCGAGCGCCCTCAAGCGTTCGATCGCTTCCGGAGCGACCGCCTCGGCCTCGCGGCCGGTGGCGAGATCTTCGAGCCAGCTCGCGAGCGCTTCTTCGAGCTCGCGCTGTTCGGCGCGTAGGCGTGGGTTGCCGGCCAGATTTTTCTGCTCGTAGGGATCATCGGTCAGATCAAAGAGCTCATCGTCACCGGCCGCGTTCAAGATGAACTTCATCCGCAGATCTTGAATCGCGTACTTGGGAGGCTCGTAGTTACGCAGCTTGCGGCGCTTGGGTTTTTCGTACCGGCTGCTCTGACCGTAGCCGAACCGCTTGGCGCGTTTCGGTGACCCGCCACTCAGAAATCCAGCAAGCGATTCACCCTGGATCGGAGCGACCTGGTCCTCGAAGTCAAAGCCCATCCAGTCGGCCAGGGTCGGAGCGATGTCGACGTGCTCGACCAGAACGTCCTCGACCACTTTGGAGACGATCTCGCCGGTGTTGGAGTAGAAGATCAACGGCACGCGAAGCTGCTCGTTGTAGACGTGCTTGGCGTGGCCCCGGATGCCGTGGGTGCCGAGCCCCTGACCGTGATCCGAGGTCAGGACCCAGAGATCCCTGGACTCGGTCGCCGAGACGGCTTCGAACAAACGCGCGAGCTCGGTATCGACGAATCGGATCTCGGCGTCGTATTTCAGCACTCGGGCCCGGTTCCCGGAGAGCGCGATCTTGCGGTGGCCCGGTTGAAGAGCTTCGATCAGCGCCGACATACCCATCTCTTGAGCTTGGCGTTTGATCTCTTCGAAGTGCTCCGGCGGCGGCCGCAGACGCGCGTGCGGATCGAAGAGGTGAACCCAGACAAAGAGCTTCTCGGACGGATCGACGGTCTCGAGCCACGACAGGGTCGCGTCCACGGTCTGGTTCGCGCGCCGGTAGCGCTTGCGACCCCCGCGGCCGGTACCGGCGGCCGGCTCGGGCTGCTCGTCGTAAACCTCGAAGCCCTGGTTCATCCCGCCCCATTTGAAATGGGCGTTGGTGCTGACGAAGGCTGCGGTCCGGTAGCCGGCCGCCGAGAGCGCCTCGGCCAGGGTCACAAACGACCCGTCGAGCTTCCTGCCATTGGCCTCGACGCCGTGCTGGATGGGATAGAGCGACGTGAAGATCGAGCTGTGCGAGGGACCGGTCGCCGCGGCGTGGGCGTAGGCCCGATGAAAGGAGAGTCCCTCTCGCGCGAGGCGATCGATGAACGGCGCCGGGTCCAGAGGATGCCCGAACGAGCCCAGATGATCGGCCCGCAGGGTATCGACGGTGACCAGAAAGAGGCGGTCGACCCGGCTCGGCTTCCGGCAAGCCATCAGCCCCAGGCCCCCGAAGGCAAGCATCACGCAGGCACCCGCCAGCCAGCGGATTCTCGAATCTCGGGACCTCATCTCGCCGGCGGATATTACCGCTTCGGGCGGGCCGTCGTGCTCCTAAGCGACGTCGTCACCGCCGACCGGAAACTCGGATCGCAGAATCTCTCCCAGATACCGGCAGGCATCGGTGGACGTGAAGATCCCAACCACCTGCCTGTTTCTGACCACGAGCGCCGAGCCGAGGTGGCGATCCGCCATCGCGAGGACCACGTTGTCGAGCCTCTCGTCGAGACTCGCTACGTAGGCCTTCGCCATCGGGGCGTCCCGAACGCGCAGTGGACCGGTCGAGGTGCGCGCCCGCTCGGCGATCTCTCCCAGCAGCCTCTCACTCAGGACCCCGACGAGCTTGCTCCCGTCGACCACCGGCAGATGCCGAAAGCCGTGCTCTCGCATCATCTCGAGCGCCTCCGCAAGCGGCCGATCCAGGCCAATCGAGTACGGAAACGGCGTCATGACGCTCTTGATGGTCGGGATCCTCTTCATCGTTCGCAGCCCTGCGGGCCTCGCCTAGGTCACCTCTTCCATGATGTCGAGATAGCGATCGTAGTGAAGAGCCTCCCAGCTCTCGGCCGATAGCGCTCCCTCGGCGCGCGAGATCATCGAGACCTTGTGCGCCGTCTCGACGTCCGGAGCTTCATAGATGTTCATGAAGTCGTAGGGACCCAGGAGGGCATAGGAAGCGACCCACTCCACCTCCGGACAGGCCTTGTTGACCTTCTCAAGCCACTCCTTGCCGGATCTCGTGCGCGCATCCACATCCCTCATCTGCTCGGGCTGTAAGCGGGTCATCAGAACGAATGTCGGCATCGTGCCCTCCTTTTTTGAGCGAGTTTCCGATGTCATCAGCCTACCTCGGCCGCGCGAGCCCTCGCGCCACCCCGGCAGGTGGGAGGTAGACTTCGCGCGACCAATGCCTGCAACGTTTTCCGTGTGCCTTCTCGGCTTGCCCACCGACGAGGCGTCGAGCTTCGCGCGCGGCGCGGCCGAAGGGCCGGCGGCGATTCGCGCAGCGCTTCGGTCGGAGTCCTCGAATCTCACCACCGAGACCGGGCGAGACCTCGGTGGGGCGAAGAGCTTCGAGGATCTCGGCGATCTGGAGCTCGCCGGAGGCGCCGAGACCCGTCGTGCGATCGAGCGCGCGGTGACCGAGCAGCTCTCCGAGGGTGCCCGCGTTGTCTCGCTCGGCGGCGATCACAGCGTCAGCTATCCGATCCTGCGGGCCTACGGCTCCGCCTTTCGCGCCCGCGGCACGCCGCTGACCGTGGTCCAGATCGACGCCCATCCCGACCTCTACGAGAGTTTCGACGGCGACCGCTACTCGCACGCCTGCCCGTTCGCCCGGATCATGGAGGACGGACTCGCCCGACGCCTGGTTCAGATCGGCATTCGCACCGCGACCGGCCACCAGCTCGAGCAGGCCGAACGGTTCGGGGTCGAGATCGTGCCGCGGGCCGCGTGGCTCGAAACCGAAGCGCTCGCGCTCGAAGCGCCGACCTATCTCTCGATCGACCTCGACGGTCTCGATCCGGCCTTCGCGCCCGGCGTGGCCCACCCGGAGGCCGGGGGTCTGAGCACGCGTGAAGTGCTCGAGATCGTGTGGAAGATCCCTGGGTTGGTCGGCGCCGACGTCGTCGAGCTCAACCCCGAGCGCGACGTCGGCGAGATCACCGCCGCGGCCGCAGCCAAGCTGGTCAAGGAGCTCGTCGGGCGGTTGCTCGAGGCCTGAGAGAAAGACGGTCGACAGAGACGTCGACCGCTACTAATCCGGAGGAAGAAGGTCGACACAAGGTCGACCGCTACGATCCGAAGGATCGGTGGACAGGGGCGTCGACCGCTTCATTTCCCGGGACGCGAACGAATCGTGTCCCCAAGGTAGGATCGGCCGGCCTCGTCGCGAGGCGCACCTTCACAGCCGATCAGGAGATTCGCTCTATGAAGCACCGTTTCGTTTTCGCCGTCATCGCTCTTTTCTTCATCTCCCTTGCCCCGTTCGCCGCCGTCGCCGACGAAGACGCGGATTCCGAAAAGTGGAAGGTGGGCGAGCCCCCCGGCGAGTGGCGAACCATCTCGATCAACACCACCGAGACCACCTGGTCGAACGTGGATGTCTCGCCCGATGGCAAGACCCTCGTCTTCGACATGCTCGGAGACATCTTCACCGTGCCGGTCGGCGGCGGAGATGCGAAGGCTCTCACCTCCGGCATTGAGTGGAACTATCAACCCCGCTACAGCCCCGACGGCTCACGGATCGCGTTCGTCTCGGACCGTGCCGGCGGCGACAACCTCTGGACGATGAACGCCGACGGCTCCGATCCGCGCGCGGTCACCGCCGAGAAGGCCAACATCGTTCACAACCCTGCCTGGAGTCCCGACGGCAGGTTTCTGGTGGCGAAGAAGACCTTCATGTCGACCCGGTCGATCGGCGCCGGCGAGATCTGGATGTTCCACGCCGGCCACGAGGGAGAAGGCCTCCAACTCACCGAGCGACCACACGGTGACGACGACCAGAAGAACCAGGCCGAGCCGGCGTTCTCGCTCGACGGCAAGTACGTCTACTTTTCTCAAGATGTGACGCCGGGCCGTGTCTGGCAATACGGCAAGGACTCGACCGGCGAGATCTTCGCCATTCAGCGCTACGACTTGACCAAGGGCGAGACCTCGAGCTTCGTCACCGGCCCGGGCGGCGCCATCCGGCCGACGCCATCGCCCGACGGCAAGCACCTCGCCTTCATCAAGCGCCTGCCGGGGCTGCAGTCGGCGATCTATCTCAAGGACCTCGACTCCGGCAAGGAATGGGCTCTCTACGACAACTTCGAAAGAGATCTGCAGGAGACTTCGGGCACCGAAGGCAACGCGCCGTCAATCGCCTGGACGCCCGACTCCGGCTCGATCGTCTTCTGGTCGGGAGGCGGCTTTCACTCGATCGACGCTGAAACTCGCACGGTGACCGACATCCCGGTGCGGGTCAAGAAAGAAATGAAAGTTCAGGCGACCCTTCGGCGCCCGGTCGAGGTCGCCTCCGAGAGCTTTCGCATCAAGATGCCGCGCTGGCCGGTGGTGCCGCCCGACGGCAAGAGCGTCGTCTTCCAGGCGCTCGGTGTTTTGTGGACGAAGACACTCCCCGACGGCAAGGCCAAGCGCCTGACCAGCCAGAGCGACCATTTCGAGATGTTCCCGGCGTTTTCGGCCGACGGACGCTCGGTCGTCTACACGACTTGGGACGACGACTCTCAAGGGAGCGTGCGGATCGTCTCGGCTTCGGGCGGCACCGGTCGCGCTCTCACCAGCCGCCCGGGCAACTATCTCGAGCCGGCGTTCTCGCCCGACGGCCGGACCGTCGTCTTTCGCCAGGTCGGCGGCGGCTATCTGCTCTCGCCGATGTGGTCGCTCGAACCGGGGATCTACACCGTACCCGCTGCGGGAGGCGACCCGGCCAAGGTCACCGATTCTGGCGTCGAGCCCAGCTTCTCACCCGACGGCAAGCGCATCTTCCTGCTCGTCTCGGGCGAGGAGAGCGGCTACGTCTTGAAGAGCGTCAATCTCGCCGGTGACGACGAGCGCACGCACGTCACGGGCTCCAAAATGGTCGAGCTGGCGGTTTCACCTGACGGCAAGTGGGTGGCGTTCGTCGAGGACTATCGAGCGCACGTAGCGCCGTTCGCCCTGACCGGCAAAGCGGTCGACCTCGGCAAGGACACAAAATCGATCCCGGTGTCGACGCTCTCCGGTCGCGCCGGGGATTTTCTCGCATGGGAGGACGCCGACACCCTCACCTGGAGCCGCGGCCCAGTCCTCTACCGGAGGAGTCTGAACGAGGCGTTCGCGTTCGTCTCGGGCTCGCCCGACGAGCTTCCAGAGCCTCTGGAAGAGGGTGTCGATCTCGGTTTCGAGGTCGAGCACGACGAGCCCGACACCTACATCGCGCTCGTCGGCGCGCGCCTTGTCACGATGCGCGACGCCATGTCCGGTGCCCGGGAAGTGATCGAAGACGGCACGGTCGTCGTCCGTGGCAACCGCATCGTCGAAGTCGGAAAGCTCGATGAGATGCACATCGAAGAAGATGCTCACATTGTCGACGTCTCGGGCAAGACCATCATCCCCGGTCTTCTCGACGCCCACGCCCACGGCGGGTTCGGGCGCTCGCAGATCATCCCCGAGCAGAACTGGATGCAGTTCTCGAACCTCGCCTTCGGCGTCACCACGATCCATGATCCCTCGAACGACACCTATGAGGTGTTCGCCGCGGCCGAGCTCCAGAAGGCTGGCAGGATCGTCGCGCCCAGGGTCTTCTCGACCGGCACGATCCTCTACGGCGCCAAAGGCAACGGCTATCACGTCGACGTCGACTCCCTCGAGGACGCCAGGTTCCATATTCAGCGAATGAAGGACGTCGGCGCGATCTCGGTCAAGAGTTACCAGCTTCCCAGGCGCGACTCGCGCCAGCAGCTGATCGCCGCCGGCAACGAGCTCGACGTCATGGTGGTGATCGAAGGCGGCATGAAGTTCCAGCACAACATGACCGAGATCGTCGACGGTCACACCACCATCGAGCATTCGATGACGGTCAAGAAGATCTACGACGACGTGCTCCAGCTCTGGTCTCAAGCCGGCACCGGCTATACGCCGACCCTGGTGGTCTCCTTCGGCGGCATGGAGGGCGAGCGCTGGTTCTACGATCGCGACAATGTCTGGCAAAACGAGCGCCTGATGCGCTACACGCCTCGCTCCCGCGTCGAGCCGCGCGCGATTCGCCGCCAGAAGGCGCCCGATGATCACTACAACCATGTCCACGTGGCTTCATCGGCCAAGGACCTGATGCGCTTGGGGGTGCCGGTCAACACCGGAGCCCACGGCCAGCGCGAGGGCCTGGCCACGCACTGGGAGATGCGGATGCTGGTCCAGGGCGGTTTCACCCCCTGGGAGGCGCTCCGAGCGGCAACCGCGAGCGGCGCGACCGCGCTCGGAATGATCGACGACATCGGCTCGCTCGAGCCCGGCAAGCTGGCGGATCTGGTTGTCATCGACGGCAACCCGCTAGAGGACATCGAGAAAGCGGAGTTTGTCCACGCGACCATGGTCAACGGAAGGTTGTTCGAGGCCGCGACCATGAATCAGGTCTGGCCCGATCAGGTCGAGCGAACGCCGTTTTTCTGGGAGCTCGAAGGCGGAGACACGATCCATCCCTCGACCGCCACCTGGATGGAGGAACGCGCCGAGCGCCACGGCTGCCGGCACTAGCGGCGCACACGGAGGTGCGACGCAACCCAGGAACGAGCCACCCCCCTAGGCCGGCAGCGTCGGGCCTCCGTGCCCGACGTTCTTTGGTCTAGAAGTCCACCGACAGCCGCGCGTACCAGTAGCCGCCGTTGAAGCCGAACGGCGACGTCAGCGAGCCGACGACCCCCAGGAACTGTAGGACTCCATCCTGCTCGTTGTCGGGCAGCGTATCGAATACGTTCTCGCCTCCGATGGCAACCGCGAAGCGTTCAAAGCCGAATCGGGCCTCGATGTCGACCAGGGTCTCCGAACCGTAGGACGATGCATCGCTGGCGTCGCCGGGGCTGAACAGCCCGCCGGTGGATTTCCAGCTGCCATAGCGGTTGGCGCGGACGTAACCACTGAAGAGCACCCCGCTGTCGTAGCTCACGGTCAGGTTCGACCTCTGCTCGGGCACTTGATTCTCCAGGTCGAAGACACGAGAGACGTTGATCGTGCCCGGCGCGACGCCCGAAACCTTTTGCTCATTGTTGTTGTGACGAACATCGAGGGTAAGCAGGCCCGAGCCCACTGCGAAATTACTGGTGAGCGCCAGGTCGATGCCGGTGATGTCGGAGTCATAGGCGTTGCTGAAGAAGTTGGCGATGCTGCCCAAGAGCAGGTTCGCGTTGGTGACACCGGCGGCCGTCAGCACCGGAATGTCCGCCGCGCTGACGGTGTTGTTCTGAAGCGCCAGGCGGTCGTCGATGGAGATGTCGTAGTAATCCACCGTGAAACTGGTAGTGGCAGACAGCGAGGCCACGAAACCGACGGTAAAGCTGGTCGACTCCTCCGGCACCAGCGGGATCGAGCCCAACGCCAGCGCGACCGGATGATTGACGGGATAAACGCCGCTGGGAATCAGATTGCCGCTGGCGTCGGCACTGGTGGTGACGTTCAGGGTGTTGACCTGCCCCGGTGTCGGCGCCCGGAAACCCGTGTTGGCGGTCCCACGCAGAGCGAACTTGTCCGTGACATCGAGGCGTCCGGAGATCTTCCAGTCGAAGGTCGAACCGAAGGCATCGTAATCCTCGAATCGCAGGGCGAGACCGCCCGAGAAGCGGTCGGTGAAGTCGGCTTCCAGATCCAGATAGCCGGCGTAGCTCTCGCTGCCGAAGCTCCCGGCCGACTCGCGAGGAAAGCCCTGAAAACCGTCGGAGCCGACGCCGAAAATCGCCGCCGTAGGACCGGCCTCGATCGAGGCCTGATCTCCCGCGCCGATCTTGTAGGTCTCATCCCGGAATTCGACGCCGAAGGCCAAGTTTAGCGGCGACGCCAGAGAGCCCACGTCGAGAGGCTTGACGAAATCCACGTTGAAGCTGGTCTCTTCCTGCGTCAAGGTGCCGGGATTGAACGAGGTCGGCGACAGACCACCGAGGCTCGGATTGATGGTTTCCGAGATGACGTACTTGACCTCGCTCTCTCCGAGCCGGACCCGAGCGTCCCAGAACAAATCGCCGGCCGTCGTGCCCTTGACGCCGAACACCAATCCGAAGTCGGTGAGGTCGGCCCCGAAGTTCGGGTTGTAGCCTCCGGGGAACAGAGCGAACGCCGGGTTTCGCAGCACGAAGCCGCTCGGACTCGATGCATCAGCCACCAGATAGTCGGACGGGTTCAATCCCGCCGCCAGGATCTCATCGATCAACGACTGAGGCGCGGGATCGGGTAGGAAATCACCATTACCATCCGCCTGTAGGGTCGTGCGCGCATCGAACTCATGCACGGGGTCCAATACCGGACCGCGATAGAAGAAGTCCGAGAGAGTCTCGTTCTCAGCGTAACTGACGTGGGAGTAGACGTCGACGCTGTCGTTGACTTCCTTCCCGGCGTTGAGGAAGAACTTCGAAACATCCACGTCGGGGTCACCCCAGCGTTGGCCGAGGCCGTTGAGAGGTGTCTGTGCCGCTCCGACGATGCTGGCCACGAAGGCCGCGTCGGGGCGCGCGACGCCGCGCGAGGTCGTCTCCGACGTCGAGTTCTCGAAGGTCGCATTCAGGAATCCGTCGGCGCCCAGGGGAAAGCCCGCGTTCACACCCACCGTGGTTCGGGCGCCGTCGCCTTCGAAGTACTCGCCGGTCTGAAGCGAGATGGAAACCCCCTCGGCGGCGTCTTTGAGGATCACGTTGACCACACCGGCAATCGCATCCGATCCGTACTGCGCTGAGGCACCGTCACGCAAAACCTCGATCCTCTCGATGGCGGCCGCCGGCAAGGTTGAGAAATCCACCGCCTGCGAGCCTTGATTGACCGTTCCGAGCGGCGCCAGCTGCAGGTTGACCAGCGCCGACCGATGACGCCTCGTTCCGTTGACCAACACCAGGGTGTGGTCGGGCGAGAGGTTGCGCAGGCTTACCGGGCGAATGAACGCCGTGCCGTCGGCTATCGGGAAGCGCTGGGTGTTGAAAGAGGGTGCGATCCGGCTGATGCCGTCGGTCAGATCGAAGCTTGCTTGCTCGGAAATCGCTTCGCTGGGCATGACGTCGATGGGCGAAAGGGTCTCGGTGGGCACGAGGCCTACCTTGCGGGTCCCGGTGACGACAATCGCCTCCTCGAACGGCTGCCCGGCGGCCTGCTCGTCTGCCGACTCGTCGTCAGGCGCCTCCTCATCGGCTGCCTGGCCGGTGTCGTCCTGCGCCAGGACGGGCACGCCTGGACAAATGAGGAACACAAGCATCACACCGATGAGACCTGTTGCTGCGAGACGTTTCATGGCACCCTCCTTGTCCGAAAGATGCTTTATTGTCTATCTGATTACAGGCCAGGTCAATTCGAGCGTCCTGGCCCACCCCGCTTGCCTCGTCCCGGAAACGGTTTCCGCCCAGTCATCTGCCGCCGTTACCCTTCTCATAGCGGTTCAGGGGACGAACGGCGAGGCTGTCTCTTCGATGATCGCTTCCGGCAAGCTCTCCCTTCGGCGCATTGCCCTGATCGCCGTCTTCGCGATCGCTGCCGCTCGGCCGTCTCCGGCCGAGCTCGCCTTCGAGCGCGTGACCATCGACGCCTCGAATCCGACCAATCCCCACTGCAAGACCCTCGGCGACATCGACGGCGACGGCCAGCTCGACGCGATCGTGGCGAGCTCCGCCGGAGACGGCCTGTTCTGGTACGAGCACCCGACGTGGACGAAGCATGCGATCCGGGCCACGGGGTCGTGGACGACCGACATGCAGGCCGCCGACGTCGACGGCGACGGGGATCTCGACGTCGTGATTCCGGATTCGGCCGCCCTCAAGTGGTACGAGAACCCGCGGCCCGGCCTCGACCCGCGCACCGCCTTCTGGACCGAGCACTCGATCGGCGCCGGCGGCGCCAACAACCACGACGTCGAGGTCGGAGACCTCGAGCCCGACGGCGACCTCGACGTGGTGACTCGCCGCAAGGGCGGTAACGGAACTTACTTCTGGCGCCAGATCGGCCCCAATACCTGGGCTCGGGTGACCGTGTCGTCGGCCTCCGGAGAAGGGATCGCGCTCGGCGATCTCGACGGCGACGGCGATCTCGACGTCGCCCAGAACGGACGCTGGGAGGAGCAAGTCAGTCCGACCAGTTGGACCTCGCACACGATCGACTCGAACTGGCCCGGGGACGTCGGCGTGACGATCGCCGACATCGACGGCAATGGCGACAACGACGTCGTGCTGGCTCCGTCCGAGAGCTCCGGGCGGTTGTCCTGGTACGACGCGGTGGACCCGGTCGCCGGACCGTGGGTCGAGCACTCAATCGACCCGTCGGTTTCCTTCATCCACACCTTCAAGGCCGCCGACCTGGACAACGATGGCGATCCGGACCTGGTGACGGCCGAGATGCATCAGTCCTCGAATCCCGACGAGGTCTCGATCTACTTCAATGAATCGAACGGCACCGCCTGGAGTCAGCAAATCCTCGCCGAGTCCGGATCGCACAACGTCCGCGTCGGGGACATCGGCGGTGACGGCGATCTCGATGTCTTCGGCGCCAATTGGAACGACAGTGCGGCCAACTCGGCGATTGTCGAGATCTGGGAGAACCGGACCAGCCCCCTACCCCTCGGCGCCTGGCAGCGGCACATCGTCGAGACCTCGCTTCCCTGGAACGCGGTCTTCGTCGACGGCAAGGACCTGAACGGCGACGGCCTTCCGGATCTCGTCGCCGGAGGCTGGTGGTATCCGAACCCCGGCTCTCTCGCCGGAACCTGGACCCGGCAGACGATCGGCACGCCGCTTCACAACATGGCAGTGGTGCACGACTTCGACAACGATGGTGATCTCGACATCTTCGGCACCAACGGGCAAGTCGGAGGCGAAGACTTCTCGTGGGCGCGCAACGACGGAACGGGAATCTTCACCAACTTCGACATCACCAACGCCGCAACCGGCGGCGATTTTCTCCAGGGTGTGAGTCTCGACCAGGTGCTCGACGGTCCGGCCGGCGGCCAGGAAGAGGTCATCCTCTCCTGGCACAACGGGGGCACCGGCACGGCGATGCTCTCGATTCCCGACGACCCCACCACCGCAGCCTGGCCTATGACTCTTCTCTCGGCGACGACCAACCAGGAACAGGTCCCCACCGGCGACCTCGACGGCGACGGTGATACCGACATTCATCTGGGGACCTCCTGGCTGCGGCAGGACGCCGGCGACGTCTTCTCTGTCCAGAGCGGGATCGCTCTCGGCGGCGGTAGCGTTCCCGACCGGGTGGTTTTGGCCGACATCGACGGCGACGGCGATCTCGACGTCGTCATCGGGGTCGAGTTCGGCTCGTCCCTGGTGTGGGGCGAAAACGACGGCTCGGGCGGCACCTGGACGAATCGAGCGATCGCCTCCGACTTCGACTATTTCAGCGTCGCTGCCGCTGATGTCGATGGCGACGGCGATATCGACGTTGTCGGCGGGGCGCACCAGAGCAACGGGGAGGTCTCGATCTACGCGAACAACGGCTCGGGTACCACTTGGACGACCTACGTCGTCGACAGCGGTGACTTGACGACTCTCGATCACCACGACGGCACGGTCCTGGTCGACATGGACCTCGACCGCGACCTCGACGTGATCTCTGTCGGCTGGACCAAGAAGAGCCTGGTGATCTACGAGAATCTGGCGATCGACGGGGGCGGCGGGGACGGCGACTCCATGCCGCCGACAATCGTCGCCGCCGAAGCGCTCGGTACCGCGACCGCGGTCCTGGTGGACTTCAGTGAGCCCGTGACCACCGCGAGCGCCGGCAACGCATCCAACTACGCGATCTCGGGAGGCGTCACGGTGACCGCGGCGACGCCCACAGCGAACCAACAGGCGGTGACGCTCACAACCACGGCGCTCGCGCCTTCGGTGACGTACACGCTGACCATCGACAATGTTGAGGACCTTTCCGGCAACGCCATCGTCCCGGGCTCGACCGCCACCTTCGAGCTCGCCGCGGGCGATTCAACCGCCGGCCTGGTGGCTCACTGGCCGCTCGACGAAGGCGCGGGAACGCTCGCGCTCGATCACTCCGGCAACGGTCACACCGGCTTCTTGACCAATGGGCCCCAGTGGCTCGCCGATCCGGCGCTTTCTTTCGACGGTGCCAATGACCACGTCGATGCGGGCCACCTCGACGTCGCCGGTTCGGCCCTGACCCTCGCAGCCTGGATCCACCCGGAGGACCTCGCCAACTGCAGCTCGCGAGACTGCCGGATTCTCTCCAAGGCGACCGGTACGGCTGAAGGCGACCACTACTTCATGCTGAGTACCATCTCGAGCGGCAGCGCGACCCGCTTGCGCTTCCGTCTCAAGACCGGCGGCGCCACCACGACGCTGATCGCTTCGAGCGGCGATCTCGTCGAGAACCAGTGGCAGCACGTGGCCGCCGTCTACGACGGATCGACCATGGAGTTGTTCGTCGATGGCGCACCGGTCGGCAGCACGGGCAAGGCCGGCGCTCTCAGCCAGAATCCTGCCGTACCCGTCTGGATCGGCGGCAACCCGACCGTGCCATCCGAAAAGCCCTGGCGAGGAAGAATCGACGACGTGCGGATCTACAGCCGCGCCCTCTCGGCGGCCGAGCTCGCGACGCTGCCGCCACCGAGCGCGATGTGGATCTTCACCGACGGCTTCGAATCGGGCGGCCTTGCGCGCTGGGGGACGACGAGCGGATCGCTCCAGGTACTGCCGGGATCGGCGCGTACCGGCACCCGAGGGCTCCAGGCCAACGCCGGCACATCGTGCATCGCGGAACAATTCAAGACTCTCGGCCCGCCTCCTCCGACCCTAGCGGGCACCCATGAAGCGTGCCATGAGCTCACGGCCGGCGGAGTCGAAGTCGTTTCTCCCGGAGCGACACTCCGCGCGGGCGAGAGGGTCGTCCTGAACGAGGGCTTTTCTGTAAGCGCAGATTTCACCGTCGAAACCGATCCGGCCCTCACCCCGTTCGCGTGGCTGAAAGACGACTCCCCGCAGGCCGAGATCACCTACACCGTCGAGTATGATCTCCGTCTCGACGGACTGACGCTCGGCCCCGGGGATCGGCTGGCGCATGCCGTCGCCCGTTCCAGCGCGGGCGAAGAGGTTTTCCGTATCGTCCTGCAATCGGACGGCGCGGGAGGCGCTCGAGCCATGCTCGAAGCTCGGCTGGACGACGGTTCCTTCGCCATCACTCCGACCGGCCAGGAGATCGCCATCTCCGCCGGTTGGCACCGCCTCCGGATCACCTGGCGGGCCGGCGCAGGAACCGGGGCCATGTCGCTCACCCTCGACGGCACACCCACTGGCGCGCTGACCGCCCTCGACAACGCCGCCAACACGGTCGACGCGATCGAGTGGGGCAACGTCGCTACTCCGACCGCCGTTCTCGACAACGCGAGCGGCTTTCTCGAGCTGGACGGCTTCGGCTCCTGGCGCTGAGTATTTCGTCGCACACGCAGGTGCGACGCTACCCGTCGCTGAGCGTCGCGGCGCCCGGTCCCGGGGAGCGTCGCGGCTCCGTCCCCCGACGCCTCCGACCGGACCCGGTACGATCGACCCATGGATTTCCGAAGCGAGGTCGAAACGGCTGCCGAGCGCATCCGAGATCGAGTGCGGCGAACGCCGATCGAGCGCTCTGCGGCGCTCTCGAACGGCGGTAGTGAAGCCAGGGGAGCCAGGGGAGCCAGGGGAGCCGGCGGCGCAGTCTGGCTCAAGCTCGAGAACCTCCAGCTCACCGGCTCGTTCAAGCTCAGGGGCGCGACGAACAAGATTCTCTGGCTGAGCGAAAAAGACCGAGCTTCGGGTGTCGTCGCGGCCTCCTCGGGCAACCACGGCGCCGCCGTCGCCTGCGCGGCGGCGGCGGTCGGCACCAGGGCGGTGGTCTTCGTGCCCGAAGGCGCGGTGAGCTCGAAGCTCGAGGTGATTCGCACCTATGGCGGCGAGGTCCGCGTCCACGGCAACGACTGCGTCCTCGCCGAAGCCGAGGCGAGGCGCCACGCCGCCGACCGGGGCATGGTCTATGTGTCGCCCTACAACGATCCTCTGGTTGTCGCCGGCCAGGGCACTCTTGCGGCCGAGCTCGCCGAGCAGCTGGCCATGGAAACGCCGGGTCGTGAGCTCGACGCGGTCTTCGTCACCCTCGGAGGCGGAGGCCTCATCTCGGGCGTCGGCGGTTTTCTCAAGACCATCTGGCCCGGCGTTCGGGTCATCGCCTGCTCGCCCGAGAACTCGTGCGTCATGCACGCCTCTCTCGAAGCCGGCCGCGTCCTCGAGCTCGAGTCGCTGCCGACGCTTTCAGACGGCAGTGCCGGCGGAGTCGAGCCGGACTCGATCACCTTCGACCTTTGCCGGCAGGTCATCGACGAGTCGGTGCTGGTCTCTGAGGACGAGATCCGCAACGCTCTTCGCCTTCTGATCGGCCGGCACCATACTCTGGTCGAGGGAGCGGCGGCGACCGCGGTCGCGGCCTACCTCGCGCGCCGGGAGGAGTTCGCCGAAGCCAATGTCGCCATCGTCCTGTGTGGCGCCAACATCGATGCGCAGGTGCTCAAGGAGGTGCTCTGATGGCAAGCCCCGAGCACGGTCCAATCGTTCTGCACTGGCCCGAGATCGAAGAGCTTCTCGACGGGCTCGATCTGGTCACCGCCATGGAGAGAGGCTTTGCCGCCTACTCTCGAGGGCGCGCGGTCGTACCACCGGTCGGTGAGCTTCTGCTCGATGAGGCGCCCGGCGAGGTCCACATCAAGTACGGCTACGTTCGCGGCGACGACTTCTACGTCGTCAAGATCGCTTCGGGGTTCTTCGACAACCCGAAGCTCGGCCTTGCGGCGGGCAACGGCATGATGCTGCTTTTCGCCCAGGCGACCGGCGAGCCGCGTGCGGTGCTCCTCGACGAGGGCCGGCTCACCGATCTGCGCACCGCCGCCGCCGGCGCGGTCGCCGCCAAGCACCTCGCGCCCAGCGTCGTCGAGCGAATCGGCATCGTCGGCACCGGTGTTCAGGCTCGCCGCCAACTCGAGGCGCTTCGCGGCGTGATCGACTGCCGCGCGGTCCTGGTCTCGGGACGTAGCCCGGCCGCCCTCGAGGCCTTCCGCGAGGAAATGAGCGCACTGGGCTTCGAGGTCGAGACAACTCTCGAGCCGAGCGCGATAGCCGATCGCTGCAACCTGATCGTCACCACCACGCCCTCCCATGAACCGCTTCTTACCGCCGAAGAGATTCGCACGGGCACGCACATTACCGCGGTCGGCTCCGACACCCCCGACAAGCAGGAGCTCGACTCCGCGATCCTTGCCAGCGCCCACATGGTAGTGGCGGACAGCCTCAGCCAGTGCCGGCTGCGAGGCGAGATCAGCCACGCTCTCAGGGAAGGCGTCCTTGCGGAGCGAGATGTCGTCGAGCTTGGCGCGATCGTCGCCGGCGACGCCACCGGGCGCCGGAGCGACGACGCGGTCACGGTCGTCGACCTCACCGGCGTTGCGGTGCAGGATGTCGAGATCGCGTCGGCGGTCTTTCGTGCCTACCGAACCACAGGCTAAGATCGAGCCGCTGGAAGCCAATCCATTCTCCCGAGGAGCGCCATGGCCACATTCATCGTCCTGCTCGACTACACCGACCTGGGAATCCGCAACCTCAAAGACTCCCCGCAGCGCGCCGACGCGTTCAACGAGTTCGCGGAAAAGATGGGTGTGTCGATCGTCGGCCAGTATTGGACCATCGGCAGTCACGACGGCATCCTGATCATGGACGCGCCCAGCGAGGAGAAGGCCGCCTCCGTGCTGCTTCACCTGGGCGCCAGCGGCAACGTTCGAACGACCACCCTGCGCGCGTTCGACTGGGCCGAGGCCCAGGAGTTGATCGGGGCGGGCTGACGGCCGCGCGCAACCGGCTCCTGCTGTATGGAGTCACCGGCTACACCGGCCGGCTGACGCTCGAGCGAGCCGTCTCTCGAGGGCTGGTTCCGATCGTGGCGGGCCGCAACCCGCGACGGGTCGAGCCCCTGGCTGCGGCGGCAGGCCTTCCGTCACGCGTGGTCGCGCTCGACGACCCCGCCGGCCTCGACGCCGCACTGGCAGACGTCGCCGTGGTCGTCCATCTGGCCGGCCCTTTCGCGGAGACCGCCGCGCCGATGGTCGAGGCATGCTTGCGCTCGGGCGCGCACTACCTCGACGTGGCCGGCGAATTCGCGGTCCTCGAGGGTCTCCTCCGCTACCATGGCGAGGCCCGCTCTCGGGACCTCATGGTTTTGCCCGGCTCCGCCTTCGCGGTGGTCGCTTCGGACTGCTTGGCGATGTGGGTCGCGAAACGCCTGCCCGACGCGAGGCGCCTGCACCTGGGCTTTTCGCGTTTCCGGCTGGGATCCCGAGGCTCTTACCGGACCGCGCTCGACATGCTCACCGGCGAGGTGCCGGTGCGCAGAGGTGGGCGGCTCGAGACGGTGCCGGCCGGGCGGCTCGAGCGCGCCTTCGACTTCGGCCGAGGCCCGGTGGTCTGCGCGGCCATGGCCTGGGGCGACGTCGCCACGGCCCATCGATCCACCCGGATCCCCGACGTCACGACCTATCTCGAAACCTTCCCCTGGGAGCGGATAGGCCTCCTGTGGACCCGCTACCTGGCCGGCTTTCGGGGGCTGGCTCGCCCGATCGCCGAGACCTGGCTACGCTCGCTACCCGAGGGCCCGTCCCGAGCCGAGCGCGACCGGGAGCGCATGATCATCGTCGCCGAGGCCGAAGACCGCTCAGGAAACATCGTCCGCGCTCGCATGACGACGCCACAGGTCTACGACGTCACCGCCGACGCCGCGGTCGTCATAGCCTCCAAAGCCCTCACTGGAGATCTCCAAGCCGGAGTCCGCACGCCGGCTCAGGCCTACGGCGCCGAGCTGCTCACCGAACTGGGCGGTGTCGAAATCCGTGACCTCTAGCCTATCCTGCTAGACTCATGGGGAACCCGCGGGCTCGGTTTCGATCCGAGCCAGAATCCAGAAGGAGGTTCCACATGAGCGACGTCGCGACCCCCAATGAGCGCGTCGAGGAGATCCTCGCTGCAGTGCCAATCTTCTCGCGCCTGAACAAGCGCGACTTGAAGAAGCTGGCCAAACTCTGCGTTCCCAAGACCTTCGGGGAGGGGGAGTCGATCATCCAGGAAGGGGCGACCGGTCTCGGGCTCTTCGTCATTACCTCGGGCAGGGCCGAGGTCTTCAAGGGCAAGGGAGAGGACAAGGTCGTCCTGGGAGCGATGGAAGCGGGTGAGGTGCTCGGGGAGATCGCCCTGATCGACGATCAGCCGCGTTCGGCGAGCGCCGTGGCCGCGACGGCCACCGAATGTCTGTTGCTCACCCGGGACAGTTTCGAGACCCTGGTCAAGACCGAGCCCGAGATCGCGTGGTGCATCGTTCCGAGCCTCGCCGAGAGAGTCCGCGAGCTTCACGCTCGGGCGCTGGCGGCGGAGGAGCGCTTCCGGCTCAGCGATTCGAAGAGCAAGACCAAGAAACGGGCAGCACCCGTCGACGTCGAGGATGCCAGTGCCCCAGCCGACACCGAGAGTGCAGATGAAGAGGATGACGACGACCTGAGCTCCGAGGCCTGGGAGACCATGGCCCGGATGATGCGGATGCCCTACGGAATGATGGTGGGCGGATTAACCGGCATGACCGCGATGGCCAAGCTGGGCGAGACCTTCTTTCGCAAGCTGGCGGACGAGACCGAGCTCCGGGACAGCGACACCTTCTCCGATGTCATGGACAAAGCGCCCGACGGCTTTGTGGCGGCTTCCAGGGAAGCTCTTTCCGAGATGGAGAAGATGCCGCAGGACATGGTGGACAGCTTTCGCGACATCTACAAAGACGCCTGAGGCCGAACGCCTTTCATGCTGAGAACGGTCCGCGCCTCGACCTACATCAAGGTCCCGAGGCGGCTTGCCTTTGCCGTCCTCACCAGCTACGAGGCGTACCGAAGCTGGGTGCCCGATCTCCTCGAATCGCGGCTCCTCGCCGCCGAGAACGATGTCTCGATCGTGGAGCTCGTGGCCCCGGCACTTAGCCGAGGCAAGTTCGTTCTCGAGTTCGTTGAGTCATCCGACGACTGGCTGCTCTTCAATCAGGTCGATCGTTACCGCCGAGACGGGGTGTCCGGCCGTTGGGACCTCGAGGACGCCGACGGTGGCGCGGGCGTCGTCGTGCGGGCCTCCTTGAGCCTCCGAAACGGCTTCCTCAAGCTCGGCACCCGCACGAAGCTTCGGCAGGTCATGGAGAGGACACTGGATGCGCTGTCGGCCCGGTCCCTGCGCCTGGTGGCGCACGGCGCCGCCGGTGAGGGCCTCGGCAAGCACAAAATCCTCGAACTGGACAAAACCGGCGACTCCTTGCGGCTTCACTTCGACGGCCGGATCTATGATCTGGTCCCTCACACAAGTGAGAAGAGCACTTGATCCGCAAATTCGGCACGGTCGATGCTCCGGTCGAAGTCGTCCGCGCTCTGTTCGCGGACATCGAATCGTGGCCGCAATGGATGCCGACCGTCAGGGAGGTCCGGGTGCTCGAGAGATCGGAGACCCGAGTTCTCGCCGAGATCGACAGAATCCAGAGGCGCCGAGTTCAAACGACGACCTTCGAGTTCCTCTTCAGCTCGAACGGCCAAATCGAGCGGCAGATCGCCGGAATGGCCAAGAAGTGGGAATCGAACTGGCGATTTCAAACCGGACCCCGGAACACCGGCACTCTGGTTTCCTGCCGGCTCGACCTCGACATGGGTCTCATGGGCCTGCTGGCGCCGTCACGGATGATCCAGCGATGGATCGACGAGACCTTCGAGAAGACGCTGCGCGGAGCTCGGGAGCAGGCTCGTCTGCCGGACGCGGCGACCGCCGTAGTCGGAGCGGAGCCGGCAGCCCCGGTCCCCAGAGTCCAGATCTTCGCCACGCCGACCGAGCTCGAGATCTGGATCGGAGATCGCAAGTACGTCGCTCAGGCGACGGACTGAATGCGGGATCACTCCGCGGCGAAACGCAGCAGAAGGCCGCCCAGAACCAGGACGAGAACCGCGCCGGATCGCTCGATCCACATCGGCGCACCGACGTCCGGTGCGATGTGATGAACGAGCAGCACCACCGCCGCGATCGCCGCGAAGAGCGCAATGACGACGCTCCAAGAGCCTCCCCGACTCTCTTGCGCTCGCTCGCGCCGGGGCCGTGATTCGGCGGCCGCCAGCGTCAGGCCGCGATCCAGCTTGCGGGGCAGATCGGCCATCGGAGCCGCCTCGCCACCGGTCGCCAGACGCGCCGACTCCGACAACAGCTCGTACAGGCGCAGCTCCTGGAACGCCTCGCGAAACGAATTCTCACCGGGCGCCAGCCTGCCGGCTTCGCGCGTCAGCAGAGCGAGGCCCGAAAGAAATGTCCGCAACGGCCGGCGTGGCCGAAAACCCAGAACCGCCGCCTGGTGCCAATGCGCGAGGAGCGCTCTCGAGAGGCTGTCGCTGCCGGGGTCCCAGCCGCCATCCCGGAACGGAGCCGTGTGGCGCAGCTGGTGCCGCAGGCGGCGCTCGTCCTGCCGGCTCCGCGCGTGGTGCAGATCCAGAAACGCGTCGGCACACGACTGCTGGTCGCCAATCGTGGTCGCCACCAGGTACTCGCGCAGCAGGTCGCGAGAGTGGCCCGGCAGAGGTTGAAACGGCCCGCCGCAGAACGCGACCTTGCCGTCTTCGAGAAACAGCACGTTGCGACCGCGAGGATCGACCGGTACGGTAGAAGCCGAAAACCCGAGCCGGAGCCAGGCGCGGCAGAGACGTCGCGCCAGGCGGGGCCCGTCCGCCCCGGCCCTCTCCGCCGGCG
>CALZIK010000112.1 GCA_945787635.1 Thermoanaerobaculia bacterium | reverse complement strand
CATCTTTCTCGAGGTGTCCCTGATCGACCGGTTTGCCGCGAGGCGCTTCCGGTGTAGCGTCGACCGCTACAACCGGAGGAGGACGGTCGACAGAGGCGTCGACCGCTACAACCGGAGGAGGACGGTCGACAGGGGCGTCGACCGCTACAAACCGGAGGAGGACGGTCGACGGAGGCGTCGACCGCTACAAACCAGGAGGAGGACGGTCGACAGGGGCCAACCAGTCGGGATGGGGACACCCGTGACGGGTGTCCCAGATGGCCTGCGGTAGGATCTGGCGATTCCAGGGAGGTGTCGTCGATGAAAAGCCCTCGTACGCAGGGAGTTCTCCGAGTTCTGTCACTGAGTCTTCTCGCACCGGCTCTGCTGGCGGCGGGATGCGCCAGCACGGGCGCTTCGGCTGCGGGCAAGGCCAAGGTCAAGACGGCGCCAAGCGATCCGATCGCCAAGAAGATGGCCGAGGCGGAGAAGCGCTCGGGACTCTTCGACATCTACCTGGATCGCAAGGCCGGCAAGGTCTGGCTGGAGCTGCCTGCGGTGCCGGCGACCGGAGAGGCGATCGAAGGTGAAGAGACGACGCCCGCCCACGAGGGCGTCGTCGGCGAGTTCCTCTACGTCGAGGGCCTGCTCACCGGCCTGGGCTCGAATCCTGTCGGCCTCGACCGGGGCCAGCTCGGCGACACCAGGGTGGTGGTCTTTCGCAGGCTCGGGAACCGGCTCCTGATCGAAGAGCCCAACCTCTCGTATCGCGCTCTGTCGGACGACGCCCGGGAGCGGCGGGCCACCCATCAGTCGTTCGCGAGCTCGGTTCTCTGGGCCGGCCCCATCGAGGAGGTCACGCCGGACGGCCGGAGCCTTGTGGATCTCACCTCGTTTCTGGTTCGGGACGCCCACGGGGTCGTTCGCCAGCTCGAGCAGACCGGTCAGGGCAAGTACCGGCTCGATGCCGAGCGAAGCGCGATCGATTTCTCGTCGTGCCTGGCGTTTCCCGACAACCTCGAATTCGAAGCCCTCCTGACCTACGCTGGTGATACCCCCGGGCCGCTCGTCGCGCAGACCGCTCCGATAGGCGAGGCCTTCGGGCTGGTGCAGCACCATTCCCTCATCCGGCTACCCGACGACGGCTACACGCCGCGCGAATTCGACCCGCGCGCGGGTTCGTTTGCGATCCGGTTTCAGGACTACGCCGCGCCGCTTGCCGAGACAATCGAGAAGCGTTGGATCGTGCGGCACCGCTTGTCGAAGACCGGCCCCGACGCCGAGATCGTCTACCACGTGGATCCGGGGGCTCCCGAGCCGGTGCGCTCGGCGCTCATCGAGGGCGCATCCTGGTGGAGCGAGGCCTTCGCGGCCGCCGGCTTTCCCGGCGCCTACCGGGTGGAGGTCCTGCCGGACGACGCCCATCCTCTCGACGTTCGCTACAACGTCATCCAGTGGGTGCATCGCTCGACCCGCGGCTGGTCCTACGGCGGGGGAGTGATCGATCCGCGCACCGGCGAGATGATCAAGGGGCACGTGAGCCTCGGTTCGCTCCGGGTGCGCCAGGACCGGCTGATCTTCGAGGGTCTGCTCGGCACGGAAAAGACCGGCTCCGGAGCCGCCGACGACCCGATCGAGCTGGCGCTGGCGCGGATTCGCCAGCTCTCGGCCCACGAGGTCGGCCACACACTCGGTTTCGCCCACAACTTCGCTGCCAGTACCTATGGCCGGGCGTCGGTCATGGACTACCCGGCACCATGGGTGAGCGTGGGTGACGACGGCGCCCTCGACGTGAGCGCTGCCTATGCCCTCGGAGTCGGCTCCTGGGACGCCTACGCGACGCGCTACGCCTACGCCGAGTTCGACGGTCCGGAGAGCGAAGCCGCGGGGCTCGACGCGATCGTCCGCGAGAGTATCGACAACGGTCTCGCGTTCATCACCGATCGTGATGCTCGTCCGCCCGGCGCGGCGCAGCCGGTGGGCAGCCTGTGGGACAACGGCGAGGATGCCGCCGAGGAGCTCGCCAGCGTGCTCGACGTGCGCAGAGTGGCGCTCGCGAGCTTCGGCGAGCACAACATCACGGAAGGCACCCCGCTCGCGCTTCTCGAAGAGGTGCTGGCGCCGGTGTACTTCTACCATCGCTACCAGCTCGAGGCGGCGACCAAGATGATCGGCGGACTCGCGTACGGCTACCCGGTGCGGGGAGACGGGCAGCCCGGCGTCGAGCCGCTCGCGGGCGACGACCAGCGCAGGGCTCTCCGAGTGGTTCTGTCGGCGCTTGCGCCCGCGGCCCTCGACCTGCCCGAGTCGGTGCTCTCGCTTCTGGCGCCGCGTCCCTTCGGGCACGGCTCGAACCGGGAGCTGTTCGAGCACCGCACGTCACCCGCCTTCGACGGCCTCGGCGCCGCCGCGACCGCCGCGGATCTTGTCGTCCAGGGTCTGCTCCAGCACGAGCGTGCGGCGCGTCTCGTGGATCAGAACCGTCGCGATCACAGCCTGCCCGGCTTCGACGAAGTGCTCGACGCGCTGCTGAGCGCGAGCTTTCCCGCCGACTCGGATGAGTCCGCGCGAAGGGCCGAGATTCGACGCGAGGTCCAGAACGTCGTCGTTGACGGTCTGATCGCGCTCGCCGGCAACAGCGCCGCGGCTGCGTCGGTCCGCGCGCGCGCCGAGTCCGGCCTCGAAGGGCTCGGAGAGAGCCTTTCAGGCGCCTCGGCGGAAGCTCCCGAGCGCGCGCTCGCCGGACGGATCGGCCGGTTCCTGAACCGCACGGCGATGGACGAGATGGCCGCGATCCGGCCGCCCGAGATTCCGCCCGGCTCGCCGATCGGAGCGTTCGCTCCGGCGATCGGCGCGACCTTCGGAGATTGCTCGATGGGCTCGGAGCGATGAGCGACTCCAGAACGAGCAAGCGCGCCAAGCCCACCAAGAAGGGAAGAGGTCTTAGCCAGACGGCGTACACGGCTCTCGAGCCCGGCGAGAGATACGAGCCGTACGTTTCCGCCGCCGAGTCTCCCACCGAGTTCACCTTCAAAGCGGTTTTCGCCGGGATTCTCTTCGGCATCGTCTTCGGCGCCGCCAACGCCTATCTCGGTCTCAGGGTCGGGCTCACGATCTCGACCTCGATTCCGGTCGCGGTGATCACGGTCGCGGCCTTCCGGTTGCTCCGCGGTGTCGGCATTCACGGATCGCTCCTCGAGGCCAATCTTTCGCAGACCGTCGGCTCGGCGTCGAGCTCGGTCGCGAGCGGAGTGATCTTCACGCTGCCGGCGCTCTTTCTGTGGGGCCTCGCGCCCGATTTGCTCCAGATGACCCTGCTGGCGATGTGCGGGGGCCTGCTCGGCGTCCTCTTTATGGTTCCCCTCCGGCAGTTCCTGATCCAGCGAGAGCACGGCAACCTTCCGTACCCAGAGGGCACGGCCTGCGCCGAGGTCCTGGTCGCGAGCGAGGAAGGCGGAAGCCGGGCTCGCGATGTTTTCAAGGGACTGGCGGTCGGGGCGGGCTTCAAGGCGGTCATCGGTTGGGCCAAGGCGCTCCCGAGCTCGGTTCATTTTCACGTGCCCTTTCTGCGCAAGGGCGATCTGGGCTTCGAGGTCTCGGCCGCTCTCTTCGGCGTCGGCTACATTCTGGGTCCGCGGATCGCCGCGGTGATGGTCGGGGGCGGGCTGCTCTCGTGGCTGGTGATCATTCCGCTCATCGACTGGTGGGGCGCCGGGCTCACGGCGCCGTTCTACCCGGAGACGGAGCTTCTGATCGCCGACATGGCGCCACGGCTCATCTGGACGCGCTACGTGCGCTACATCGGCGCTGGCGCGGTCGCCGCGGGTGGCTTGATCACGCTGATCCGAAGTCTTCCGATGATGATCGAGAGCTTCAAGATCGGCAGCCGCCAGATGAGAGAGCGTCTCGAGCAGACCGGGCTCGTGATCGCGCGCACCGATCAGGACCTGCCGCTCAGGTACATCGGGTTCGGCGCGGGCGCCATCGCGCTCGTGCTCGCGCTCGTGCCTCGGGTCTTCGCGTCGCTCCCTGACTTTCTGCCGCGCGCCATTGCCGCGCTGCTGGTCGTCGTGGCCGCGTTCTTCTTCGTTACCGTGTCCTCCCGGATCGTCGGCCTGGTCGGAGTCACGTCGAACCCGACCAGCGGCATGACCATCGCGACGCTCCTCGCCACGGCAGGGATCTTCCTGGTCATGGGCTGGACGGGAGACGCGGGCAAGGCGGGCGCTCTCACCGTGGGATGCGTGGTCGCGATCGCGGCCTCGATCGCCGGCGACACGTCGCAGGACTTGAAGACCGGCTTTCTGCTCGGGGCGACGCCCCGGCGGCAACAGATCGGCGAGCTCATTGGCGTTCTGACCTCGGCCGTTTTCGTTTGCCTCGCGGTGATACTTCTGGACCGCGCCTACGGCTTCGGCACGACCGAGCTTCCGGCGCCGCAGGCGACGCTGATGAGCCTGGTCATCGAAGGGGTGCTCCAGAGCTCGCTGCCCTGGGGCCTGGTCGCGATCGGCGTCGGTCTCGCGCTCGTCGCCGAGGCGTTCAAGATCCCGAGCTTGCCGTTCGCGGTCGGCGTCTACCTGCCGGTCTCGACGATGGTGCCGCTGTTTTTCGGCGGGCTGTTGCGCTGGCGCGCCGAGAAGAGCGCTTCCAGCAAGGCCGAGGCGTCGTCGCGCCGTGAGCGCGGCATCCTCCTGGGATCGGGCCTTGTCGGCGGGGAGGGGCTCATGGGCGTCGGGATCGCGGGCTGGGCAGCGTACCTCGCGAGCAAGGGCGGTACTCCGACGGGCCTCGGCTCCGGCTGGGCCGGCGCCGCGGCGCCGTGGCTCGCCACCGCCGCCATGGTCGCTCTGGGATGGTACCTCTGGCGCATCGCGACCGCCGTTGACGACGACGCAACCGATGAGCCCGAAGAGACCTCCTAGCCGGAACGGGAAGCGGCCTTTGACGCGCTGGCTCTGGCTCCTTCCGGTGGTGCTTGCGCTGGGAGTCGTTGCGACGTTTCGGGGCTCGGGTGAGCCCGGTCCTGGGCCCACACCTGAATCAGTCAGCTCGGAGGCCGCCGTCGCTTCAGTCTCGGAGGCAGTCACCCGGCTCGAGCTCACAACTCTCGCCCGCCATCCGCACGACCCCGAGGCGTTCACCCAGGGCCTTGTCTGGCACGAGGGCAAGCTCTACGAGTCCACCGGCCAGTACGGCCGTTCGCGCCTGCGGCGGGTGAATCTCGAGACCGGTGAGGTCGAGCTCGAATCTGACCTGGCCCCGAACCTCTTCGGCGAAGGGCTCGCGGTCATACCGGGCACCGGTGCCGAGGGCCGCGATGAGCTTCTGTGGTTGACGTGGAAGGGCGGACGCGCGCTGCGCTTCGATCTCGAGACCTTCGCGCCGTCGGGCGAGTACCGCTATGAGGGCGAGGGCTGGGGCCTGTGCGCCTGGGAAGCGGACCTCTATCGTACCGATGGCACCGCCATCCTCTGGCGTCACGGACCGGAGAGCTTCGACGTGCGCGGCCGGCTGGAAGTCACGCGGGACGGCGCGCCGGTAGGTTTCTTGAACGAACTCGAGTGCACCGCGAAGGGCATTCTCGCGAACGTCTGGCAAAGCGACGAGATCGTCAGAATCGACCCGCGCTCAGGCGTCGTGACGGCGACCCTCGATGCGAGCTCCCTGTGGCCAGCGGGGCAGCGCCGGCCCGAGGCCGTCCTCAACGGCATCGCCTATCGTCCCGAGACCGACACCTACCTCCTCACCGGCAAGCTCTGGCCGTGGCTGTTCGAGGTGGCGCTCGAGGAACCGTTGTAGCGGTCGACGCCTCTGCCGACCGTCTTCGTTCGGTTGTAGCGGTCGACGTCTCTGTCGACCGTCCTGATTCGGTCGAGACAGAGCTCGACCGCTACAGGGCGCAAGTGCGTGATCTGACGTCTCCGTCTGTTGTTGCGGTCGACGTCCCTGCCGACCGTCTTGGTCCGTTCCGGTTGTAGCGGTCGACGTCTCTGTCGACCGTCTTGATTCGTTCCGGTTGTAGCGGTCGACGTCTCTGTCGACCGTCCTGATTCGGTCGAGACAGAGCTCGACCGCTACAGGACGCAAGTGCGTGATCTGACGTCTCCGTCTGCTGTTGCGTTCGACGCCCCTGTCGACCGTCTTCTTCCGGTTGTAGCGGTCGACGCCTCTGTCGACCGTCCGTTCCGTTCCGTTTGTAGCGGTCGACGCCCCTGTCGACCGTCTTGATTCGGTCGAGACAGAGCTCGACCGCTACAGGGCCTCTTGCCTACCCGACGGGGGCTTCGATCTTCAACATCCGCGCCCACGCCTGGCGCAGGTTGTCGGGCAGGTCGAGATCGCTGAACAGCTCACGCACCTCGTCGCGGGAGACGTAGCCCCAGATGTCGTCCCACTGGGCGTAGCGGAGCATGTGCGAGATCGCCCAGCATTTCTGTTCACGATCAGTGCCCAGCAGGATGGCTTGAAGCGCGGCCTCGGACACGTCACGGTCCGGAAAAAAGTAAAGCGAGCGCGCTTTGTCCGTGCCGGTCATGGCATTCGGAGTATACCGCACCGAAGTTCTTTGCTTGTGGGGAGTTCCACTCGCCCTCCGGCTCTTGACGCTGGTCGGAGCCTGGGCTAAGTTCGATCGGGCCTCGAGGCGGGCATAACTCAGCTGGTAGAGTGCTAGCTTCCCAAGCTAGATGTCGCGGGTTCGAGTCCCGTTGCCCGCTCCAGTTTCCGACGCAGAAACGACCAGAACGCCGGCCTCGTCCGGCTCGAACCCGAGAAGGAAAACGTCAGATGGCCATGTTCAAGAAGGAAGAAGAAGCGTTCCAGCAGCGATCGAACCAACCGACGCCCTCGAGCTCCGCTCGGCCGGCGCCCGCTGGATCCGGCGGAACCACTCAGATTGCCCAAGGCGCCAAGTTTCGCGGCGAGATCACCGGTGGCAGCAACCTCGTCATCGGGGGCGAGATCGACGGCAAGTTGATTGTCGAAGGGACGGTCTCGATCGAGCCGTCAGGTTTTGTCAAAGGGGAGATCAAGGCGCGCACAGTCAAGGTCGGTGGCCGGGTCAACGGCAACATCAACGGCTCCGAAATGATCGAGATCCTGGGTCAGGGCAGCGTGGAGGGTGACGTCAAGTCGCCGAGGGTCGTCATCGCCGACGGCGCGTTCTTCAAAGGCAAGGTCGAGATGGGTGGCGAGGCGAGCTCATAGCTCGGGCGCGCGGCGGAACACGTAGCGATGATCATCGGCGTTCCGAGGGAGGTCAAGGACCACGAGTACCGGGTCGGCATGATCCCTGCCGGCGCCAAGGAGCTCGTGATGGGTGGTCACGAGGTGCTGATCGAAGCCGGAGCCGGCGAGGGCCCCGGCATTCTCGATTCAGAGTACGAAGACGTCGGCGCGAAGATCGTTTCCAGCGCGGACGAGGTGTGGGCGCGCGCCGAGATGGTAGTGAAGGTCAAGGAGCCGGTCGCGGTCGAGTACCCGAGGATTCGCGACGGGCAGATTCTGTTCACGTATCTCCACTTGGCGCCGCTTCCGGACCTGACCGACGTCCTACTCGAAAAGCGCGTCACCGGGATCGCCTACGAGACCATCACCGATCGCCGCGGGCAACTGCCGCTGCTCACGCCGATGTCCGAGGTCGCCGGGCGGATGGCGGTTCTGGTCGGCGCCTACTACCTGCAGCGCCCGTACGGTGGCCGCGGGACTCTCCTGTCGGGAGTGCCCGGAGTGCCGCCCGGTGACGTCGTCATTATCGGTGGCGGCATAGTGGGGCTGAACGCGGCCAAGATCGCCCTTGGCCTGGGCGCGCACGTCTCGATCCTCGAGAACAACCTCGCCCGCATGCGCGAGCTCGACAACATCTTCCACGGCCAGGTAGCCACGGTCGCGAGCAACCACCACAATCTCATCAGCGGCATGCAGCGTGCCGACATTCTTGTCGGCGCGGTGCTGATCCCCGGGCGATCGGCGCCCAAACTGGTGACCCGCGAGGACCTCAAGGAGATGAAGCCGCGCTCGGTCGTCGTGGACGTCGCGGTGGATCAGGGCGGGTGCTTCGAGACCACGCGGCCGACCACCCATTCCGATCCGGTCTACGAGGTCGATGGCGTGCGGCACTACTGCGTCGCCAACATGCCGGGCGCGGTGCCCCGCACCTCGACCTTCGCGCTGGTCAACGCCACCCTGCCGTACACCCTCGCCCTGGCTGGGAAGGGCGTCGAGCAAGCCACCGCCGACGATCCGGGCCTCCTCGAAGGCGTCAACACCTACGCCGGCCACATCACCTGCCGGCCCGTCGCCGAATCCCAAAACCGCGACTACAAGCCCTTCGAAGCGCTGATCTAGGCGGATACGGCGACGCCACCGCCGTCGTGGCGGTCGACGTCCTGTCGACCGTCTCCGGTTCCGTTTGTAGCGGTCGACGCCCCTGTCGACCGTCCTGGTCCGTTCCGTTTGTAGCGGTCGACGCCTCTGTCGACCGTCCGTTCCGTTCCGGCTGTAGCGGTCGACGCCTCTGTCGACCGTCTTGATTCGGTCGAGACAGAGCTCGACCGCTACAGGGCGCAAGTGCGTGATCTGACGTCTCCGTCTGCTGTTGCGGTCGAAGTCGCTATCGACCGTCCGTTCCGTTCCGTTTGTAGCGGTCGACGCCCCTGTCGACCGTCTTCTGCCAGATCAGGTCCCTCGAATGCGTCTTCCCCGGTGTGGACGCAGACGACCCTCTCAGGACCTTCGGCGGCCGACACGGCGCGCGCCTGCCGAGCGGCAGCTACGAGGCCGGCTACCCGGTTCATATCGTGACTTGCACGCGATATCGAGAACCGCTATTCCGTAGGCCGGAGCTCGCCTCTGCGGTCTTCGAGCCCATCAGGCAGAGCCCCGTGACGATCGCGGGGTGCCTGATGCCCGACCATCTGCATTGGCTGATGAGAACCGGGAGCGCTTCGTTTGGCCGAGAGGTGCAACTCCTCAAGAGCCACACGACGAGATTGATGTGGCGCCTCGGGGTTCAAGGGAAGGTCTGGCAGCGCTCCTTCTTTGATCATGTGGTGCGGAGAGAGGAAGGGGCGTTGCGGCTGGCGCGGTACATCGTGAACAACCCGGTTCGCGCCGGGTTGGTGGCAGATTGGCACGACTATCCGTGGTCGGTGCTGTGGGAGGAGCGATGTCCGTTTTGATGATCGGGTTCGGTCGACACGGAGGTCGACCGAAGCATCGAGATTCGGTCGACAGGGGCGTCGACCGCTACAACCGGAACGGACCAAGACGGTCGGCAGAAGAGTCGATCGGTGCATCGAGATTCGGTCGACAGGGGCGTCGACCGCTACAACCGGAACGGACCAAGACGGTCGGCAGAAGAGT
>CALZIK010000111.1 GCA_945787635.1 Thermoanaerobaculia bacterium | reverse complement strand
TCCCCGCCCAAAGCCGTCCCCCGCCGTGCCCGGCATGGGCACTGCGAAAGCGCCCCACCGCCAGCGCCTCGACCGGGTCGAGTCGGGCCGCCCGCCGCGCCGGAAAGTAGGCCGCAGCCAGCGCGCTCAGAATTCCGAGCAGAAGGCCGGTCACCAGAACCCGCGGCTCGATGACCAGCTCGGGGGCGCTGTGGGTTTGGCCGTAGGCCATCTCCGTCAGCTGGATGGTGAAGGCCGTGACTCCGCCTGCCAGAACCAGGCCGGCGCCCAGACCCAGGAGGGTGCCCAGGCCGCCGATGAGCGCTCCCTCGGCGAGAAACAGCCCGCGGATCTGGCGACGGGTCACCCCGAGGGATCGCAGGATGCCGATCTCTCGCCGCCGTCGCGTCGCCGCCACAGCGAAGACGTTGAAGATCAGGAAGACCGCGATGAAGGTCGCCTGCCACGAGCTCAAGCTCATGTTGGCGCCGAAGTTCTGAATCGAGGCTTCCATCTGGGCGCTGCGCCGGGCCGGTGTCTCTACGTCGTAGCCCGTTCCCAGTTCCGACCCGAGCCTTTCGCGTGCTTCGTCGAGCTCGGCGCCCGGCTCGAGCACGACGTCGATGCGGTCGAGCTGGGTGCCACGCGCGAACATGTACTGCGCCGCATACAGGTCCATCACCGCGATGTTGCCGCCGAACGCCGTCGCCGGTCCGGTAGCCTCGATCAGGCCGCGCACGGTGAACGATTGGAGTCCGTGACCGGTCTCGAGAACCAGGTGATCGTCCAACTCGAGACCGTGACGTGCGGCGAACTCGGTCGTGAGGCAGATCGAGTCGGGCTGCGCCAGGAAGATCAGAGGATCGTCCAGCACGTCCTGGTCGCTGAAGTCCCACTCGCGGACCGCACCGTCGCCGAGAAAATCGATCCCCAGAACCATGAGCGCGGACTCGCTCAGCTCGACCGGTCGAACGGTGGCTTCGACGACGGGCTGGGCCGAAGCCACGCCGGAGACCGCACGCACCACCTCGAGCCTGTCTTCCGGAACCCCGGCCTCCCCCGCCGTCACCTCGAGCTGGGTCGCGCCGGCGATGCGATTCACCGTCTGGCGCATCGACACGCGCAGGGACATCGAAGAGAGCTCGATGGCGATAAAGACACCGACGCCCAGGGCCACGCCCGCGGCGGTCAGCAGGCTGATCACCCAGTGGCGGCGAAAGTAGGGCCAGCTCACGCCCTTGAGAAGAAACCCGGTCATGCGCGCGACACCTCCCTCGCGCGCGCGGCGACCCGCTCGTCCGCCTCCAGTCGTCCGTCGCTCAAGCGCACGATTCGATGGCAGTGGGAGGCCGCGGTGGCATCGTGCGTCACCATGACCAGTGTTGAAGACAACTCACGATTGAGCCTCTGCAGCAGGTTGAGGATCTCGGAGCCGGTCTTCGAGTCGAGGTTGCCGGTGGGCTCGTCGGCGAGCACGACTTTCGGGTTCATGACCAGCGCGCGGGCGATCGCCACCCGTTGGCACTCGCCTCCCGAAAGCTCATCCGGGAGATGCCGGGCGCGGGCGTCGAGGCCGACGAGCGCCAGCATCTCCGACGTCCGTGTAGCGACCTCGACCGCCGGCCGCCGCCTCAGGCGCAGGGGCAGCGCCACGTTGTCGAGAGCCGAGAGCGTCGGCAGGAGATTGAAGAACTGGAAGACGAAGCCGATCTTCTCGCGCCGCACCCGGGTCAACCCGTCATCATCCAGGCCGTCCAGAGCGACGCCGTCGATCCGCACCGTACCGCTGGTAGGCCGATCGAGTCCGCCGATGATGTTGAGCAGGGTCGACTTGCCGGACCCCGACTGCCCCATCACCGCCACCATCTCCCCCCGCCCGACCGCGAAGGAGACCTCGTCGAGAGCGACCACCCGGCTTCTGCCGTCGTAGATCTTGACCACCCGGTCCAGCTCGATCATCGGAACCTCCCTGTCCACTGCTTCGGAGGGGTGTTTCCCTCATGAGTGTACGCGCTTTTCGTTGCAAAAGAGCGCAGAACGGGAGGCGTCGTCTGGAAGCTGAGGGAGGAGAGAACGGCGATGCTTTGGACCGCCCGGTCAAGGAGAAGTCCTGCCTAAAGACCGTAGATCGCCGACAGCGACGCGGTGTCGACGAGGTCCGAGAAGTCGGCGCCGACATCGATTTGAAGGTGTCTGAAGGCGAGGCCGACACCGATCGCGAAGTGGATCTCGTCGCCGCGCCGCGGTAGGAGCGCTCGCTCGACGAGATCGGCCGACTCGTCGAAGTGCGGCGTGTGGTCGGGATCGTGCCAGACGCCGAGCCGAAGTGCCGTTACCGGCGTCGTGCCGAGAAAGACGTACTCGGCGCCCAGACGGAGCTCCGCGTCATCCTTCAGCACGATGTTGTTCGTGCCGAACTCGGTCTGGTCGAGGCTGTCGAGAATGGTCGCGTACTCGACTCGATCCCACTCGAACGCGACCGTCAGGCGCTCGTAGGGACGAAAGGAAAAGCCCAGGCCGTAGACGTCGGGATCGGCGACCGGTGATTTCGCTTCGTCGATCAGCGCTCCCGGCACCAGGCCGAAGAACCCGCCGCTCGGCCCGGCGACCGCCTCGCCCTCGAGTGTGAAGGAAGGCCCCTCACGGTAGACCGCCCCCAAGCGCCAGCGCGGCGCGAGAGCCCACAGGAAACCTGCGGTCACTCCCAGGTCGCTGTCGTCGATGCGAAGCGAGGTCCGGAGAAGCTGCCTCTCGGGTCGATACGAGGTCGGAGCGAAGGCTCCGAGCACGGGGTCCGCGTCGGGCAGAAAGGACTCACCGATGAGATCGAGGGTTGCGTCGAAGTAGACCAGTGACAGTCCGAGGCTCAGGACGTCGCTCAGGCGATACGCGCCCGACAGGCCATAGCTCACGATCTCGAGGTCGGTGCGCGTCCGCATTTCGAGCTGCCGTATCTGGCCGCTGGTTGTGCCGCCCGAGAAGAGTCCCTGCGTCTGGGTGCGCGACTCGAAATCCGCCAGTTGGTGCCGGTAGAAGGCGATCGAACCTTCGCCTTTCGGATAGACAAAGGAGATGAAGGAGACGCCGCTGAGGTCAGCCGAGGAAGTCCCTTGCCGCAATCCGGCTACGACGTCGACGCCGTAGCCGCTCGGCTCGTTCTCGATCCGTCCGCGGTGGGTGAACGGCGTCGAATAGCTCCACGAGCGTCCCTCGATCGACACTTCGGGCTCGGCGATCAGAACCAGGCCGGCCGGGTTCGCAAAGGCCGCCGTGGCGTCATCGGCCAGGGCGACGAAGGCCCCGCCGAACCCCATGCTGCGCGCGCCCGGGTTCGAGAAGCTGAACTGCAGCAACGGCGGGCCCACCAGTCCCGCGGGCACGCCCTGTCCCACCACGACCCCCGCCGTGAGGAAAGCGAGGACCGATAGCAGCGAGGCTCGGACGGCTCGAGACATGTGAGGCTTCCTTCGCCTTTGATCCTTCCAAACGAGCGCACTGGCCGCACCACCCTCAGAGGTAGTTGTTACGGTCCCGCACCAGAGCAGGCCCTCTACACGGGCGCAACACGCCCCGCTGCCCTCCGTCTCCCCCTGTAGCGGTCGACGTCTCTGTCGACCGTCTTCCGGCGCAACACGCCCCGCCGTCCTCCTCTCTCCTTGTAGCGGTCGACGTCTCTGTCGACCGTCCTCCGGCGCAACACGCCCCGCCGTCCTCGCCTCCCCTTGTAGCGGTCGACGTCCCTGTCGACCGTCTTCCCTGAACCTGAACGCCCGGCCGCCTGCCTCTTACGAGCGAAGTCCGCCGAGCGAGAAGAGGTATCGGCGGCTACCGGGCGCGCAGCCAATCACCCGCGGCAACGAAGTCCTCCATCTCGCACCAGAGCGCCTCGAGGTCGCAGCGCATCACGATCAGGTCCTGCTTCGTGCCACCAAGATCCTTGACATAGTCCGGCAGCACGACCTCCTGCCGGAACCCCAGCTTGCGGAATATGCTGCGAGCCGCCTTCTGGGGCCGCATCATCTTGACGACGATCTCCTCGACCTTCGCACCGCTCGCCAGCAGGAACAACTCGCCCGCCATTCTGGTACCGAGTCCCCTGCGCCGATAGGCGCGCGCGATGATCAGCCGCAGCTCGCCAACATGCTTCTTCCATTCCTCGCCCGAGAGCTCCAAAGAGCCATCTGCAACGATCCGATCTCCGGCTATGGCGACCAGCCGTATCGCACTACCCGATTCGACTTCGCGGATCCGGCGCTCCACGACCTCGCGTTTCTTTGTGTCCCTGCGAAGATAGGTCCGGTCTTCCTCGGAGAGCGACGCGAAAAAGGCGAGTGATCCCGCGAGATCCCCCCGCCTCATCTCACGGATGAGGACCTCGCGATCGTCCTTGAGTTTCACCGCCTTTTGCATGGCGCCAAAGCCGTCGCCGAGAAGCAAAGGCCCGCGGCGTTGCGGCCCTTGTTTTCCCGGGTGTGCCCTTATCGAGACAATTCGAAAGCCTATCCTTCCACTGCGGAGGACACGCCACCCAAACGGGCAGGATCGACGCATCGCACGCCATGTGGCCGCTCTCGCCCTCTCAGCCCGACCCCGAGCGCCAGAAGTGTGCGATGCCCGTCATGAGCATCTGGGTGGCGATCGCCACCAGCAGCATCCCCATCAGGCGCTCGATCGCGATCAATCCCTTGCGCCCGAGATGGCGCCCCAAGAACGCGGACATCGAGATGATCAGGCTCGACGCTAGCCAGGCGACGAAGAGCGCGGCCAGCCATTCCGGCCAGCGCGCGGGCTCACGACTGGACAGCAGAAGCACGGTCGCCATCGCCGAAGGACCAGCGACGTAGGGAATCGCCAGGGGAACGATGAACGGCTCCCCTTCGACCTCCTCCGCCCCGTGGCCCTTCTGGGGCGGAAAGACCATCCTGATGGCGATCAAGAAAAGGACCGTCCCCCCGGCGACCGTCAGGGCCGGCTCCGAAATGCCGAGCAGAGCCAGGACGTGTCGCCCCACGAAGAGGAAGGCAACCAGCACCGCCAGCGCGATCAGCAGCTCGCGAATGATGATCCGCGTGTGCCGCGAGCGCTCCACCGGCTCGAGCGCGGCCACGAAGAACGGCAGGTTCCCGAACGGATCGAGCACCAGAAACAGGAGCATCGCGGCGGAAAAGACGCTCATAGAAGCAACTCGGTGTCGACGGGCAGTCTATCCGGAAGGCCAAGACGGTCGACAGGGGCGTCGACCGCTACAACCAGAGGCGGTTCATTCGGAGATCGACCGCTGCAGCAGCCATGTGGCAGAGCGTCGCCCTGGTCCGCCCGACGCATCCCCGCCCCTGTGCCTGAAGGAGTGCCGGGCTGTCTCGGAGCGAGCCTCTCTTTGCTCGCGGAGAGACAGACCGGCGCGACACTATCGGTGCAGGCACCTCGGAAAAGACGGTCGACAGGGGCGTCGACCGCTACAGGGAGAGACTGCTGACTGGACGAGGTTCTTGGGGAAGCCCCGCTTCTCACTGCTTGGGCGGCCGCCACGAAAACCGGTAGCTGATCGACACCACGACCTGGTCGCGCTCGTGGTCGATGAAGATCTGGTCGGTCAGGATCCGGCGCTCGATACGGCGCAGGCCCAGCCCGAGGTCCCAGCGTCGGTTTTTCGGGTCCAAGTGATAGCGCAACGTCGCTGCCCCATCGAACAACCGGTCGTCGCCACTCGCGCCGGCATCGGTCGCCACATGCAGGCCGAGCCTGGACGACAGCTCGACTCCGGCTTCGAGATGAACGAAGGGCACCCAATTGCCCTCCTCCAAGTCCGCTTCTCTCCGGCCCTCGGACCAGCTCAGGGTGGTGACGATGTCCTGGAAGGACAGGCCGCCCCCTACGTGCAGGTGAAATCCCTTTTTCTCGGTATGAAGTCTCTCCGGGTCTTTGCGCCCCGCCACCCGGTAGCGATACCGCACGCGGTAGTCGTAGAGCAAATACTGGGTTCGGAGCTCCTCGAGCGCCGGGATGATCTCGCCGGCAAAGTTGGTGTCGACCGCGAACCGGCCGAAGTCGCGAACCTCGAAGGGCGCCACTTGCAGGACTACCTCGTGACGCTTGCGGATCTCCCGAGTGAGCGCGATCCGCGCGGTGACCGTGGGGTTGTTGGCTTCGTCGAACAGGAATGAGACCGGCTCACCTCCCGAGACCGGAGCGACGACGTCGTTGCGTTCGACCGACGCACTCCCGGCCTCCCACTCGTAGCGAAAGTTGGTCTCGGGCGCGTTCTCGTCCTTCCATTTCGGAATCAGCTCGTCGGTCGCTTCATCCCTCCTCGGACTCCACCGGCCGGTGATTCCCACCGCATCCTCGGCGACCAGAGGAACCAATCGAGTCCGCGGATCCAGGGGCTTGGTGAAATAGCGGTTGAGGAGCACGCTCAGGCTCATCCCCGAGATCACGTCGTCCAGAAAGTGCTTCTCGGCCAGAACGCGGCTGGCGCCGGTGTAACCGGCCAGAACGAAAGCGGGTACTCCCCAGCGCGGCCCGTAGCGCCAGTGGATGAAGCTCGCGCCCGAGAAGGCCGACGCCGTGTGCCCCGAGGGAAACGAGTTGACGCCCTGGGCGTTGGGGCGCGTCTTCTCCACCGCCTCCTTGACGAGCAGGACCATGGCCGAGGAGTATCCCCAGGACCTCGCGAACTGTTTGCGCCCCTCCCGGTCGTGACGAAAGTAGGTGCTTCCAAGAGCGGACAACGGCAGCGCTATCTGAAGGATGTCGCCGATGTCCTCGACGGTGTCGGTATCGGCCGTCTCGATCGTCGCCACCGCGCCACCGAGCAGGGCGAGCGTGATGACTAGGCTCCGCTTGTCGAAGGGCTCGGTCCACTCCTCCGTTTGCCGCAACTCGGCAGCCGGCGTCTCGCTGGAAGCCGCCTCCTCCACGGCTTGCCCGATCAGAGCCTCGAGCCTCGCCGCGGCCGATTCGGCCTCCGTCGGCATTCCCGCCCCCCACGCTGGGACGGCAACCAACACCGCAAGGAGTACTCCTCCAAGACGCGCCATCCCCATCTCGAACCGTCGTTTCTTGTTCAGTTGACGTTCAAATTACCACAGCCTGCCGGACCCTAGAACGATCCTCGTGCAACCGATTCCGAGCCCGCGTGGAGGTTGTTCGGCCCCAGCTGCCAGACGACCTGCGAGCCCTGCCTCTTGACGCACTTCCACTCGAAGGAAGCGCCTGGGGGCAGCTCGATCGCCCCCTGCCAGACCGGGTAGGACTCGGGGCTGAGGAGTACGGCGCCTTCGGGGTCCCAGGCGCCGAGCTCCGCGATCGAGCCCACCGCGTAGACGTTCTGGCCGGGTCGGGTGTGCCCCTCCGCGCAAACGAAGAGGATCTCGCCCGGATCCGTCGGCGGTACCTCCCCGACCCAGACCGAAAGCGACCCACCGTGGACCGGAAACTCGCCCCAGCCCCACTGGTTCGTCGCCACCGGCGTGGCGAACTGGCCGGTGATCTCACGGAAGATCGCACCTCCCCGGCCGGTGTCCATCCACTTGGTGCCGCCCGGGCCGTCGGAGAGCAGCACCGCGAGACCGTTCGGATGATCGGCGTCGCCGTGACGGGTCCAGCCGAGCAGGTCGGCGTGATCGAAGTAGTCGATCTGGCGGCCGTACGCGTGGTCCCGCCGAGCCTCCAGGAGCCGATCGATGATCGCTCGGTGCGAGCGGATCTCGACGTCTCGGCAGTCCTCGTACCGAGCTCCGTAGTAGTCGGCGTAAAAGACGTTCGGGTAACCCTCGCCGCGCAGCAGGATGACGGCATAGGCGAGCGGCTTGAACCAGTCCTCGACCGGCGACTCGAGAGCCTGGCAAGGCTGCGTATCGTGATTGTCGACCAGAGTCACCGCCAAGACCGGGTTTTCCTTCATCAGGGTGCGGTCCAGGAGCCGGCGCATGTCGTACTGACCACCGCTCCTGGAGGCCTGGTGGAAGTTGGCGTGGAGCGGAGCGTCGAACAGCGACACGGCGCCGCCGGTGGCCGAGATGTAGTGGTGCAGCGCTCCGACGTCGTAGCTCCAAAACTCGGCCACGGTGAACAGATTCTCGCCGGTAACGCCGCGCAGATGTCCCAGCCAATCACCGAAGAAGTCGTAGTCGATGTGCTTGACGGCATCGAGCCGAAAGCCGTCCACGCCGGTCTCGGCCAGGTACCACTCGCCCCAGGACTCGAGCTCGGCGATCACCTCCGGATGATTGAGGTCGATATCGGCGTACAGCAGGTAGTCGTAGTTGCCGTTCTCCGTGTCCACCGGCCGATCCCAGTCCTTGCCGGTACCGCGGAACTTGAAGATGCTGCTCTCTTCGAGATCCTGTGCCCAGTCGACGCCGTCGAAATGAAACCAGCGCCACTTGAAGTCCGAGTAGGCGCCGCCGCGTCCCGGGAAGTCAAAGCGAGTCCAGACATCGATCCACACGTCGTCGCCCAACTCGACGTTGCGGTCGTCTCGGGCGACGCGGACGGCCCGGACCCGCTCGGTCGCGTCGGCTCCACCCTTGTGATTCAAGACCACGTCGGCATATACCTCCATGCCCGCGTCGTGCACCTTCCCGATCGCCGCGAGGTACTCGTCGCGTGTGCCGTACTTGGTGCGGACCGAGCCCTTCTGGTCGAACTCTCCGAGATCATAGAGGTCATAGATTCCGTAGCCGACGTCGAAGCCGCCCCCGGCGGCCTTCGTCGCCGGCGGCAGCCACAGGGCCGTGAAGCCGGCCTTCGCCAAGTCCGCGGCCTCCTCCTGAACCTGCCGCCAGAGAGAGCCGTCGGCCGGCAGGTACCAGTGGAAATACTGCATCATGACCCCGTTCTCGGCCGTGGCGGGCTGACCGGTGAGCAGACCGGTGGCTGCCAGCAGACAGAATGCGGTTGCAGACCTCACCCCTGCGGCCGCGATGAGCTGTCTGCCTGTGACGCTTGAGAGGCGACTCATGAATCTCCCGATCTCACAGAGATTCTGCCACCGAATGGCAACATCCAGCGACCCGCGAAGCTGAACCCACGGCACAGGTCCGGGCGCTACGCCAGTGTGGGCTTTCTAGAGGTGGAAGCGGTTTGGAGGCGACGGTGAGAATCGAACTCACGAATGAGGGTTTTGCAGACCCTTGCCTTACCACTTGGCTACGTCGCCTTGAGAAAGAACCGGCCGCATGCGCGGCGGGAGTATTCTACGACAAGTCTAACTCGTGTGGCCTCGCTTTCGTCGCGCTGGAGTAGTCAATCGGGATCTCCCTCAGAGGCCTCAGTCACGCCCATGCGGCAGCACTCTGCGCGCTCGATAATCGGGAACGAGCCGCCTCGGCGAACCGGTCCGGCACCGAAATCGAGCCGGGTGAGGAAGGTGCCCGAGGGGCACCAGGAGATCTCGGGCGCATGACTGGCCTCTTCGCCGATCTCATGCCACGAGCACGAGGACCAGGAGTCCGGATCGATGGCCGGCTCCGCTGGAGCGCCGCGTGGACCTGGCGGTCCGGTCTCGCCGCGCTCACCGGGGTCGCCTCTCTCTCCCTGCGGCCCGGGTTCGCCCGGTTCCCCCTTGTCTCCGGGCGGGCCCGGTTCGCCCTGTTCACCCTTTACGCCCTCGGGGCCGGGATCCCCTTTCGGTCCTTTGTCCCCGGGCGGGCCCGCGGGCCCTCGTGAGCCTGGGGCGCCTTTCGCGCCCTGGACTTGCCGGCTACCCTTGATCGCCTCGAGCTCGAGGCGCAGCGTCGCCAGTGCCTCTTCGAGCTCGCCGACTTCACTTTCGAGATCCTTGAGGCGCTTGACCGAACTGGCTTCGATCCCGCTCTCGCTCTGCTCAGCCAAAGCCATGACGACTCCGACGAACGAAAGAACGCAAACGAGGGCGATAATGGTTCGAGTCCTGGTCATGAATTCTCCTTCAGCAGTCTCCGAGGTCAGCCGGCGCCAGGGTGCGACCGGCGGCGACCTCGCGAACAAAGCACCGGCTCACCAGATCGCCGATGTCCGGGGCCTCTGAGAGCGGCCCGACTTCGATCAGGTTCTCGAGGATCAACCTCTGCCCCGCCGCAGCGGGGTACCGGGAGTAGTAGCCCGGCGGACAGAAATCGACGTCCTCGTACCCCAGGTGGTGGCCACTGGGGAGGTCCCCTTGCGCGCACCACTCGATGAAGTCGCCAACGGTGGCCTCGACCCGCGACGGCTCGACCGCTCTCAGGTTGCTCGCAGTGATCATCTCTCCCGTGCCGACGGACTCGCCGAGGTAGAAACCCGGGACAGCGGGGAGACTCGGAGGAGAGGTGGAAGAGGTCGAGGTAGCGGTGGGGCCGTCGGTCTCCAGGACCGCGCGGACCAGCCAGTAGGTTGCGCAGAGGGCGATCACGATGGCGAGACCGAGGGCGAGGAGCCGGGTCCTCTTGGGCCGTCCCGCGATGCCCTTGAGGACCTCCATCATGCGGTCCATGTCGTAGTCCCAACGCTCGTCACTCAGATTCAGCGCCTGAATCCGGGTGAGCGGCCGAAGATCCTCGGGCAGATTCTCCGCTGCGGGCATCGGTGTCCTCTGAACGAGCACCGGAACCACGCGGACATCGTGCTCGAGCGCGTAGGAGAGCTCGCGACGGATGAAGTCTTCCGGGTCGTCGAGCCGACGGCGACCATCCTCGGTGGCTATGTCGAGCCAGTGCTTTCCGATGACAGCAACGAACGCGAAGCAGGAATCGAGAGCGCTCTTGATCGCCTCTACGAAATCGGAGCCCGGTGCGACGGTATCGACGTCTAGAAAGACCTGGTGCTTCCCGAACCGGCGCTCAAGAGAGTCCACGATCCGCCCGGCGTGCCCGGCGCTGTCTTCGCGCCGATAGCAGACGAATATCCTCGACATGAACCACGCATCCCCTCTTCAGGATAGGGGCTGGCGCGAGGTGCACAACACCCTTCCGGGTGGGTCGCCATTGGGCGGAACGGGGCCTGATCGTCGCCGGCCCGGCGACGATCCCCGGAGCCGTGCCGGAGGCGTTGTGACGCCCGCCGGCGGAAATATTGGAGCGGGAAACGGGATTCGAACCCGCGACCCCAACCTTGGCAAGGTTGTGCTCTACCACTGAGCTATTCCCGCCCTGGGTTGTGAAGAATAGTGAGGGCCGGTGGGAGTGTCAAGGTGCGGGCGGAACGACTGCTACGAGGCCGGAAAGGCGTTCTTGATGAGGGTGAATTGCCAGCCTTGGTCGGTCCCGTCCATGCCGAGGACGTCGAAGCGGCAAGGGCCGGGCCATTCGGAGCGAATGAGGTACGCCGAGGCGGCCAGGGCGATCCGGTGCTGCTTGCGGGGCGTCACGGCGGCAAGCGACGGGCCGTAGTCGGCGTTGCGGCGCGCCTTGACCTCGATGAAACAGAGGGTGTCGCCGTGGGGAGAGCCGGGTTCGGCCGGCTCGAGGGCGATGACGTCGATCTCGCTGGCACGGATGGCGAAGTTGGTTTCGAGAATCTGGTAGCCGTGGCGGCGCAGCCAGCGAACCGCGGCGGTCTCGGCGATCCGGCCCTTGGCGCGGGTGTCGAGGGCGCTCGAGAAGGCGCCGGGATCTCTTCGTGACGGCATGGCTTTCATGGGATAGAGACGGGAAAGTAGGAGATTTTCTGGCGAAGAGCTCAGGGCGATCGCTGGGAAGGCTAGCCTCGGAGCTCTTGACCGAAGCGCTGGTCATCTGCCTCACCTGGCCGACGCTGATGGCCTATCTCAGGATCGCGACATATCGTGCGCTCACGGAAGGTATGTCGACTCGCGACAATCTGGTGCCCGACGCCCATCTCGCCGCGATCCTGCTCGAGCACGGCGTCTCGAAGCTGTTTACCCGAGACCGGGATTTCTTAAAGTTGCGCGGTTTGAAGGTCGAAGATCCGTTTGTGGCGGGCTCCTAATCCGGCGCACCTTTCGGTCGACAGAGACGTCGACCGCTACAACCTGAAGGAGGAAGACGGTCGTCGGGGACGCAGAACGGTCGGTTCGAAGTTGTAGCGGTCGACCTCCGTGTCGACCGAATCCAGCGACCCAATTCCCAAACCACCGCAGAACGGTCGGTTCGAAGCTGTAGCGGTCGACCTCCGTGTCGACCGAATCCAGGCGACTTAATTCCCAAACCACCGCAGAACGGTCGGTTCGAACCTGTAGCGGTCGACCTCCGTGTCGACCGAATTTAGGCGACTTAATTCCCCGTCGAAGACGGGACGGTCGACAGAGACGTCGACCGCTACAACCTGAAGGAGGAAGACGGTCGTCGGGGACGTCGACCGCTACAACCTGAAGGAGGGAGACGGTTGTCGGAGACGTGGACCGCTACGAGCGCTTCCAGCGGGTGCCGGCGGGGGTGTCTTCGAGGACGATGCCCTCGGCGGCGAGCTGGTCGCGG
>CALZIK010000110.1 GCA_945787635.1 Thermoanaerobaculia bacterium | reverse complement strand
TCCAGCGAGCTTTCGGTGTTGGGTCAGATACGCCTTGTCCCGTCAGCGGCGAAGGCTCTTAGTGCGTTCTCGGCGAAGACCTCGATGCGCATTCCATCACCCAGATTCCTCCCGCAGCCCATCCTTTGGGCACGGGCTCCACAGGAGTGCAGCGGTTCCTTCTCGAACCTACTGTTTGGTTTCGTGGTTCGATTCCGCTATGCGGTAGAACCGAAACGCCTGGCGCGTTGACCTGGGAGATAAGCGCCGCTGGTTGCGGTAGAAGCTAGGCGCGGGGCCCGAGGACGCCGGAGGCGTACTTGCCGTACGTCGAGGACGGCCGAGGGACCCGCAACGACGCAGATGCCGTGACCAGCGGCGCTTAATCCCAGGTGAGGGCGCCGCCGGTCTGATACTCAGTGACTCTCGTCTCGAAAAAGTTCTTCTCCTTCGAGAGATCGGTCGCCTGGGACATCCAGGGGAAAGGATTGTCCCGGCCGTAGCGCTTGGCCAGGTCGATGCGCTCGAGCCGGCGGTCGGCGATGTGCTCGACGTACTGGGCGAACTTCTCGGGGTTGATGCCGAGGAGGCCCTCCGGGCAGGCATCGAAGGCGTACTTCTTCTCGAGCTCGACCGAGCGCTCGACCAGGGAAACGATCTCATCCTTGAAGGAGCTGGTCCAGATCTCCGGGGTTTCCTTCTTGATGGTGTTGATGAGATCGCAGCCGAACGCGAGATGCAGGCTCTCGTCGCGCATGATGTACTCGAACTGCTCACCGATCCCGATCATCTTGTTCTGGCGCTTCAAGGCCAGCATCATTGCAAAACCGGCGTAGAAGAAGATTCCCTCCATCAGCACGTAGAAACCCACCAGATCGAGAACGAACTTCTGGATGTTCTCGGTGCCCTCGGTCGAGAAGGTGGGATCGAAGACGGTCTTGGTGAGATCCACGACGAACTCGTCTTTTTTGTCGATCGACGGGATCGTCTTGTACATGTTGAAGATCTCTTCCGGATCCAGGCTGAGGCTGTCGCAGCAGTAGATGAAGGTATCGGTGTGGATCGCCTCCTCGTAGGCCTGGCGAAGCAGATACTGGCGCGACTCGGGGTTGGTGATGTGGTTGTAGACCGCCAGCACGATGTTGTTGGCGGTGAGCGACTCGGCGGTGGAGAAGAACCCCAGATTCCACAGAATCATCCGCCGCTCGGTCTCCGAGAGCACCGAGCGCGACTTCCATTGCTCGACGTCTTTCTGCATCGAGACTTCCTCGGGAGTCCAGTTGTTGGCGACTCCCGCCTTGTAGTACTCACGCGCCCAGTTGTAGGTGATCGGGAGGATCTTGTTGGGATCGGTCTTCGAGCTGTTGATGATGCCCATTTACTGGCAGGCCTCGCATTCGGGATCGTCGATCCGGCAAAGCTGAGGGTCGGTAGCCGCACCGGCGTCGGCCGCCACCGCCGCGGCTCGCGGAACCGCATCATACTCCCGCTTCTGGGTGAATCCGTACTTTGAAGCGTCGAGCGTAGACTTTTCGATCTGGCTGGCGGCGAGCGACCTCAGATAGTAGGTGGTCTTCAAGCCGAGCTTCCACGCCGTGATGTAGATGTCGCTCAAAAGCCGGCCCGAGGTGCCCTTGACGAAGACGTTGTGGGATTGGCTCTGGTCGATCCACTTACCGCGGACCGCGCTCATCTTCAGGCACCAGATCGGGTCGATCTCGAAGGCTTCCTTGTACTTGACCTTGAGCTCGTCGGGGACCCTGCCGATGCGCGCGACCTGGCCGTCGCCGTACTTGAGCTGATCGAGCATCTCGGTATCCCAGAGATCGAGCGCTTTCAGATCTTCGACGAGGTAGTGATTGACCACGGTGAACTCGCCGCTGATGTTGGCCTTGACATAGATGTTCTTGTAGATCGGCTCGATGCAGGGAAAGCAACCGGAGATGTTGGAAATCGTCGCGGTCGGAGCGATTGCCATCGTGTTGGAGTTGCGCATGCCGTGCTTCTTGACACTCTCGCGCACCGGCGTCCAGTCCAGGCTGGAGGTCCTCGGAACCTCGACCGGCAATTCTCGCTCGGCTTCGAGGAGATCCAGGGTGTCGAAGGGGAAGATCCCCCGATCCCACTTCGATCCCTTGAAGGATGGATAGGCGCCGCGCTCACCGGCCAGCTCCGATGACGCCAGAATCGCGTTGTAGGAGATCAACTCCATAGTCCGGTCGACGAACGCCAGGGCGCCGGGATCCTCGAACGCGATATTCGTCTTGTACAGCGCGTCCTGAAGCCCCATCAGGCCCAGACCCACCGGCCGGTGGCGCAGATTCGAGTTTCGCGACTCCTCGGTGGGGTAGAAGTTGATGTCGATGACGTTGTCGAGCATGCGCATGGCGGTCTTGACGGTCCTAGCCAGCCGCTCCTCGTCCAGACGGCCATCGGTGACGTGCCGCGAAAGGTTGATCGAGCCCAGATTGCAGACCGCGGTTTCTTCCGCCGACGTATTGAGTGTGATCTCAGTGCACAGATTCGAGCTGTGCACCACCCCGACATGGTCCTGTGGCGACCTGACGTTGCAGGCGTCTTTGAAAGTCATCCACGGATGCCCGGTCTCGAACAGCATCGAGAGCATCTTGCGCCAGAGATCGACTGCGGCAACTTTCTTGTAGAGCTTGATGCCACCGGTTGCCGCCATTGCTTCGTACTCGAGATAGCGGTCCTCGAACTTCCGCCCGAAGAGGTCGTGCAGATCGGGCACCTCATCCGGAGAGAACAGCGTCCACTCGGCCTCCGCGATCACCCGCTTCATGAACAGATCGGGGATCCAGTTGGCCGTGTTCATGTCGTGCGTACGCCGGCGCTCGTCCCCGGTATTTCTGCGCAGATCGAGAAAATCCTCGATGTCGTAGTGCCAGGTCTCGAGATAGGCGCACGTTGCGCCGCGGCGCTTGCCGCTGCGATTGATCGCCATAGTGACGTCATTGGCGATCTTCAGAAACGGCACCACGCCTTGGCTCTCGACCTTGGTGCTGTTGATCTGGGCGCCGGTAGCGCGGATGTTCGACCAGTCGTTACCCAGGCCGCCCGACCATTTCGAAAGCTGGGCGTTTTGGCCGAGCGACTTGAAGATGTGATCCAGGTCGTCGTCGATGGTCGTCAGGTAGCACGAGCTCAGCTGTGGCCGCATGGTGCCGGCATGAAAGAGCGTCGGCGTCGACGGAACGTAGTTGAGACCCGACATCAGGTCGTAGAAGTCGAGAGCCCTGGCGTTGCGGTCGTCCTCCTCGACCGCCAGGCCCATCGCCACCCGCATCCAGAAGGCCTGCGGCAACTCGAGGCATTCACCCTCGTAACGCAAAAAGTAGCGATCGTAGAGGGTTTGAACGCCCAGGTATCCGAAATTGTCGTCGCGCTGTGGCTTGAGACTCGCTGCCATCAGCGACAGATCGAACTCGGCAAGCCTCGGATCCAGCAGGTCCCGCTCGATGCCCAGGGTGATCGCATTGAGAAAGCTGGCCCGGTACTCCCCGTCGGCTTGATCGTCCGTGTAGGAGCGCCCGACGACCTCCTTGCCCAGTTTCTGGAGCAGGAGCCTGGCAGCGAGGAAGCTGTAGGACGGATCCTTCTCGATGAACGAGGCCGACGCCAGGATCAAGGCCTGATCGATCTGGGCGGTCGGGATCTTGTCGTAGACGTTGTTGACGACCTCTCGTACGAGGGCGCCGGTATCGATGTCCTCGATCCGGTCCCCGGCTCTCCGGCGAATCGTTTCTTCGATCCGCTTGACGTTGAACAGAGCCTTCCGGCCGTCGCGTTTCTCTACGGTGAGCTTGCCGAGTCGAGCGTCTTCGATGGCCCGGCGCTTGGCCTGGTCGCGAACCTTGCGGCGCTGGTCTCGATAGAGGATGTAAGCCTTGGCGATCTCATAGTGGCCCTTGAGAACCAGGTGTTTCTCGACGATGTCTTGAACGTTCTCGACGTTGGGATAGAAGTCGTTGAAGCGCCCTTCGATCTCTTCAACGATGTTCTCCAGAACGCCGTCGATCTCGTGGACGGGCAGGTCCGCGCGCCGGGCTTCGACCGCCTTCAATATCGCTGTTCGAATTCTCTCCTCATCAAAGTTGGCTATCTCACCGGTTCTCTTGACTACTCTCATCGCCGCCATTCTCGTCTCCACTGAACCTCGAATTCCAAAAACTTTTCAAAGACCGTGCTCGAGCGAGTCCGGTCGAAATTGCCGCGGCTGAGAAACACAATCCCCGCTCACCCAACCCCCTCAGTCGAGCCCTTCCGGCGACCGATCTGGGGGGACCTTAGGCCGCTTGAAAAACCCCTTCGCAGCCCCCCCGGTCCTGTCGTGAGGCGCGGGCGAAAGTACAAGATGTAGTCCCCACTGTCAAGGCAACCACAAGATCCTGTGGTTTCAAGGGGTTGTCCGCCGGGCAAAAATCGACCGGCGGAAAAACACTTGTTCTCATGGCTATTTAGCGTCTATTCAAAGTAGCCGAGAGGGCTCCTAATATCTTACGGCTGAGATCTCGCTGCCGCCCGTCAGCGGCCGCATTCTCGAGCCGTCGCACGGCCCTCCCAACGAGCGTCGATCCGTCGTCCTAGACGGTCGAGAAGACACGGTACGTGCGCTCGCGCAGCGCCAGCCGCACCGGACTCCCGACCGGCACCGTGGTCGATGACAACGAGCGCACTTCGATCGTCTGGCCGTCAGCCAACTGCACCGTGTCGAGCACGTCGTGACCGAAGAACCGGCGCGCGACAACCGTGCCCGCCGCTCCCGCTCCCTGAGACCAGCGGCGAAGCGTCAGGTCTTCCGGCCGCAAGAACACTCGTCCTGGACCATCCTCCGCACGGCAGGTGGCCTCTCCGAGGCTCGAGTGGAACCGTCCCGAGGTCACCCGGCACGGCACCAGGTGGCCGTTGCCGAGAAAACGCGCGACTTTGGGCGATACGGGCTGATGGTAGACCTCTTCGGGAGATCCCACCTGCCGAATCTTGCCGCCCATCATGACCATGATCTCGTCGGCGAAGCTCAACGCTTCTTCTTGGTCGTGGGTCACCAGTATCGCGGCGATTCCCGCGGATTCAAGGATCGACCGGACCTCCTGCCGGACCCGAGCTCGTAGCGACGCGTCCAGATTCGCGAACGGTTCGTCGAGCAGGATGATCCGCGGGCGGGGGGCGAGAGCCCGCGCCAGCGCCACACGTTGCTGCTGGCCGCCGGAAAGCTGATCGGGAAAGCGGTGTCCGAGCTCGCCGAGCCTAACCTGCCCGAGCACCTCGACGGCCCTATCGCGCGCCCGCGGCCTGCCCCGCACGCCGTAGATGACGTTCTCGAAGACCGTCAGATGGGGGAAGAGAGCCCCGTCCTGAAAGACCATGCCGACATGGCGTCGTTCCGGCTCCAGCCAGGTGCCGTTGTCGCTGACCGCTTCGCCCGACAGCCAGACGCTTCCCGAGGCGGGACGCTCGAATCCCGCGATCGCCCGAAGCAGAGTCGTCTTGCCGCAGCCACTCGGCCCGAGCAACGCCGCGATCTGCCGGTCCTCGAGCGTCAGGTCGACGCCGCGCACGGCATCGACCTTCCCGTAGCCCACGACCAGGCGACGGATCTCGAGAACCGTGGTCGGTCGCGTCACGTCCTACGAGCGCTCCATGAGAACCGGGCGAACGATCAAAAAAAAGACCGGGACCGCAGCAACCAGAACCAGGATCAACGAGGGCAGAGCGGCCTGAGAGTAGATCCCCTCGGACGCCGCGGTCCAAACCCGGACCGAGAGGGTGTCAAAGCCCGTCGGGCGCAGGATCAACGTCGCGGGCAGCTCTTTCATGGTGGTCAGAAACACCAGACCGCCGCCCGCCAGCAGGCCGGGCCGGATGAGTGGCAGCGTCACCGTTCTCAGGACCGCCCAGGAGCCGTTGCCGAGGGACCTGGCGGCCTCCTCGAAACCCGGCGCCAGAGCGCGTAGCGAAGCGGTGGTCGCCGAGATCGCCTCGGGCAGGAACCTGACCACGTAGGCGAACACCAGCAGAGTTGCGGTCTGGTAGAGGGCGGGCGTCAAGCGGGTGGCAAAGAAAACCAGCGCCAGCGCGATGACCAGCCCCGGCAGCGCGTAGCCGCTGTAGCTCGCCCGCTGCGCGAGCCCCGCCAGACGGCTGCCCCCTCGAACCGACCAGATCGACACCGGCAGCGACAGGAGCACCGCCACCACGGCGGTCACACCGGCCACGCCCAGGGATCGAACCGCGGCCTCCGCGGCCGCGCCGACCGGATTGCCCAGAGCCAACGCCCGCGCCGCCCAAAAAACGATGACCACCAGAGGTGTCACCAGATTCACCGTCAGCAGCGCGAAGACGCCGGTGAGCGCCAGCGGCTTCCAACGGCCCAACCGGACGCGACGAGGCGGGCGAGTCGGCTTGCGCCGCCAGGGACGAAGTCGCGAGGAGAGCCAACCCTCGGTCGCGATCAGAACGATCGTCACGGCGACCAGAACCGTAGCCAGAGAGGCCGCGGTGGACCGGTCGAAAAGCCCTTGGTAGGCATTGTAGATCGACAGCGTGAACGTGTTGAAGCGAACGATCGAGACCGCGCCGAAATCACTCAGCGTGTAGAGCGCGATCAAGAGCGACCCGGAGAAGATCGCCGCCTTGAGCTGCGGTAACACGGTGGTGAAAAAGACCACCCACCGCTTCTTGCCGAGACTGCGAGCGGCTTCTTCGGCGGCCGGGTCGACGCTGCGAAGCGCCGCCACAACCAGGAGATAGGCGTACGGGTACGTGAAGAGAGACAGAACCAGCCACGCGCCCGGATAACCGTAGGCCCACGCCGGCAGCAGCTCGACTCCGAGCGGCGCGAGGGCTTTCTGGGCAAGACCTCGCGGCCCCCAGACCGAAACCCACGCAAGGGCAGCCACATAGGATGGAAAAACCAGGGGCAGCGCCGCGACCACCGCCAGAACTCGACGTCCTGGCAGATCGGTCCGGGTGACCAGCCAGGCCAGGGTCACGGCCACCGGCAGCGCCAGGCCGAGCACTCCAAGGACCAGAAGAAGCGATCGTGACGTCAGCCACCAGGTCTGAGCCGAGAACACCAAATCGGCGTAGCGCTCGACTCCGGCCTCGACCGCGCGGACGAAGATATACACCAGCGGGACGTTGGCTAAAAGCGCGGTGAGCGAGGCGGCAACCGCGGTGCAGACCGCGGCAGATGGTCGGCGCGCCCAGGCGCCTGGAACCGCCAGCGAAGTGCCTGTCACCATGGATTCGGGTCTCGGACCGTTCGAGCCTATCGAATCAGCCCGCTGCGATCGATCGCGCGGAGGGTCTCTTCCAGGGCCGCCGAAACCTCGGCAAAGTCCAAATCGGGCGATCCGACCTCGCCGAGGGGTGGCAGGTCGACCGACTGCGGCACCGAGCCCGCCAGCGCGTATTCGTAGGTCTCCTCGGTGAAGTAACGTTGCGCCGTCTCCGAGAGAAGATAGGTGACCAACTCGCGCGCCGCCGGCCTGTCTGAAAGCACTCCCACGCCGGCGGCATTGACAAAACTGGCTCCGGGACCGGTCATGAAGTAGTTCCTCGCCGTGACCGAGGGGTCTTCGCGCTTCGCGCGCCACAGATAGTAGTGGTTGACCAGACCGAGATCGATCTCGCCTGCGATCACGCCCTCGACGATTGCGCTGTTTTTCGGATAGGTCTGGGGCTCGTTCGCGGCTATGGCCGCCAGCAGCCTCTCGAGAGCGTCTGCGCCGTGCAGCACTCGGTATACGGCCATGTGGGCCTGAAAGGAGCCATTCGTGGGCGCAACCCCGAAGCGGCCGCGGTAGGCGGGCGAGCCGACGGCCTCCAGCGACTCGGGGAGGTCCGCTTCCGAGATCCGCGACGGCTCATAGACCACCGTCCGAGCGCGCCCGGAGAGCCCTACCCAGTCGTCGCGATTCGATCGATAGCGGTGCGGCACCCTCTCGAGCAGCGCACGATCCAGAACCATCAGCCGCCCCGCCCCGGAGAGCGCTCCCAAGGCGGCGGCGTCCTGCGAGAGAAAGAGATCGGCCGGAGAGTTTTCGGCTTCCTCCAGAATGGTTGCCGCCAACTCGGAGGTTCCGCCGTAGCGAACCTCGGTCCGAACTGCGGACTCCCGTTCGAATGCCTCGAGCAGCGGGCCGACGAGCGCCTCGCTCCGTCCCGAGTAGACGATCAGAGCCCGTTCGCTCACCGCTTCGTTATCGGCGGTCTCCGGCCCACAGCCGGCGGCCGCCAAAACCACCAGAAGGAGAAGGATTCCGAAGTTGCGGCCAGGGCTCGACATCGATGGCTCCCGTTGTCTTTGTTCGCGCCATCCAGGGGCGAAAAACCCCGGGTTCACCCCGGGGCTGCAGATTCTGGACAAGATTGGTCCTATTTGTCAAACAGACGGCTCGGCACGTCCTTCGCCTCGATCAGTCTCGCGAGGAGGGGTCGGAACCGGATCGGTGGAGCCAGTCGTGCACTCTCTTACGAAAGCTACGCACTCGTCGCCATCCGCCAGGCCAGCGTGCGAAGAGCCGGCGCAAGAGCCGGTAGACCGTCTCGCTGACCACCGACAGAACCGCGGTTCCGGCGAGCAGCGTGAGGACCCCTTGAATGCCGGGCAGCGCCAGCCCGACGACGCCGACCAGCACGAGCCCCCACCCCAGTACGAACGCGACAACGCGCATGCCCAGCGAAAGCCTTGGCAGCTTTCTGGAGGCGTCCTCCTCGCCGTGTGGCGAACTACCCGGCGCTCTCGAAGTCTGACTGGCCTCGTCGGCTGAGGTCTCGTCTCCCGCGCTCAACGCTTGTCGCGAGGAGGAATCGAGCGTGCAGCTTCGCCGATATAGATCTGCCTGGGCCGGTGAATCCGCGCCTTGGGGTCTTCACGCATCTCCTTCCAGTGTGCGATCCAGCCGGGCAGGCGACCGAGAGCGAACATGACCGTGAACATGTCGGTGGGTATGCCCATCGCCCGGTACAGGAAGCCGCTGTAGAAATCGACGTTGGGATAGAGCTTCCTCTCCACGAAGTACTCGTCTTGGAGAGCCACCTCTTCGAGCGCCCTGGCGATATCGAGCAGGGAGTCATCCAGGTGGAGCTCTTCGAGAACCCGGTTGGCGGCGGCCTTGAGAATCCGGGCTCGCGGATCGAAGTTCTTGTACACCCTATGTCCGAATCCCATCAACCGGAAATCGGAATCCTTGTCCTTGGCCATCTCGACGTACTTCTTGTAGTTACTGCCGTCGGCGCGAATGCGGCGCAGCATCTCCATCACCTTCTGGTTGGCGCCACCATGAAGTGGTCCAGAAAGAGCGTTGATGCCCGCCGAGATCGAGGCAAAGAGGTCGGCCTCGCTCGAGCCCACCATCCGAACCGTCGAGGTCGAGCAGTTCTGCTCGTGATCCGCGTGCAGGATCAAAAGCAACCTCAGGGCGTGGTCGAAGACCTCGGGCACTTCGTAGGGTTCGGCCGGATTGGCGAACATCATGTGCAGAAAGTTCTGGGTGTAGGTGAGGTCGTTGCGCGGATAGATAAACGGCTGTCCGATCGACTTCTTGTAGGAAAACGCGGCGATCGTCTTGGCCTTGGCGAGCAGCCTGAGAATGTTGAGATCGAGATTCGCGTCCGTGCTCTCCGGGTAGTAGGTCGAGAGCGAAGCGACCATCGACGAGAGAATCGCCATCGGGTGCGCCGACGGCGAGTAACCCTCGAAGAACTTCTTCATGTCTTCGTGAAGCAAGGTGTGACGAGTCAGCGACTCGCTGAAGGAGGCGAGCTCATCCGCGCTTGGCAACATGCCGTAGATCAACAGGTAACAGACTTCGACGAATGTGCACTGCTCCGCGACCTCCTCGATCGGATATCCGCGATAGCGCAGGATTCCCTGCTCCCCGTCGATAAACGTGATCGCGCTCTTACAGGACCCGGTGTTGCCGTAGCCTTCGTCGAGCGTCACCGCCCCGGACACCTTGCGCAGGGATCGAATCTCGATACCCACCTCGCCTTCCGAGCCGGTGATGGTCGGCAGCTCGTACTCATTGCCCCCGAGAAGAATCTTCGCGTCGCTCATATTTCCACCTATCTCAAGTTGGCTTTTCGTTGAAAGCCCGGTCGGTAAACCCTAAAAAAATAGTACCGTCCCCGCCGCTCGAGCGCAACGAAAGCCATGGTTACCGAATGTTCCCAGCTTCTTACGAGCCCGCGAGGTATCTAATGGTCTCGGGCAACCCGGCTTCGAGCGGCCTCGATTGCCACGCGAGCTCGATTCGAGCCTTGCCGTCGTCGAAATTCCAGTGACGGCGCAGGCTCTCGAGCTGGTCGAGATTGACCGGCGGTCGCCTGCCGCGCAGCGTAAAGAAGGGATTCACGATCCGTGCGAGGAACTTGGCCCGGCCGACCGACATCCGCCGCCTGGGAGGCGCCACGTCGGCAAGAGCGGCCGCCCGCCCGATAACGTCCGCCCAGGACGCGAGATCGCCGGTCATCAGGTAGTTCTCGCCGGGCTCGGCGCGGTCCAGCACGGCCACCATGCCGGCCACCAGGTCTTCGAGGTATACCCACCGCGCCAAACGGTGGCCGCCAATGATCGCCGGCAACCGCCTCTGGATCACCATCCGGAGCAAGGCATTGAGGCCGCCCTTCGGGCCGGGCGGCCCGTACACGAGGCTCGGCCAGATCACGTTGACCTTGAGTCCGCGCTCCGCCCAACGGGTGAAGCACCGCTCTCCGGCGTGCTTGGTGGCGCCGTAGGCGCTCGGGAACGGCAGCTCCAGACCGGCGTCCTCGGCGACCGCGCTGCCGTCGCCGGGTCCGCTCCCGAACGCGGCGATCGAGGACAGAACCAGCACCCGTCCGACACCCAGCTTGTAGGCCAGAGAAGCCACGTTCTCGCTCCCAGCCACGTTGGCCCCTTCGATACGATTCTTGGGAGCGGAAAAGTCGAGCTCGGCGGCGGCGTGAACGACCCAGTCGGCTCCCGACATCGCCTCACGCATGGAGAAGCGGTCGGTGATATCGCCGATAAAGAGGCTGGCTCCGAGGCCCTCGAGCTCGGCGGTGTCACTCTCCGGACGGACCAGGGCACGAACGTCGTGTCCGCCCTCGACCAGCCGCCGGCAGACCAGCGTGCCGATGTAGCCCGTTCCACCCGTAATGAAAATACGCATGCTGGCAAGACGGCCCGTCGCCCCTCGAGCGGCTCCACCGCCCGAGCCTACACCTCGTTTCGAAGACCACGGCCCGGCCTCAAGAGAGCATACGATCGGACATCGGCACGAGGCTCACCGGATCCGATGAACGAACGACTCGACCCGACCGGACGTTTCTCGGACCGTGTTGACGCCTACGAAGGCGCCCGTCCCGGCTATCCGGCCGCTCTCTACGACGAGATTCTCCGGCCGCTGCACCCGAGAGGCGTGATCGCTGAGCTCGGCAGTGGTACAGGCATCTTCGCGCGCGAGCTTCTCCGCCGCGGCTTTCTGGTCTACGGGGTCGAGCCCAACCAGGCGATGCGCCAAGCGGCCGAGCGGGCACTTTCAGAGTGCTCGCGGTTCGTCAGCGTGGCCGGCACTGCCGAGAGATCGGGACTTCCCGCGAGCTCGATCGACCTTGTGGTGACTGCTCAAGCGTTTCACTGGTTCGATTTCGACCGCACCCGAACCGAGGTCGAGCGGATTCTGCGCCCCCGGGGAACCATGGCATGGATCTGGAACACCCGGCGAACCTCCGGCTCGGCATTCGCGGAGGATCTCGAGCGGTTTCTCGAGCACTGGGGCACCGACTACCTTCGGATACGAGAGCGCTACCGGGTACGAGAGCGTCTCGATGAGTTCTTGCCCGGAGAGCGGCTCCGTCGCAGGGCCTTCGAGAATCATCAGCTGCTCGACCGCGCCGGCTTCCGAGCTCGGATCCTCTCGGCTTCCTACATTCCCGCCGCCGAGCATCCGGCGCACGAGGAAATGCTGGCCGCGCTGGACGTCCTCTTCGATCTTCATCAACGCGACACGCGGGTGAGCCTCGAGATGGATGCCGAGGTTTTCTGGTCCCGCCGGCCCTGACGGGCGCTAGGGACAGGAGGCGATAACGATTGCGGTCACCACCAGATCGTGGCGTCCGGGTTCGACCAGTCACCCTTGCGAAACTGCTCCGGCAACGTGCGCCGATGATACTTCCCGGCTTCGCGACCCTGCTCGGCCAGAAGCTCGAGCTGCCGGCGGATCTGCTCGAGCTCGTCCTGCGTCAGCTCGCCGGAGCCTGATCCGTCGGCAGGGCTGTCTCCGAGCCCCTGCGGCGCCGCTGGACTCGCGTCCCGATCCTCGTCACCGGACTCCGCTCCCGGCTCGGCCCCGCCCTGGCCTGCGTCCCCTCCGCTCTCGCCCTCGTCGCCTTCGCCGCCCTGGCCGCCACCGCTGCCACCTTCCTCACCGTCCTGCCCCCGGCCTTCCTGTCCGTCACCGGCACTGCCCGCGCCGCCTGAGGTACCGGCGCCTTCTCCACTGGCGCCGCCACCGGAAGCCTCCGAGCTGCGGTCGCCGCGACACACCTCGGGCGGCTCGGCGATCAGCCGGTCGATCTCGTCGAGCTGGTCCGCCAGTGCCGCGCGATTGACGCCGGCCTGCTGGCCGATCTCTCCCTCCCTCCCCGCAGCGGCACGCGCCGAAGAGAATCGCCGCGCGGCCTGGCTCCAGAGCTCCCGAGTCCGAGCGAGATCGCAATCCCGGGGATCGCGCTCCGCCCGCCCCCACAGGTAGAGCGTGATGCCGTCGTTGAAATGGGCTTCGGCAAGGTCCGGGCCGAGCAGGAGCGCCTCCTGGAAGAGATCGTGCGCCTCCGAAAAGTCGCCCGTCAGAACCACCGAGCGGGCCAGGTTGTACGCCGGGATCTGGGGCTCGACGTCGTACCCGATGCTTCGCTCATAGTGCGGGCGCGCGTCTTGGTGTTTTCTCAGATTGTCCTTGCCGATGCCGCGCTCGTTTTCCCGGTGAGCCAACTCGCGCGGGCTTCCGTGCTCGCCCCCGGAAAACGGCATTGCGCAGCTCGAGAGGAGCCAGGTAGCGATGCATGCGGCGGAAGCCGCCGCCTTGCGCCCGCGGCCCGCGGGCCTCCTCGGTCTGGACGCCGGCGATCGCGAAAAGGCCGGCTCGGGGCGCGCCAGGCGCGCCAGCTCGAACTTCGCCGGATCGCGACGCGGTCGGCGACCGAACCAGAGAGCATCGAAAAGAAAGCCGGCGAAAAACACAATGAGAAAGCGACCGCTCAAGTCCGTGCGCGCGGCTTCGTGCTCGAACGGCTCTGCCTCGAGTCCCGCTTGCAGAATCTCGGCCGCCAGCCGCCCGGATACTGCCGCCTCGCCGACGAAGAAGCTCCCGCCGGTCGCCTGACTGATGCTTCTGAGGTCCTGGTCCTCGCGCCGGGTGTGGTACTCGACCAGCGCCCTGGGGCTGTCCTTCTTCTCGACGACATCCTCAAAGTCGAGGATCCTCCTCGACTGTCCTTCGGTCGTGCCGATCGCGACGGTGTGCACCGGTACGTTCTGCTCTGCCAGCGCCGCGAGCTGCGCTCGATAGTCCTCCGCGACCGGCGATTCACCGTCGCTGAGAAGCACGACCTGCAACCGGAAACCCCGCCGATCCACAAAATGGGGCACCAGGTCCAGCGCCCGCGCAAAGCTCGAGCCGGTGTTGCGGTAGTAGCTGTGGATCTCCAGTGCATCCAGCGCATCCTCGATCAGCGCCAGGTCGTCCGTCATCGGGAGATGAACCACACCCGTGCCGCTGAAGCTGCCGAGGGCGAAGCGAAACCCGTCGAGCTCTTCCAGGAGCGACGACGCCACATGCTTGGCGAAGTCGAGCCGCGAGTAACTGCGGCTCTCATCCGAAGCGTCCTCCGGGCCGGCCGCCGGTCGTCGAGCGTCCGTTGCGAACATGCTCGCCGAGCCGTCGATCACAAGCAGCAACCGACCGGTCGCCGTCACCGTCTCGGTCTTGCCGCGGCTGAAGGGTCCGGCGGCCGCGATCACCAGAGCCAACGCCATCAGCAGCAAGAGGGCCAGGTGGAGCCGCAGAGACAGCGGACCGTAGACCGAGATCAGACCTCGAAAGCGCGGCGCGACGTGCGCGCCCAGCCAGTCGAGAGCCCGGCGCTGCACTTGCGCGAAGAGCCACCACAGCACCAGGCACGGAAGAACCAGCCACAAGAGCTCTTGCGCCACGAAACCGGTCATCGCAACGGTCTCCGCAGCTTCACTCCCCCCAACCACAGTTGCGCTAAGAACAGCGGCAAGGCCGCCAGCGCGAAGTAGCGCGTATGGAAGTCGCGCACTTCAACGACCCGAACCTCGAGGGGCGCGCTCTCGAGCCGCGAAAGCTCGCCGAAGATGTCTTCCAGAGCGCCCACGTCGGTCGCTCTGTAGTAGGAGCCTTCGGCCACCGCGGCCAGCCCTTCGAGCTGAGTGTCATCGAGGAACGCCAGATAGGGAGAGTCGCCGCCAAGCCGCTCGCCGTCGACGAACACCTCGATCGGCTCCTCGCCGCCGATGCCGATCGCGTAGAACCGTGCCCCCATGTGGCGCAAGAATCTCGCACCGAGCTCGGGCTCACTGCCCATGTTGCTTTCGCCATCGGTAATCAGTACGACCGCCCGGTCACGGCCTTCGATCTTGCGGCTCTCGAGGTGCTGAGCGGTCACCAGCAGGGCGTCGCCGATCGCCGTGCCCCCGGAAAGGGCCTGATCGAGAGTGTCCACCGTCACGCCCTCCAGAAGCTCGAGCAGGACGCGGTGGTCGGTGGTCAACGGGGTCTGCACGTACGCGTCGCGCGCGAAGATCACCAGGCCCACACGGTGGCTGCCGCTGCGGGCGATGAAGTCGCGGGCGATGGTGCGCAGCGCTTCGAGGCGATTGGGCGGGAAGTCCGCGGCGAGCATGCTGAGCGAGACATCGAGAACCAACACCACATCGACGCCCTCATCCTCGATCAGCTCGAGATCGGTGCGCCGATGAGGACCGGCCAGCCCGACGATGACGACCGCCAGGAGCAGGAGCTCTAGAGGAAGCTCTAGCAACGAAAGCAGCCGGGTAAGCCCCGCGGCTCTCGGTCGCCGGTACTGCAACGGCGGATAGGGCGTCCGGTCGGCCCGTCGCTGCCAGCTTCTGAGCATCGCGTAGCCGAAGAGCGAAGTCAGCGCCCAGAGGACCGACGGGTGCGCGAAGGTCCAAGCCTGGCTCATCGCAGGCCGCCACTCTGGCCCACAATCTCGATCGCGAGGTCGCAGGCTCCCTCGAAATCGCTCTTCGAAGGCTCGCGCCGGCGAAACTGAAGCTCGGCGAGGAGACCGAAAAATCGCGATACGGCAGTATCTCCGAGACGCCGAGCGATCTCACGCGCGGTCAGAATCGGAAACGGATGTGGGCCCGCCGGACTCGAATCGCGATTCTGCTCCAAGTGCCGGCGCAGCGCCGCCGCGAGCTCATGACAACCGCGGCGGTAATCCTCTCGGGTACGTCGCCGGATTTCTTCAACGACGGCTCCAAGCCCGGTCGTCGCCGGAGCCGCGGGCGTCTCGGGAGCCGGTCGGGCCGCCCGGTTCGCCCGCCAGCGCCGGGAGAGCCACCGAAGTACCCGATAGGCGAGCCACAGAAAGAAGCCGGCAGCCACCAGCTTCCACGTCGAAAAGGGCTCCTCGATGTGAAGCGGCCCGGCCAACCCATAGGGTAGTCCGGTCACCGCGTCGCCGACCGTCTCTTGGCGTGAAGAAGCCGGCCGAGCGACTCGCGCACCGGATCCGCGGTCGAAAACGATGCCGTCGCAATGCGAAGCCGGCTCGCTTCCCTGCGTAGGAACTCGGCCATCTGAGAAAGAGTCCCGGTCTCGCCCGGCGAGATGCCCAGAGGCTGTTTGCCGCGTGCCGCAGAAACCGCGTCGACCTCCGGAGAAAACCCTCGAAATCGAACTGCGTCCGTTACCTCGTACTCGACCGGGTCGTAAACGTGCAGGAGCGACACGTCGTGACGTTCCCGTAAGTACTTGAGATCCTCTGGAATGTCGTGATCGATGAAATCCGAGACCAGAAAGACGACGAACCGACGGCCGGGCCGCCGTTCGATGGCCTCGATCGCTGCGCGTGGATCCGAAAGTTGGACATCGTGTTTCCAGGGTTCGGTATGCGCGAGAAGCGAGCGCAGAACCCGAAAGAGCTGCTTGCTGCCGCCGGCGGCGCGGCTCTCGTCGAGCACGCGATCGGCGAAGATGACGTGGCCGAGACGATCCCCGCTTTCGATCGCCGAAACCGCGACCGTGGCCGCTAGCTCGACGCCGAGCTCGAGCTTGGTCTTGCCGTGAAAGCCGACGTGCATCGAAGGGCTGACGTCGAGCGCGATCACGACGTCGCGCTGACGCTCCTCCAGATGCACCCTGACGTACGGCTCGCCCACCCGCGCGGTGATGTTCCAGTCGATTCGCCGGGCCGGCTCTCCGGGAACGTACTTGCGGGTCTCGTGAAACTGAAGTCCTCGACCCGGGATCGAAGTGAGGTAGTCGCCGGCCAGGAGTCCCGCGGCGTTGCGGCGCGCCACCAGCTCGAGCAGGCGGATGCTCGCGAGCAGCTGGGAAACGTCGGGGAACCCGATACCCATTTTCTTCGACCGAACCGTCAGGGCACGCTTACCGTTGCCAGGATCTCGTCGATCATCACGTCGGTTTCGACTCTTTCCGCTGCCGCGAAATACGTCGGCAGAACGCGATGGCGCAAGACGCCGTGGGCCACCGCCTTGAGGTCGTCCGGGATCACGGCATCCCGCCCCTCGAGCAGCGCGGTCGCCCGGGCGGTCTGCACCAGCGCGATCGACGCCCGAGGAGACGCCCCGTATTCGATGTAGTGGCCGAGCTCGAGCTTGAAATCCGCCGGCCGGCGAGTGGCTTGCACCAGCTCGGTCGCGTACCGAATCAGCCGATCTTCGACGAAGATCCCGCGAACCTCATTCTGCATCGCGAGGATGGACTCGTGATCGAGCAGGCTCTCGACCTCGGGAAGCTCGGTCTCGCCGATCACCATGCGCACGATCTCCTGCTCCTCGGTCGGGTCCGGATAGCCCACGACCACCTTCATGAGGAAACGATCCAGCTGGGCTTCCGGCAGGGGATAGGTCCCCTCCTGCTCAATCGGGTTCTGGGTCGCAAAGACGTGAAACGGCAGCTGGACTCGATGGGTCTTCTTGCCGATCGTGACCTGCTTTTCCTGCATCGTCTCGAGCAGCGCCGACTGGACCTTGGCCGGCGCCCGGTTGATCTCGTCGGCAAGCACGAAGTTCGCGAAGATCGGCCCGCGCACGACCTCGAAGCTACCCGAATGCTGGTTGTAGATGCGCGTCCCGATGATGTCTGCGGGAAGCAGATCGGGCGTGAACTGGATGCGCTTGAAGTGCAGGTCACAGATCCGCGAGAGGAGGCTGACCGCCCGGGTCTTGGCCAGCCCGGGCACGCCTTCGATCAGAAGGTGACCGTCCGCGAGGAGCCCGATCAGGAGACCCCGGATGAGGTCGTCCTGCCCGACGATGCCGCGATGGAGCTCGCGCTCGACCCGGCGCAAAAGCTCCTCGAAACGTTTGCTCTCTCCAGCCAAGGCTAGCGCTCTTCTTGCTTGAAGTATGCCAGGGTGTCGCGCGCCAGCACCCCGCTCAGAAACAACAGACCTATCAGGTTAGGCAGCGCCATCAGGCCGTTCATGACGTCGGAGATGGTCCAGACGAAGTCGAGGCTCCGGACAGCGCCGAAAAAGATCGCGATCACGAAGACCACCCGATAGGGAAAGATCGCCTTGGCGCCGAGAAGGTACTCGATCGACTTCTCGCCGTAGTAGCTCCAGCCCAGAATCGTCGAGAAGGCGAACATCGCGAGACAGACGGTCACCACCCAGCCGCCCCATTCGCCGCCGAGGCCGGTCTTGAACGCCAACTGGGTCAAGGGCGCGCCATTCAGTCCCGAGCTCCAGGCGCCGGTCACCAGAAGCGCGATGCCGGTCATCGAGCAGACGACGATCGTGTCGATGAACGTCTGGGTCATCGACACCAGCGCCTGGCGCACCGGGTGCTTGGTCTGAGCGGCGGCAGCCGCGATCCCGGCCGAGCCCAGACCCGACTCGTTCGAGAAGATCCCGCGGGCCACCCCGAAGCGGATCGCCTGCGCCATCGCCACGCCGGCAAAGCCGCCGGTAGCGGCGGTGCCGCTGAACGCGCTCTCGAAGATCAACGCCAGCGCTGCCGGAATCTTGCCGGCGTTCATGAGCAAGACCAGCCCAGCGCCTATCATGTAGGCGGCGATCATGAACGGCACGAACATGCCGGTGAAGCGGCCGATCGACTTGATGCCGCCCAGGATCACCGCGCCCGCACCAACCGCGATCACGAGGCCGCTCGCCCACATCGGTACTCCGAACGAATCGCGCAGGGAGTCGGCGACGGAGTTCGCCTGGACCATGTTGCCGATGCCGAATGCGGCGACCGCAGCGAAGAGCGCAAACAGGAAGCCCAGCACCTTGCCGAGCGGCTTCCAGCCGATCGCGTGGGACAGATAGTACATCGGGCCTCCGGCTTGCTCACCGCGCTCATCGGTCACGCGGTACTTGACCGAGAGCATCGCCTCGGCAAACTTGGTAGCCATTCCGACGAGGCCCGTCATCCACATCCAAAAGAGGGCCCCCGGCCCGCCCAGGGCGATCGCGGTCGCCACCCCGACGATGTTGCCGGTCCCGACGGTCGCGGCCAGCGCCGTCATCAACGCCTGGAAGTGGGAGATGTCGCCTTCGGCTCCGGGCTCGGTGCGCACGATGAGGCCCACATAAAGGGAGTGCCAGAGCTTGGTGAACTGGATGCCGCGCAGGCGAATGGTCAGAAAGAGGCCGGTCAAAAGCAGCAGCGGGGGCAGCAGATAGGGCCCCCACACGAAGCCGCTGGCCTGTTGGAGCCAATGCAAAAGCTGGTCGTACACGGAGCCTCCTTTAAGTAAAGGACCAAGGGCGTCGGTCTGAGTGCCTGGGAGATTAGCAGAGCGCCCCACCCCGAAAGGCAGCCTCGGCTTCACCCTGCCGAGTGTTGCCCGAACCAACTCAGAGGAGTCTGCTAGTCGGGGAGGATGGACTCATGATACGCACCCAGGAAGCGCTCGAATACCACGCCGGCGCAAGGCCGGGAAAGATCGAGGTCGTCGCCACCAAACCATGCCTTACCCAGCGGGATCTCGCCCTCGCCTACACCCCGGGCGTCGCGAAACCGTGCCTGGCGATCCAGGCCGACCCCAACGATGCGTTCAAGTACACGGCTCGCGGCAATCTGGTCGCGGTCGTCTCCAACGGCACCGCAGTTTTGGGTCTCGGCGACATCGGCGCGCTGGCCGGAAAGCCGGTGATGGAGGGCAAGGGCGTTCTGTTCAAACGATTCGCCGATATCGACGTCTTCGACATCGAGCTCGACACCCACGATCCGCAGGAGATCATCCGCACGGTGCAGCTGCTCGAGCCGACCTTCGGTGGCATCAACCTGGAGGACATCAAGGCTCCAGAGTGCTTCGAGATCGAAGAGACGCTCAAGCGAAGCCTGTCGATCCCGGTCTTCCACGACGATCAGCACGGCACAGCGATCATCTCGGGCGCCGCCCTTCTCAACGCCCTCGAGCTCGCCGGCAAGAGAATCGAGGACGTACGGATGGTCTTCAGCGGCGCCGGTGCCGCAGGTATCGCCTGCGCCAGGTACTACGTCGCGCTCGGCGGCCGGCCCGAAAACCTGATCCTCTGCGATAGCCGTGGTGTCGTCTATCGGGGCCGCCAAGACGGCATGAACCCGTTCAAGGAGGAGTTCGCACGCGACACCGAGCTGCGCACCCTGGCCGAAGCCCTGGTCGGCGCGGACGTCTTTGTCGGTCTCTCAGGCCCGGATCTCGTCAGCCAAGACATGGTGCGGTCGATGGCCGAGAACCCGATCGTTTTCGCGATGGCCAACCCTGATCCCGAGATCTCCTATCCCGACGCCATCGCCGCTCGCAGCGACGTCATCATGGCCACCGGCCGCTCCGACTACCCGAACCAGGTCAACAACGTGCTCGGCTTTCCGTTCATCTTCCGGGGGGCGCTCGACGTCCGTGCCACCGCAATCAACATGGAGATGAAACTCGCGGCGACGCGCGCCCTCGCCGATCTCGCCAGGGAAGACGTGCCCGACTCGGTGATGAAGGCCTATGGGGTGCAGAGGCTCCGCTTCGGCCGCGAGTATCTGATCCCCAAGCCCTTCGATCACCGCGTGCTGATCGAGGAGGCCGTGGCGGTTGCCAAAGCGGCGATGGCGACCGGTGTCGCGCGACACCCGGTCTCGATCTACGAATACCGAGAGTCGCTCGAACGCCGGCTCGGCAGGTCTCGGGCCGTGATGCGGTTCGTTATGAACCTGGCCCATGAGCACCCGAAACGAGTCGTCCTGGCGGAAGGCGAGAGCGAAAAAGTCCTGCGCGCCGCTCAAAACATCCTTCAGGAGGAGTTTGCCCAGCCGGTTCTGATCGGGCGCAAGTCGGTTATCCGCAAGCTGACCGAAGAGCTCGATCTGCACCTCGATGACGTCGAGATCGTCGACCCCACCGAATCCCCCAGACGAGAGATCTACACCAACGAGCTCTTTCTCATGAGACAGCGCAAGGGCGTCACACGAGAGGACGCACGCATCCAGATGCGCAATCCAATTGCCTTCGGAGCGATGATGGTCCACCTGGGAGAAGCCGACGCGCTCGTAGCCGGCACCGATCAACACTATCCGGATGCCCTGCGTCCGGTGCTCAAGATCATCGGAACCGAGGCCAACCGGGCTCACGGACTGCATGTGATGGTCCTAAAAGACCGGGTCCTCCTGTTTGCCGATACCACCGTCAACATCAACCCAAGCGCCGAGGAGCTGGCTGAAATCGCCATCTCGAGCGCGGAATTCGCCAAGCGGTTCGACCTGGAGCCGCGGGTGGCGATGATCTCGTTCTCGAACTTCGGCTCGTCACGTCACCCGATGTCGGACAAAGTCCGTCGCGCCACCGAGATCGTGCGCCAGCGCTGTCCCGACCTGGCCATCGACGGAGAGATGCAAATCGACACAGCCGTCAACCCGCAGATCGTCGAGGAGCTATTTCCGTTCAGCCGCCTGAACTTCCGCGCCAACGTGCTCATCTTTCCCGACCTCAGCGCGGCCAACGCGGCCTTCAAGCTGCTTCGCGAGCTGGGAGGAGCCGAGGCCATCGGTCCGATCCTCACCGGCATGAAGCGCCCGGTGCACATCACCCAGCACGGCTGCGAGGCCAAGGACATCGTCTATCTGGCGGCGATCGCCGCAGTCGAGGCGCAGGAGCAGGCGGCCATCGAGGCTCCACCCTTCCACCCGGCACTCGTGCTCGAGGAAGCGGCGGCCGTCAAAGAGCCCGTAGGGGTCTAGGCCCAGCCGCTCGAACTCCCCGGCGGGGGGGACGCCCGTATGAAGGGTGTCCCCGACTGCACTGACAACTCGACCGCCGGCGATCAAGATGAAAGAGCCATGCGGATATTGACCCGTGACGATCTCGACGGCCTCGCGTGCTCGGCCCTCATCGGTCTCCACGAGGAGGTCGACGAGATCCTCCTGACCCATCCCCAGAGGATCGCCGACGGACACATCCGGATCGACGAGCACGACATCATCGCCAACCTGCCCTACCGCAGCGGCTGCGCGCTCTGGGTCGACCATCATCTTCAAACGAGCGCGGCCCGGCCCGATCACGACTACGCGGGCGCGTTCCGCCAAGCGCCCTCGGCCGCCCACCTGGTCTACGAATACTAGGGCGGCCGCGCGGCACTGGCCCAGTTCGAGGAGCTGGTTCGCGAGACCGATCGCATGGATTCGGCGGAACTCTCCCTCGACGACGTCCTCGATCCACAGGGCTACATCAAGCTCGGTTTCACGCTCGACCGAAGGAGTGGTCTGGGGGATCTCGGCGACTACTTCTTCGAGCTCCTCGACCTCATTTCGAAAAACACTCCGGTCGATCAGATTCTCGCGCATCCGGAGGTCGAGGAGCGCTGCCGGCGGCTCGAGGACGAGGATGGATGCGCCTCCAGCACGCCCCAAACCTGGGCCGAGCCATGCTGACTCTGGGCCACAGCATCATCAACCGCGAGTGTGAGACCAACCTGGGCGAGCTCGCCGCTCGCTTCGGCGGCGGCGGTCACCGCGGCGCCGCCTCGATCCAACTCGGCGACGACGCCGACCGCGTGATCGCCGCGATTCTGGACGAGCTCAGAGCCTGCTGAGAGCGGTCGTAGCAGTCCGCGTCAGCTAGCGTCGGGCGCCTCTGCCCGACGGCGTGCGACAGCCACCGACGGTCCGATGCCCGGGCGACGGCGGGCACGGAGACCCACCGCTACGGTGACTCGGTGCGGCGGAAGCCGCACCGAGTCAGTCCAGCACGTGGATGTTCTTCTCGCGGCACATGTCCTTGAGGATCTTCGGCCAAACAGTGACGCTGACCTCACCCAGATGGGCCTTCTTGAGCAGATACATGTAGGTCCGCGACTGACCGATGCCGCCGCCGATCGAAAGCGG
>CALZIK010000109.1 GCA_945787635.1 Thermoanaerobaculia bacterium | reverse complement strand
GAGGCACCCGCGGCCCTCAATCAGTGCGCGGAACCACAGAGCCGATTGTCAGACGGACGTCGGGCAGAGACGCCCGACGCTACCGCGTGGCGGGCTCGAGCAGGCCGGTCAGCCAGTGCATGACGTTGAGGACGAACTGGGCGTTCTGTTCAGCGCCGGGGGCGTTCATGCCGAATCGGTAGACCTCGCCGTCACGGGTGACCTCCTGGGCGGTGAACATGGCGGCTTCGCCGAAGACCGCGACCCGGCCCTTGCCGTGGGATACGACGGCTCCTTGAAGCAGACCCTCAGCGGAGAAGCTTGGCGTGGTCTCGTCGAACTCGCCGGCCTCGACCGGCATCCGCATCGTCGTCTCCGAAGGCAGGACCATCAGCCCCACGACGTCGTCGCTGAGGGCACGAAAGCCCTGACCGGTGAAGCTGACTACCGCCTCGATGCTCTCGGCCTCGGAGCGTCCGACGGTGGTGGGATGGTTCTCGAGCGTTGCAGTAGACCGCTCGAAGCGGATGCCCGGGCCGCCGGCGTTGGGGCGCGCGTAGCCGTCGATGAACGCCAGGCCAAAGGCGCGGGCGAGTTCTTCGTTAGCGCCTGGGAAGGGCATGTGGTCGGCGATCAAGAGAAGGGCTCCACCGGCTTCGACCCAGGCCTCGAGAGCGTCGATCTCGTCGCTCGAAAACGCCAAGGCGGAAGGGAGTTTCCAGGTCTCGCACTGCGCTTCACCGAGCGCGTTGGCGATCACCAGAACGTCGGCGTTCGCCAACGTCTCGCTCGAAAAGACCTCCACCGATGCCGTCACGACGTACCCGTCGGCGCGCAGGAGATCCGCGAACGGTCGAAAGCGCTCGCCAGCGCGATGAAAGTTGCAGTGGGCTTCGTCGACGAGGACGCGCGGTCCCTCGCCCGCCGGGTATGCCTGAGCCGCCACGGCGAACTCGAACGCGAGATCGCCCTGCTGCTGCGCGAGAGCGTTGCCACCGGTCAGCGCCGCGCCGAGCAGTAACGATAGGAGCTGAAGGCGTAGGGAAGTCACGAGTGTTTGTTCCGCCGCCAAGTGTTTCACGGCTGGGCGACTCGCCCACCCGGTCGAGTCCTCGAGCGCCTGCTATCGGCACTGTCCCTGAAAGGCTGGCGCGTGCCTCTGACGAGCGAGGTCCGCCGAGCGAGCAGAGGCGCCGACGGCCCTCAATCGGTGTGCGAAACCATAGAGATCCGATCGTCAGACGGACGTCGGGCATGGCGCCCGACGCTACCGGTCTACAGTTCCGACCTCATCCACGCCGTCGCCAGACTGTCCGCATACTCGTTCCAGCGGTCGCCGGAATGAGCGGCGATCCAGACCAGCTCGCATCCGGGGCGCGCGCGGTAGAGCGCGAGGAGCTCTTTGACCAGATCGAGGTTCTTCAAGGGCTCGCCCTTGCGCTTCCAGCCCTTTTTCTCCCAGTTGGGAGCCCACTTGGTGATGGTGTCGATGCACAGCCGGCTGTCGGAATGGACGGTGACCTCGGCGTCGTCGGGAAGATGGCGATAGGCCTCGATCAGGGCGGTCAGCTCCATCCGGTTGTTGGTCGTGTCGGGCTCGTGGCCGTGCCCTTGGGCCCGGATCTCGCCGGCCTCGACCCACACCATGCCCCAGCCCCCGGGGCCGGGATTGGGTCTCGCGCTGCCGTCGGTGAAAACGCCGGTGTCGGGCCCGTCGGTGTACTTCGCCAGTACCTCGGTCACGGTCAGGTTCTCTTCGGTCCGATTGGCGGTGCGGTTCGAGGGTCGCCGGCGCGGCTTCGAGCCGGCACCCGCCGAGCGCTTCTTCGTGGGTGAGTGCTCGCGGCAGTACTTGGGCTCCCAGCCCGGATACTTGTCGAGCGCCGGCTGCGGCACGTCGAAGTCGACGCCGCAGACGCTGCAGGTGAATTTCGGCATTGTGGGTTAGACGGCCCGGTCCTCGAAGAACGGCAACTCGGGCCGGTAGAGCCCCCGATGGTAGCCGGTTTCCACCGTATCCAGGGTGAGGACGAGGTCGGGCTCGGCAGCTGGTTCGAAGCGGCCCCCCAGAAGCGCCGCAATGTCGCTCTTGCCGGCGTCGTGGGCAAAGCGGCGACCGTCGAAGACCGCGAGGCACCCCGACTCGACCGGGATCGTCTCGAGCAGAGCCGTCTTGCCGTCGAGGTACCGGTCGAGGAGCGCCTCGAGCGTCACCGTGGCACGTTCGCTTTCGGGCAGCTCTGCGAGCATGGTCCCGCGTTCGATCGGAAAGATCCGAAACTGGCGCTCGAGCCGGCCGGCGTTCAGGTAGAACTGAAACACCGGGTCCGGATACTCCGCGAGGCTGCTCTTTTCCGCGTCGAAGTGGAGGTTGAAGGCACCGGGATCCTCCGAGGTGGCGGTGGTCGAAGCGCGGGCAATATCGAGTTTGAGGGCGCGAACAAAGAGCGGGCCGCGGCCGAGAGCGCCTTCGACCCGTTCGACCAGCTCGAAAAGGGCCGGGGCTTCCGCTCGCACGAGGCTCGCGAGCCGGCCGGCCTCGGGCCGGGGAAGATCTGTCGCGCGCGCGCCGCGAAGGGCGCTCAGGTGGCCGAGCGCGCGCAGTCTTTCCATGCCGGCGATGGCAGCGGCGCTGAGGTCTTCCGGTATGGCTTCTGGAAGCGGCACGATCTTGACCGCGCGGTCGAGCTCACTAGTCGAGGCCGCGGCTCGAAAGTCGGCGGGCTTGCCGGGGAGCGGCCGCGTCCGAGGCTTCGGCGCGACTTCGAGAAGGCCCCGATTGAGCGCGTGGTAGTTGACCGGCATGCGGCCGAAAAAGCAGGCCCGCGGGCGAAGAGGTCCTGGCGGGGCTGCCGCCGACTCGGACGACGTCGCAGTCACTGCACGGTGAGGTTGAGGAATCGACGCTTGCCGACCTTGAGGAGGTAGGGTTCCGATCTCGGCACCAAAACGGCAAACGGGTCGGTGAGCCTGTCGCCGTCGACGGAGACCGCGCCTTGCTTGACCAGACGCTGGGCCTCGCGGTTGCTCGCCGCGAGTTCGAGCTGCGAGAGAGCCCGCCCGAGGGCGATCTCACCGTCGGTCGTTGCCGAGGGCAGGTCGTCGGGCAGTCCTCCCTGGGCGAAGACCTTCTCGAACTCTGCGAGCGCCTGCTCGGCGGCCTCCTCGCCCTGGTAGCGGGCCGTCAGCCTTCGGGCGAGGTCCTGTTTGAGCGCCTTGGGATGGATCTCGCCCGAGGTCACTCGTTTCTTCTTGTCGGCAATGGCGTCCTCGGGCTCGTCGGTCAGCAGGAGCAGCCAGTCCCACATCAAGGCGTCCGGAATCGACATGGTTCGACCGAAGATCTCGGAGGGATCGTCCTCCAGGCCGATCGCGTTGCCCAGGCTCTTTGACATCTTCTCCGTGCCGTCGAGGCCGACCAGGAGCGGTACCGTCAGAACGACCTGTGGCTCGAGCCCCTCCTCCTTCATGAGATCGCGGCCGACGAGCAGGTTGACCAGCTGGTCGGAGCCGCCGAGCTCGACGTCGGCTTCGAGCGCGATCGAATCGTAGCCCTGGAGGAGGGGATACAGCAGCTCGTGGATGGAGATCGCCTGGTTTTCGCGGAAGCGCTTCCTGAAATCGTCGCGTTCCATCATGCGGGCGAGCGTGTAGCGCCCGGCGAGTTTGATGATTCCGGCGGATCCGAGGGCCTCGAGCCACTTGCTGTTGTAGCCGATCTCGGTTCGCTTCCGGTCGAGGACGTGAAAGACCTGCCGTGCGTAGGTCTCCGAGTTGGCATTGACCTCTTCGGCGGTCAGCTGCGGGCGGGTCGCCTTCTTGCCGGTCGGATCGCCGATCATGGCGGTGAAGTCGCCGATCAAGAAGATCACCCGGTGGCCGAGATCCTGGAAGTGCTTCATCTTGCGGAGCAGCACGCTGTGGCCGAAGTGAAGATCCGGCGCCGAGGCGTCGAAGCCGGTCTTGACAGTCAGGGGCGTGCCGGATTCCCGGGAGCGCTCGAGCTTGCTCCGAAGCTGGTCGTGATCGATGAGGTCGACTGCGCCTCGGGAGATGAGCGCCAGCTGCTCATCAACGGGCGGAAAATCGATCGACATCGGTCAGGGAGCTTAGCACGCGGGCCGAGAGCGAATCGGGTCGGCTACGGACTCCAGAAGGGCGGGTCGGGAATCGAAAACGCGCCCGGCGAAAGGACGCCCTCCGCAAGAAGGCGGGCGTCGCCGGCAAGACTCCAGGCGGCAATCGACCGGTCCCGATCTACTGAGCCCTGGACCGTGAGCTCGAATCCGCCGGAGGTGAGCGCGGTCAGAGGCAGATCGGAACGGTCCGTCTGGACCGCCACAGCCGCCGCCGCAAGAACGCCGGTGCCGCAGGCCAGGGTCTCGCCTTCGACGCCTCGCTCGTAGGTTCTGATCTCCATGCGGCCGCGGCCCGAAAAGCGTACGAAGTCGACATTGGCGCCGGACTCGAATTCCGGGGCGTAGCGGATCTCAGGACCCAGCTCTGCGACCGGTGCGGTCACCAGGCTCTCCGGCCACTCGACTACGAAATGTGGCACACCGGTATCGAGAAACCAACCGTGGATCTTCTCGTCTTCGATCTCAACCGTGGCTTCGACGGCCTTTCGGCTGGGTGGCTTGAGCCCGAGCGCGACCTCGGAGTCGGCGGTCCGGGTGGCCTCGACTTCGCCGGCATCGGTGACGATCTTGACCCGATCGACGGCCCAGCCCAGGTGAAACGCCAGAAGCCCGGCGCAGCGCGTGCCGTTGATGCAAAGTCGGGCCGGCGTGCCATCGGCGTTGACGTAGCTCATGCGCACCGAGGGTGGATTGGTGCTCTCGAGCTGCGAGATGGAGAACAGGCCGTCGGCGCCCACGGAATGGCCACGGGCGCAGAGAGCCTCGACGCGGCTCGGTGTCAGGGAATCGGAATCCAGGACCGCGATGAAATCGTTGCCGGCACCGGACATCTGGAAGAAGCGAACGCCGGAGGGGTCGGGGCGCATGAAGCTCGCCGGAAACGCTAGGGAACCCGAGCGATGACGCTGGCGCTTTGCTCGCCCTGGTTTCCGACCCGGTCCACGGCAGCGACCCGATACTCGTAGGTCGTGCCGCTCTCGACCGAACGGTCGCTGTACTCGAGGGCGACCACCGGTTCGTCACTCAAGCGGCGAAACTCGGCGCCCGGCTGGCTGCGAAAAACGATGTAGCCGACTACGTCATCCTCGGTGCTGGCGTCCCAGAGCAGCCGGACGCGGCCGACCTCGGCGAGCGCGATCAGATTTGTCGGCGGTAGTGGCGCAAAGCGGTCGGCATAGTCGATCTCGCGCTCACCGCCGAAAAAGCTCTCGACCAGGGGATTCTCGTGGCCGACGGCGGTCACCGCGTAGATGTAGCGTTCGCCGAAGGTCGCGGTGACATCGATGAATTCGAACGATTCGCTTCCGAGCTGGACCAGCGGCTCGCTGTAGATGCGGCTCTGCGCGAGCCGGCGGTAGAGTCGGAACGCCTCGGGAGCTTCCTCGCCGGACTCGGGATGCGACCAGGAGAGCCGGATACCGCCCGCCTCCGCCGAGGCCTGGAAGTCCGTAGGCTCGGATGGCGGCAGTCTCTGGACCAGGGTGATGAGGTTGGAATAGCCCGAGGGCAGCTTTGCTGAGGCGAAGGTCTTGACCGCGAAGGTGTGCGACCATTGCTCGTGACTGGCTTCGCCGAGGTCCAACGAGAAGATCACCTTGAGGCCTTCGACGGCGCGTTCGATCGCCTCGGCGTCTAAGGTCTCGAGCAGCTGAGCCGTTGCGGTGAACTCCAGGGGGTCGCTCGCGGTCTCGTCCTCGAGCCGGATTTCGACGACTCCCGTCGCGGGCACCTCGACCGCCTCAGGCTCCTCGTCCGCCGACGGTTCCGGCTCCGCCTCCTCGGCGGCTGACTCCGTGGCGGACTCTTGCGATTCGGCTTCGAGCTCCGCTTCGTCGTCGGGGTCCGCTGGAGGGGCCACCGGTTTCTTGGCGCCCCAAAACTCCATGCTCTCGAGGTCTCCGAGCAGCTCGCCGGACGCCGTCGTCTGGGGATAGGTGAAAGAGAGAATCGCAGCCTGCCCGCGCTGTTGCACGGCGAGGTCGAGGATCGGCGCTGGGTTCTTCAACGGCGGCGGCGTCGGAGGGGCCTTGTGCCCACAACCGATCACACCGGTGCCGGTGGCAACGATCATCATCGGCAACGCTAGGCGCGCCAAACTCGACTCAAAGGACATAGCGGCTCAGATCTTGATTCTCGACAAGCCCCGCAAGCGCACGCCGGACGTAGTCTCCATCGATTGTAACGCTTACCCCGCCCATATCAGGTGCTTCGTACGAGACCTCGTCCAGCAGGCGTTCCAGCAAGGTCGCCAGCCGTCTGGCCCCGATGTTTTCGGTGTTCTGGTTGACTTCGACCGCCAGCCGCGCGATCTCGCGGATCGCGTCGTCTCGCCACTCCAGGTGCACCTCCTCGGTCGAAAGCAGTGCCTGATACTGCTTGGTCAACGCGGTTTCGGGCTCGGTCAGGATCCGGACGAAGTCTTCCTCGGTCAGCGAGTCGAGCTCGACCCTGATCGGCAGGCGGCCCTGCAGCTCGGGGATCAGATCGGACGGCTTCGACATGTGAAACGCGCCCGCCGCGATGAACAGGATGTGATCGGTCTTGACCGCGCCGTACTTGGTGGCGACCGTCGATCCCTCGACGATCGGCAGCAGGTCCCGCTGCACCCCCTCGCGCGACACATCGGGCCCCTGCTTCGACTCGCGGCCGGCGATCTTGTCGATTTCGTCCAGAAACAGGATTCCACCCTCTTCGACTCGACGGCGCGCCTCACGGCTCACCTGCTGGCGGTCGATCAGCTTCTCGGCCTCCTGCTGTTCGAGAATCTCGCGCGCCTCCTCGACTGTCATCTGCTGCTTGCGGCGCTTGCCGAAGAGTCCAGGCATCATCTCCTTCAGGTTGATACCGACCTCTTCGACGCCCTGGGGCGTGAACATCTCGAAACTCGGCCCTGAGGTGTCTTCGACCTCGACCTCGACCATTCGATCGTTCAACGAGCCCGCGCGGAGCTTGGCTCGGAATCTCTCGATGGTCTTGGAGAAGTCGGTCGCGGGCTCGACGTCGGGCGACGGCGGCGGAACCGGGATGAGCAGTTGCAGCAGCCGATCCTCGGCTCGCTGCTGCGCGTTTTCCCGGACTGCGGATCGGCGCTCTTCGCGAATCATCGCCACCGCGATCTCGACAAGGTCGCGCACCATCGACTCGACGTCCCGGCCGACATAGCCGACCTCGGTGAACTTGCTGGCCTCTATCTTGAGAAACGGCGCTCGCGCGAGCTTGGCCAGGCGCCGCGCGATCTCGGTCTTGCCGACGCCGGTCGAGCCGATCATGAGGATGTTCTTGGGTTGAATCTCCTCGGCGACGTCGGGGCTCAGCTGCTGGCGGCGCCAGCGGTTGCGCAGCGCGATCGCGACCGCTCGCTTGGCGGCCTTCTGGCCGACCACGAACTTGTCGAGCTCGGCGACGATCTCGCGAGGCGTGAGGTCGTCGGAGCGTTCGGGGGCGTTTGTTGATTCGGTGTCCGCGGTCAAGATTGCCGGCCGTTCACAGTTCCTCGATCGAGAGGTTGTGGTTCGTGTAGATGCAGATGTCGGCCGCCACCTTCATCGCCTCCTCGGCGATCTGCCGGGCGGTGAGCTGGGTGTGAGCCAGAAGGGCGCGTGCCGCCGCCAGAGCGTAGTTGGAGCCCGAGCCGATGGCGAGGAGGCCGCTGTCGGGCTGGAGCAGGTCGCCGTTGCCGGAGACCAGAAAGCTCTGGCTCGCGTCGGCCACGATCATCTGCGCCTGCAGCTGCCTGAGGGCCCGATCCATGCGCCAGTCCTTGGCCAACTCGACGGCAGCCCGCTCGAGATTGCCCTGATATTCGTCGAGCTTGGCTTCAAAACGTGAGAACAGGGCCAGGGCGTCGGCGGCGCCGCCGGCGAAACCGACGAGCACCTTGCCTTTGCCGGCGCGCTTGACCTTGCTCGCCGAGGACTTGATCACGGTCTCCTGGACGGTGACCTGGCCGTCCGAGACCAGGCAGACGTGGTCGTCTCGCCGGACCAGCAAAACCGTCGTGGAACGAAATTCGGTCACGGGGCCGGGATTGTAGCAGCCGCCGGCGTCCCGGAGATGCCGGATCAAGACGCGGCGGCGACGACGGCGGCAACGAACTCGTCGGGTTGATCGGGGGTCACGATCGCCCGGCCGTCGGTGGTTTCCAGCAGCACCGCGTTCTCCAAGCGGCTGGCATAGAGATCGAACTCTCCCAGGATATGTGAGTCGAAGCCCCCGGCGCCGGCGACGAACCCACCCGTGCTGGTCAGACCGGCCAGATGGTCGATCTCGTGGGGCTCGAGCCGCCGGACCACGGCGTCCTCGAGGGGCAACCGGCGCAGGGCGTGGCGCATGAAGATCGACACGGATCCGGCCTTGACGTCGAGCTCGGTGGGCTCGAGCTCGCGGCTCATACGGTGGATCACGAAGACTCCCAAGGCGAGAAACAGCGCGAGTGATCCGGCGAAAAGCTGACGAGTCAGGATGGCAAAGAGCACTCCGGCCACGAGCACCCCGCCAAGTGCCGCAAAAACGAAGCCCAGCCGCCGGCGGCTCGCCGCGACGACGCCCTCGGCGGTGCAACTGAAGGTGGCCTGGTCGCCGGAGACGGTCATGGATCGCGGCGGGAGCTGCGGGCTCGAGGATGAGCGTCGCGATAGACGCGTTGCAGGCGCTCGAGCTCGAGGTGCGTGTAGTTCTGGGTGGTCGAAAGCGAGCTGTGCCCGAGGAGCTCCTGAATCGAGCGAAGGTCGGCACCACCCTCCAGAAGATGAGTCGCAAAGGTGTGACGCAACGTATGCGGGTGCACGCCGCCGGCGATCGCCGCTTGCTCGACCCGCCGATCGATCAATCTCCGGATCGAACGAGCCGAGAGCCTTCGACCACGATAGTTGAGAAACACCGGCTCCGATGAATCGGTGGCCGCGTCGCGGCTCGCAGCGCGGAGCTCGTCCCAATTCTCCAGCCAGGCCTGGAGCGATTCGGCCGCGCACCGCCCGAATGGCACCATGCGTTCCTTGCCGCCCTTGCCAAGTACCCGCAGGACGCGCCCCTTGAGGTCGATGTCGTTCCAGTCCAGTGATACCAGCTCGCCGACGCGCAGGCCGGCGGCGTACAGAACCTCCAGAACGGCGCGGTCTCGCCGGACCAGAGGCTCGTCCCCCTCGACCGAATCGAGAAGGTTCTCGATCTCGCCGGGCCGTAGGTGCCGCGGCAGCCGTTTCGGCTGTTTCGGAGTCCGGACCGCGATCGCCGGATTGTGTTCGAGGATGCCGTCGCGACAGGCGAATCGGAGCAAGCTTCGAACCGCCGAAAGCGCCCGGGCCTGGCTGCGGCGACCGACGCCGCGCCGCGCGAGCGACGCTAAGAACGACCGTACCGCCAGAGCGTCGACGTCATCTGGTGCGACCGATCCGGGCTCTCGGGCCAGGAAATCGCGCGAGAGGAACTCCAGAAAGCCCTCCAGATCCCCGCGGTATGCCCGGACGGTATGGGCCGAGAAGTTCCGCTCCTCGGCGAGGTGCTCGAGGAAACGGTCGATCAGCCGGCGCACTGGACAACCTCGATGAGGTCGGAAGGCTCGGTGGGGTCACGCTCGAGCCCATCGAGCGACAGCCGCTCCTCGCCGTGCGCGAGCTCGTCTCGCCAGGCGACCAGAGCGCGGCGCGCGCGCTCCACGAGCGCCTCTTTTCGTTCTCCTCGATTGAGCTTGCGGCCGCCCTCGAGCTCGGGAAAGAGCCCGAAGTTGATGTTGGCCGGTTGGAAGCGCTTCGAACTGGACTCGGTGAGGTGCCGGGCCAGAGCCCCGAGCGCGGTAGTGATCGGAAGGGCCGGGGCCGAGACGCCGGAGCGCTCGAGACCAAGGTAGAGCCCGACGAGCAGGCCGGTGGCGGCCGACTCGAGATAGCCCTCGACGCCGGTGATCTGGCCTGCCAACCGGATACGGGGTCGCGCTTTGAGCCTGTAGAAGCGGTTGAGATGCACCGGCGAGTTGATGAAGGTGTTTCGGTGCACCTGGCCGAGCCGAGCGAAGCGAGCCTGCTCGAGACCCGGGATCATTCGCAGAACCCGCTTCTGCTCGCCCCATTTCATGCGCGACTGAAAGCCGACCAGGTTGTAGCGCGAACGGGCCAGGTCTTCCTGGCGGAGCTGGACGACCGCATAGGGTCTCTGTCCGTCGGGGGTGCGCAGTCCGACCGGTTTCATCGGGCCGAATCGGAGAGTGTCGACGCCGCGACGGGCCAGTTCCTCGATTGGCAGACAGCCCTCGAAGAAGAGTGTTTGCTCGAAGTCGTGAAGCGGCGTGACCTCGGCATCCAGAACCGCGCGATGAAACGCCAGGTACTGGTCGCGGTCGAGCGGCGCGTTCAGGTAGTCGTCGCCGTCTCCCTTGTCGTAGCGCGAAGCTCGAAAGAGCTTCGCGAGGTCGAGGTCCTCGGCGTCGACGATCGGCGCTATCGAGTCATAGAAATAGAGGTGTTCCCCGCCGAGAAGCTCGGTCAGGGCACGGGACATCTCGGGCGAGGTGAGCGGTCCGGTGGCGATCACCGCGTCTCCCACTGGCAGCCGGGTCTTTTCCCGTCTCTCGAGCCGGATCAGCGGATGGATCTCGAGGGATTTGGTGACGGACCGGGCAAAGCGATCGCGATCGACGGCGAGAGCGCTCCCCGCCGGCACCGCCGCGTGGCGGGCGGAGCGGATGATCAGCGAGCCGAAGGCTTCCATCTCGCGCTTGAGGAGCCCCGCCGCGTGCTCCGGGTCGTCGCTTCGAAGCGAGTTGCTGCAGACCAGTTCGGCGAGGTCGCCGGTCTTGTGCGCCGGCGTCGTGCGCTTTGGCCGCATCTCCCAGAGCCGCACCGGCACACCGCGCTCGGCGAGCTGCCACGCACACTCGCAACCCGCGAGCCCGCCGCCGATGACCTCGACCGGGTCGTTCATGGAGCCATTATAGAGACGGCGTCGGGGACGATCGGGGACACCTTTCCTAGGTGTCCCCTCCCGACTCGTTTTCGAAGCCTCTACTCGCCCGGCGGGGCGATGTCTTCTTCGTAGCCGCAGTCTTTCTTGTGGCACACGTGCTGGGTGCCCTTGCGCTTGGTCACCTTCTCGACCAGGAGCGGAAAGCCGCAGTCCGGACAGGCCTTTTCGACCGGCGGCTTCCAGAGCGCGAAGTCGCACTTCGGGTAGAGGCTGCACGAGTAGAAGATCTTCCCCCGGCGCGAGCGTTTTTCCTGGATCTCGCCCTTGTCGCATTGAGGACAGGTGATTCCGGTGCCTTTGGGGGGTGCCGCCGCCGGACCGGTCTTGCGGATGTTCTTGCAGTCGGGGTACCCGGTGCAGCCGTAGAACGTGCCGTAGCGGCTGCGCTTCAGGGCCATGGGCTGGCCGCATTTCTCGCACGGCTCGATCTCTTTTTCGCCTTCCTTGGTGTCGGTTGCTTCGCCCTCTGGTGCTTCGATGTCGCGGGTGTACTTGCACTCCGGATACCCGGTGCATCCGAAGAACCCGCCGTAGCGACCGAACCGCATGACCAGAGGCGAGCCGCATTCCGGGCACTTTTCGTCGGTCGGGATGCCCTCCACCTTGATGTTGGGCATCTTCTCGCCAGCGGTCTCGAGGTCTCGCGAGAACTTCTCGTCAAACTCGGTCAGGGCCGCGCGCCACTCGAGCTCGCCTTCTTCGATGCGATCCAGCTGTTCCTCGAGCTGGGCGGTGTAGCCCTCGTTGATGATGTCGGCGAAGCCGCTTTGCAGCAGACGGTTGACGACCTTGCCCAACTCGGTCGGCCGGAAACGCCGCTCGACCCGCTCGACGTACTCGCGGTCGCTCAACGTCGCCACGATGCTGGCGTAGGTCGAAGGCCGGCCGATGCCGTTGTCTTCAAGCGCCTTGATCAAGGTCGCTTCGCTGTAGCGGGCGGCAGGTTTGGTGAACTTCTGCTCGGGGTTGAGCTTCTTGAGCTCGAGAGCTTGGCCCTCGGTGAGAGGTGGCAACAGGCCATCGGTCGGTTCCTCGGCCTCTCGCGCCTCTCCTTGCACCTCTTGATAGACCGAGAGGAAGCCCGGATCCTTCATGACCTTGCCGTTGCCTCGCAAGATGTAGCGGCCGTTGGCGATGTCGACGCGGGTGACGTCGAAGAGCGCCGGTTTCATCTGGGAGGCGATGAAGCGGTTCCAAATGAGCTCGTACAACTTGAGCTCCTCCGGCTTGAGGTGCTTGGCGACCTCTTTCGGGGGTAGGTCAAAGGTGGTCGGGCGGATGGCTTCGTGCGCGTCCTGCGCGCCCTTCTTGGACCGATAGATGTTCGGTCTTGAGGGCAGTTTGTCGTCACCATAGCTGGTCGAGATGAACTCGCGCGCGGCAACGATGGCCTCGTCCGCCACTCGGGTCGAATCAGTGCGCATGTAGGTGATCAGGCCGACCGAACCGAGCTTGCCGATCTCCTTGCCCTCGTACAGGCCCTGTGCGACACCCATGGTTCGTTTGGCCGAGAACCCGAATCTGCGCGACGCTTCCTGCTGGAGCCGGCTGGTGATGAAGGGCGGAGCCGGACGTTGCTTCGACTCGCGGCGAACGATCTCTGCGATCCTGAACTCGCCGGTTTGGAGGTCGTTGACGATCTTGCCGGCGTCATCGCCGTTGCCGACGGTTGCCTTTTTGCTGCCGATTCGGTGGAGCTTGGCGGTGAACGGCGGTGGCGCGGAGCCCTCGAGGTCGGCGGAGATGATCCAGTACTCGACCGGAACAAAGGCGTCGATCTCGGCCTGGCGCTCGCACACCATCTTGAGAGCGACCGACTGCACCCGGCCCGCGGAGAGCCCGCGCTTGACCTTGTCCCAGAGAAGCGGCGAGAGCTTGAAGCCCATCAGGCGGTCGAGAATCCGCCGCGCCTGCTGCGCCTCGACTCTGCTCTGATTGATCTCGCCGGGGTGGTCGAGAGCCTGGAGAACCGCCTTGCGGGTGATCTCGTTGAACGTGACCCGCCGCACCGCGTCGGTGTCTTTGTCGAGGACCTGGGCAATGTGCCATGCGATCGCCTCACCTTCGCGATCTGGGTCCGGCGCCAAGTAGACGATCTCGGCCTTCTTTGCTTGAGCGCGCAGTTTCTTGACGACGTCCTGCTTCTTGGGAAGGATGCGGTAGCGCGGCTCGAAATCCTCGCCGATACCGAGATCCTTCTTCTCGAGATCGCGAATGTGACCGACCGAAGCTTCGACGGCGAAGTCTTTACCCAGAAACTTCTTGAGGGTCTTGGTTTTCGTCGGGCTCTCGACGATGATGAGGTTCTTGGCCAAGATGTGAAACCGGTCGGAAGCCGCGCTCCTCGGACGGTCGCGGACGTTACCACCCGACTGCAAACGCCCGCAACCGGCCGTTCATTTCCCCCCACCATCGGGGCCGCACCCGCAGCGTCCCCAGACCGGTCCGGGATAGCGGGTCACAAAGCCCATGATCTCGAGCTCGGACAGCAGGCTGAGGATCTGATCCAGGGTCAGTCCGGTCGAGGCGAGCAGAGCGGGCGCGTCAACAATCTCTCCGGCCGGAATCGCCTGGAAGAGCTTCGCCAGATCGGTTCTTTCGAGCCTTGGCTCGGGCCGGCCCCCCTCGCCGCACAGGGTTTCGATCTCCAGCTGGACCGAGGTGGCGAGTGTCTCCAGCAGCTCGACCGGCGACTGGACCGGGTGGGCGCCGTCTCGAATCAGGGAGTTGGGTCCCATCGACCTGGGATCGAAGATGTTTCCGGGGATCGCCCAGACCTGCCGGCCGAGGGTGAGAGCGCATCCAGCGGTGATCAGCGACCCGGAACGAGGCGTCCCGCGAACCACCAGGGTGCCGCATCCGAGAGCCGCGATGATCCGATTGCGGATGGGGAAGTGATGAGCCTCGGGTGGTGTGCCTACCGGAAACTCGCTGACGATCGCGCCCGTCTCGACGATCTGGGCTCGCAGGCGGCGGTTGCTGCGCGGGTAGTCGATATCGAGGCCGCAGCCGAGCACGGCCACGGTCGTTCCGCCGACCGAGAGCGCCGCTCGGTGCGCGGCGGAATCGACGCCGAGAGCAAGTCCGGAGATGATCGTGATTCCTCTCTCGGCGAGTTCGCCGGCGAATCTCTGGGCCGCTTCAAGGCCATAGGGGTCGGACTTGCGGGAACCGACGATCGCGACGGCGGGTCGAGAGGGCAACTCACCGAGAACGTAGAGAGCCGGCGGTGGCAGCTCGAGATCGAACAGGGAGCTCGGATAGGCAGGGTGGTGACGGGTAACGATCTCGGCGCCAAGATGCCGGGCACGGCCGCGTTCGCGGCTGGCGAGGTGGCGGGCCGTACGGGCGCATTCGCGGGCGTATCGAACCGATCGCACGGGTACTCGGAGCTGTTCGGCGATGGCCTGGAGTTGATCGAGGTCGGCTTCCAGCCAGGTCTCGGTCACGGCGGCAAGCCTGCAAGCCGCCTCCTGGGTGACCAGGGGAGAGGCGTTCAGCGCGATGGCCAGATCGTCCTGATAGTCGGCGTCCACGCTGGACAAAGACGAAAACCGGAGCGAGATGCTGGCGATCGAATGGCGAAAGCGGGAATCCGGGTTCGAGGCTGCTCGTATATACTTCTGGACCCGGAATTGCTAAGGGAAGCAGCCACACGATGCACCGACTCAGAAGGATCCGCCCACTGCCTCTGGTCATTGCTGTCGTATTCCTGGGGCTCGGAGCGTGGACGCTACCGGCATCGGCGGCCGAGAGGAAGCAAGCCGGCTCCCAGTTGGAGTTCGGCATCAGCATGGCGAAGCGCGGCCTCTGGAACGAGGCCCTGTTTCGTTTTTCGCGGGTGTTGAACGAGCGTCCAGGCGATCCGCGCGTGCTCAACAACATGGCGGTGGCCTACGAAGCGATCGGCGAATTCGACCAGGCGCTCGAGCACTACAAGCTGGCCCTGGAGAAGGACTCGGCGAATCGGGAGTTGCGCCGCAACTACGCGCAGTTTCTAGAGTTCTACCAGAGTCTCAAGCCCGAGACGCCGGAGTCCGGCGCCGGGGAGGAGGCAGGCGAAGCGGCGCCTGCCGAGCCGGAAGATGAAGAGCCGGACCAGGGCGAGGCGATTCCGTAGCGCGGCCCGGTCCAAACATTGCTTGTTCAAGGCCGCGGCAAAGCCAAGAGGTCAGAACCGAGTCGAAAAGGCTCAGGGTAGAAGTAAAAGGGGAACGACCGATATGCGATCGAAAATGAGATCCGGCCCGCTGAAGCAGCTGGCGCCCGCTCTCGCGCTAGGCGTCCTCGTCTTGGGACTGGGTCTGTCCGAATCCGCGGTCGCGGGCTCGGTGGAGGTTCGGTTTCGAGTGCCGGTCCGTGCCCGGCTTGACCTGACCAACATGGAGACCGTGACGCTGGCGCCTTTTCTGGTGGTGACCGAAGAGGGCGAGATGCCGATCGAGCGTCGGGGCGTCAACGTACAGGAGGAGTTCGAGGGCTATCTGAAGAGGATTCTCAAGCGCCGGACACGCCTCAAGTTCGTGGCGGCCGGTCCGATCGACTACCCGACCTATGACTTCGCAGACCTTGCCTCGAACACCGACTTCTGGCGGGTCGTCGGCGAGCGCACCGGCGCCGATCTGATCCTCGCCGGGAGTCTCGACTTCGACATTCAGGATCGCAGCGGCTACCGGACGGAGTCGTACCCATCGCCGTACGACGGCAGGACTTACCTGAGACAGGTTCTAGTGGAGCAGACCGGGTTCGAGTACGACATCGTCATGGAGGTCTACGATGGCAGGACCGGCAAGCGGCTCTACTCGGATAACTTCAAGGACTTCAAGCAGTTCGCCGGAGAGAGCGTGGATCCGCTGACCGGGATGTTCGAAAACCTCCTGGCCCTAGAAGACAGAATCTCCGGGGTCTTCAGCCAGAAGCGCGTCGAAACTTCGCGACTTCTGTTCACAAACTGAAACCGAGGAGAGCGGAGTGTCGCGTCCTACCAGCCTTCTGAACCGTTTTCGCCTTCGGTCCGTCGCCCGCTTCGGCGCGGCGGTCTCGCTGAGTATCGGAGTTTTGCTCTCGGCATTGCCGGCCGAGGCCCAGTTCGGCAAGAACAAAGTCCGCTACGAGAACTTCGAGTGGAAGGTCTATCACGCACCCCACTTCGACGTGTACTACTACCCCGCCGAGGAGCAGCTTCTTCAAAAAGTCGTCTCCTACGCCGAGAGCGCCTACGATGAGTTGTCGCAGGCTTTCAACTACAAGATCGAAGAGGCGACCCCGCTGATCTTCTATGAAACGCACTCGGACTTCGAGCAGACCAACATCATCCTAAACTTCATTCCCGAGGGCGTCGGCGCGTTTGCGACTCCGCTTCGCAATCGGATGGTCCTGCCGGTGGATCTGCCCGGCCAGGAGCTCTACGAGCTTTTGCTGCACGAGCTTACCCACATCTTCCAGTACCACATGATTTTCGGCGCCAACCTGAGCAAGGGCGTGGCGAGCGCGCCGCCTACCTGGTTCATGGAAGGTATGGCCAGTTACATGGCCCACGACGAGAACGCCCGCGACACGATGTACCTGCGAGACGCGGTGGTCAACGACCGGATACCACCAGTTACGCTGGACTTCGGCGGTTTCTTCGCCTACCGGTTCGGTCACGCGGTCTTTGACTACATCGAGGAGCGCTGGGGCAAGGAGGGGGTCCGGGATTTCATGATCGAGACCCGAAACACCCTCGGCGCCCGGGTGGGCCGGTCACTCGAACGGACCTTCCAGATCACTCCTGAGGATTTCAACGCCGACTTCCGCCGCTGGCTGCGGCGCAAGTATCTGCCGGAGCTGGTCGCGACCGGTGAGCCGGCTGATTTCGGCAGGCGGTTTCGGGCGAGGCCGGGGCTCAGCCGCGCGCAGACCTCCCCTGCGGCGTCGCCGTCGGGCGACCTGCTGGTGGCCTTCTCCACCGACGGCACCGTCTACGGTGGAACCGGCTCGCCGCAGGTCGACGTGGTTCTCTACGACAGCCAGCGGCGGGAGGTGGTCAAGAACCTGACCAAGGGGTTCGATGATTCCGAGTTTCAGTACTTCATCGCGCAGGAGCTCACGCTGGGGCGCGAAATGGGCCGGGATCTCGCGTTCTCGCCCGAGGGCGACCGGATCGCGTTCTTCAGCCGTCGCAACAAGGGCCGGAGCCTGGTGCTTCTCGACGTTCTGCGCGGAAAGATCTCCAAGGTTCTGGACATGGACATCGAGCAGCAGTTCGCGCCCTCGTGGAGCGCCGACGGCTCCAAGGTGGCTTTTTCGGGGCATCGCAACGGCCAGTTCGACATCTTCGAGATCGAGGTGGCGAGCGGGCAGGTGTCGCAGATCACCAACGACGACATCTACGACGCCGCGCCGGTGTACTCGCCGGACGGCAAGTCGCTGGTGCTGACCTCGGTGGTCGGCGGCTACGGCAAGTTGTTTCGAGTCGATCTGGATTCGCCGGTCGAGCGATTTCCGCTGACCGACGGTCAAACGAACGAGACAGATGCGGTGTTCTCGGGCGACGGCAAGAGGCTCTATTACACCTCGGACCGCACTGGTATCAACAACATCTACGGCTTAAACCTCGAGAGCGGAGAGATCCGGCAGCACACCAACGCGGTCACCGGCTGCTTCATGCCCACGGTGCTCTCGAGCCCCGACGGCAAAGAGCGCCTGGTCTACACCGCATTCTGGAAGGGCCAATTCGACCTCTATTTGCTCGACACGGACGAGCCGATTACCGAACCGACCATGGTTGCCGAGTCGGCCGATCTGTCGAGCGCCGGTGTGATTCCGGAAGAGCTGAGCTTGTTCGAGCCGCCGATCGAGGTCACTCTCGACGACCGGAACAAGGACAACCACAAGGGCCGAAAGTTCTTCCTGGAAGATATCGGCGGGACCATCGGCGTCTCCGACGATCAGACCTTTATCGGCGCCACGATCCTGCAGTTCTCGGATTTCATGGGCGACCGCCGGATCATCGGTTCGTTCCAATCGATCGAGAGCTTTCAGAACTTCGATGTCATCTATGCGAATCTGTCGCATCGCTGGCAGTGGCAGGTTCATCTTTTCGACAATCGCGATTTTTTCATCGGCCGGGACACCTCGACCGGATTCCTCGAGCGTGGGCGGGCCGCTATCACCCAGACCGGCGCGATCGGGTCGATTTCCTTTCCGTGGAACGTCTCTCATCGCATCCAGTTCGGTCTCGGCTACATCTACCGGGACATCGCGTTCCAGAGCTTTCTCTTTGATATCGATGGCGTGCCGGTCATCGATCCCGAAACCGGCGGCTTCGTCCCGCTGATCCAACCGCGGACCGACGACTTTCCGCAGCTCTCGGTTGGCGCGGTCGGAGACACCGCGGTCTTGAGCCCGTGGGGGCTCATCGGGGGCCGGCGCTGGCGCATCGACGGCACCTATGCGCCGGACCTCGACGACAGCGGCACGTTGACCTCGAGCGCGACCTTCGACTTTCGCCAGTACCTGAAGCTGACCCGGCGCTCCCAGTTCGCCTTCCGGTTGGTCGGCCTTTACAGTGACGGCAACTTCCCGACGCCGTTCTACTTCGGTGGGCTGGATACCGTGCGCGGATTCGAGTTCCGGTCCCTGGTCGGAGATCGAGGCTTTTACAGCAACATCGAGCTGAGGTTTCCGTTCCTCGACAACGTGGCGTTTCTCGGGGCCGGGGCGGTTCAAGGCGTTTTGTTTCTGGACGTCGGAGGCTCCTGGTACGACGCGGTCCAGAGCTTCACGTTCCTCGACAGCGACGATCGGCTTCAGGACGGCGTTTCGAGCTATGGCTTCGGCATCACCATGAACTTCCTGGGTCTGGCGCTCAATATAGACTGGGCGAAGCGCTGGGACCTCAAGGACTCGCTGGGCAACTACGATTCGTCGATCTGGATCGGGCGCAGGTTCTAGCGGCCCACTAAGAGTCAACAGCGCGGGGCCGAACCGCCCGGTCGCGGCGGCATCTGCCGTCCTGTCTTGTGGCCCCGAGGCCGTACGGATAGACTCGCGCTGTTCCCATGCGGATTGAGGTCCTCGGCAGCTACGGCGGTGAGAGCGTCAAATGTCGAATGACCTGTCTGCTGATCAACGACACCATCGCACTCGACGCCGGCTCGTTGTCTCAGGCATTGCCGATCGAGCGACAGCGCAGGGTGGAGACGGTCCTGCTGACCCATTCCCACATGGACCACACGAGCTCCTTGCCGTTCTTTGTCGAGAACGTCTACGGCAAGACCAAGTCGATCGACGTGCATGCCTCGTCTCCGACGATCTACTCGATCCGCAAGCACCTCTTCAACAACGCCTCCTGGCCCGACTTCACCCGGCTGCCCAACAACCTCCTACCTTCGATTCTCTTCAGGGAACTCGAGGACGAAGTACCGATTGTGCTCGAAGGTGTCACCTTTACGCCCTTTTTCGTCGATCATCTGGTGCCCACGTTCGGTTACCTGATCGAGCAGGATGGCGTCTCGGTGGTGTGGTCGAGCGACACTGGGCCGACCGTTCGTCTCTGGGAGATCGCCAACGCGGCGCCGGGTCTGAAAGCCGTTTTTCTCGATACCAGCTTCGACAATTCCATGCAGCGAATCGCCGATCTGTCATTGCATCTCACGCCCAGGACCATGGCCCAGGAGATCCAGAAGCTCATGCTGGAAGTGCCGATCTATCTGCACCACCTCAAGCCTCCCTGCATCGAGAGAGTGGTGCACGAGGTGAGAGCACTCAAGAACCCGCGGGTGGGTTTTCTGGAACAGGGCCGTGTTTATGAGTTCTAGCTCCCGGGCGATCCATGTGGGCTAGCGCCGAGCAGCTCGAGCTCGCGTTTGACGGGGCGTCGATGCGTTTTTGCGTCCTCGGCTCGGGTAGTTCGGGCAACTCGATGGTGATCGAGAGCGGCGAGGAGCGGATTCTCGTTGACGCCGGTTTTTCATGCCGAGAGATCGAGCGCCGCCTCGAGAAGGTCGGAATCGCGGCCAACCGCTTTTCCGCGGTCGTGCTTACCCACGAGCACGGCGACCACTCGCGGGGCGCGCCCAGGTTCTCTCGCCGCCATGGCGTCCCGATTCACGCTACCCGCGGAACTCTGTCGGCCTTGAGGCTTCCCCTGCATTGCCCGGCGCCGCAGACCATCGAGTCCGGGAGGCGCTACGAGGTCGGGTCGTTTTCGATCGAGCCATTCGAGGTACCGCACGACGCACGCGAGCCGGTCGGGCTGGTGTTGGAGTCGGCAGGCTGTCGCCTGGGGATCGCCGCAGACCTCGGACGCCGCTCGTCCGGCGCGTGGAATAGCCTGCGCGGCCTCGATGCGCTGGTGCTCGAGACCAATCACGACATCGAGATGCTGCAGAGCGGACCCTATCCGTGGCCGCTCAAGAAACGGATCGCCGGCGACAAGGGGCACCTCTCGAACCGGGATGCAGCGGACGGCTTGCGCGAGCTCGTCTCCGAGCGTTTGCAATGGGTGGTTCTCTATCACCTGTCGCGGACCAACAACATGCCGTTGCTGGCGCATGAGAAGGTAGCCAGAGTGCTCTCGCTCGGCAGCGGCCGCACCGAGATTTGCGTGAGCGAGCAATCCCGCCCGACACCCTGGCTGAGGGTGCTGAACCTGGCGGGCAATGGTGGACAGGGCTGCCCGGCGACGGACAACCCGGTGACGGTTCCGAGGGTGTCGATGCGACAACCGCTCGGCGTATCGAGCACCGACGCCTAGGAGGAATCCCGACGTGCGAGCGAAAGTGACGGTCTACCCGCGACGCGAGATCCTGGATCCGCAAGGCAAAGCAATCAGAAACGCGCTCCGGCGCGGAGGTTTCGTGGAAGTGGCCGAGGTCCGGGCCGGCAAGAGCTTCGAGATCGAGATCGATGCCACGAGCGAAGCCGCCGCGCGCGAGTGCCTCGAGCGGATGTGCGAGCAACTTCTCTCCAACCCGATCGTCGAAGACTACGAGCTCGAACTCGGGAGCGCGCCCGAATGAAATGCGGCATCGTCGTGTTCCCGGGGAGCAACTGCGACCACGATGTCTACCACGTGCTCAAGCACGTGCTGGGCTGCGAGACGGATTTCCTCTGGCATGAAGCGGCCGAGGTGGGCGAGGCGGATCTGGTGGTCGTGCCCGGAGGCTTCTCCTACGGCGACTATCTGCGGGCGGGAGCGCTTGCCGCTCAGTCGCCGATTCTGGGAGCGGTCAAGGGCCATGTCGCGCGGGGCGGCCTGGTTCTGGGAATCTGCAATGGCTTCCAGATACTCCAGGAATGCCGGCTGCTGCCGGGCGCGATGCGCAAGAACAAGACGCTCAGATTCGAGTGCCGCGATGTCTATCTGCGCGTGGAACGCAACGACCTTCCGTTCACCTGCCGTTACGAGATCGGAGCGACCTTGAAGATTCCGATTGCCCATTCTGAAGGCAACTACGAGGACACTCCGGAGGGCCTTGCGCGCACCGAGGCCGCGGACCAGGTGGTTTTCCGATACGTCTCTCCGGACGGTGCTCTGGATGAGGCCTGGAATGTCAACGGCTCCGCGGGGGCGATCGCCGGCGTTGCGAACGAGGGGGGTAACGTCTTGGGAATGATGCCGCATCCGGAGCGCTGTGCCGAGGAAGTGTTGGGAAACACCGACGGCCTGGCACTCTTTGAAGGTTTGATCGCAGCAGGGCGTCGGGAGCTGAGTGCGGTCGGTGAGGTCGCGTCTTGACCGAGCCCCTGGTGGATGCGGATCTCGCCCTCGAGCACGGCCTGAGCGCTGAGGAGTACGAGAGCCTCCTCGGGCTCTTGGGCCGCACGCCGACCTACACCGAGCTCGGAATCACCTCGGCGCTGTGGTCCGAGCACTGCTCCTACAAGTCATCCAAGGTCTACCTGAGAGAGCTCCCGACCACCGGCGAGCGGGTGGTGCAAGGTCCCGGCGAGAACGCCGGCGTGGTGGACGTTGGCCACGGCTGGCTGGCGGTCTTCAAGATGGAGAGCCACAACCATCCGAGCTTCATCGAGCCCTACCAGGGCGCCGCAACCGGTGTCGGCGGCATCTTGCGGGATGTCTTCACGATGGGCGCGCGCCCGATCGCCTGCCTCGACTCGCTTCGGTTCGGTGAGATCGACGCTCCGCGAATGAGGTATCTGGTCGACGGCGTGGTGCGCGGTATCGGCGATTACGGCAACTGCGTCGGCGTTCCGACGGTCGGAGGGGAGACCGGGTTTCATCGCTCGTACAACCAGAACATTCTGGTCAACGCATTCGCCCTCGGGGTGGCCCGGCACGACCAGCTCTTCCTGGCACGGGCGGCGGGCGAGGGCAATCCGATCCTCTACGCGGGAAGCCGCACCGGCAGGGACGGGATCCACGGCGCGACGATGGCCTCGGAGTCCTTCGAAGCCGACAGCGAGGCCAAGCGCCCGACGGTTCAGGTCGGTGATCCGTTCACCGAGAAGGTGCTCTTGGAAGCTTGTCTCGAAGCCATGAAGACCGGCGCGATCGTCGGCATCCAGGATATGGGCGCCGCGGGCCTGACTAGCTCCGCGTTTGAAATGGCGGGCCGCGAGAGCACCGGAGTGGAGATCAATCTCGATCGGGTGCCGCTGCGCGAGTCCGGGCTGACTCCCTACGAGATGATGCTCTCGGAGTCCCAGGAGCGAATGGTCCTGGTGGCCGGGAAGGGCCGCGAGGGAGAGGTGATCGGCGTGTTCGAGAAGTGGGGTCTTCCGGTGGTTGAGATCGGTAAGGTCACCTCCGACGGTAGAGCCCGGCTTTCTTTCGCGGGCGAGGTCGTGGCGGACATGCCGGTGTCACCGCTGACCGACAACGCTCCGGCCTACCGAAGGCCGGTCGAGGTGCCGCGGGACCTGGCCAATCGTCAGGAGTCTCCGGATATTCCGGAGCCGGAGAATCCCGGGCAAGCTCTCGAACGGCTCTTGGGTTCGCCGGAGCTCGGCTCGAAGGAGTGGATCTGGAGCCAGTATGACCACACGGTGCGCACCAACACTCTCCTCGGACCGGGCGGGGACGCCGCGGTCTTGCGGCTCAAGGGCACCCCGTCGGCGCTGGCTCTGACGTCCGAGGTCAACCCGATTTACTGTTGGCTCGACCCCTACCGCGGGGCGTCCCAGGCGGTCGCCGAGGCGGTGCGCAACCTCGCCTGTGTCGGAGCCGAGCCCGTCGGACTCACAGACTGCCTCAACTTCGGCAACCCGGAGCGGCCGGAGATCGCATGGCAGTTTCGCGAGGCGATACGCGGGATGTCGGAGGCATGCCGGGAGCTTTCGGTACCGGTGGTGTCCGGCAACGTGTCGTTCTACAACGAGACCGAAGGCTCGGGCATCTACCCGACGCCGACGGTGGCCGTGGTCGGCTTGATCGAAAACCTCGGCGAGGTCGTCGGCTCCAACTTCGGCCGTGGAGCTGACCGAATCGTTCTGCTCGGGGTCGACCGCAGCGAGTTCGGCGGATCGGCCTACATGCGGATCTGCCACGGGGTGGAGGCCGGTCGGCCGCCGGATGTGGACCTCGAGGCCGAGAGGCGCCTGGCCGCCTTTCTGCGTCGAGGCATCGCGCGCGGCGTCATACGCTGCGCGCACGACGTTTCGGTGGGTGGGGTCGGCATCGCGCTGGCGGAGTCCGCGGTGGGTAGGTGTGTTGGTGCCGTGGTCGATCTGCCTTGCGATGCTCGCGGTCTGTTTTCCGAATCCCAGGCGCGCGCGTTCGTGGTGGTCTCGCCCGACGATCTGGACGAGCTCTTGAGCGGCGCCGAAGCCGCGGGCGTCCCCGCGGCCGAGATCGGGGTCACCGGCGGCGACCGGCTTAGCATGAGATTCGACGGCGGAGCGATCGACACACCCGTGGAGCATCTTCAGTCGCTTTGGGCAACTGCGTTGCCACGGGCGCTCGAGGGGTGAGGACGCATGTGCGGGATCTTTGGAATCGAGCGCCATGAAGACGCCGCCAACTACGCTTATCTGGGGCTCTACGCGCTTCAGCATCGCGGCCAGGAAAGCGCCGGTTTGGTGTCCGAGCACCAGGGTCGCTTCCACGTCGAGCGAGGCATGGGCTACGTGGCCGATATTTTTTCGAAACGGGCGTTGGCGCGACTTCCTGGGATTCGCGCCATAGGGCACACTCGCTACTCGACGACCGGCTCCAGCATCCAGTCGAACGCACAGCCGCTAGTGGTCAATACCTCGATGGGTCCGCTGGCACTCGTCCACAACGGCAACCTGGTTAACGCCGCCGAACTGCGCGCGGCTCTAGAGCAAGACGGCTCGATCTTCCAGACGACCTCGGATACCGAAGTCATCCTACATCTGATGGCGAGGAACCCTCGAGCTGATGTTGCCGAGGCGCTCATCGAGGCGTTGCAGCACGTTCGAGGCGCTTATTCGCTTCTCTTGCTGAGCCGCGACTGCTTGATCGCCGCCCGCGACCCCTACGGGTTTCGGCCACTCCTGCTCGGCAGCTGCGAGGGTGCCATCTGTTTTTCCTCCGAAAGCTGTGCCTTCGATCTGCTGGAAGCGCAGCTGGTGCGCGACGTCGAGTTGGGAGAGATCCTCGTGGCTCGTGACGGCGATCTCGAGAGCTATCGCCAGTCGGTGGAAGCGCCGCCGGCAAGGTGCATCTTCGAGCAGGTCTACTTCGCCCGCCCGGACAGCCGGGTTTTTGGAGACGGCGTTTCCGACAGTCGGCTCAAGATGGGCGCGACCCTCGCGCGAGAGGCGCCGGCCGCCGCGGACATCGTCGTGCCGATTCCGGATTCGGGGCTATTCGCCGCCCTCGGCTACGCCCGCGAATCCGGCTTGCCGCTCGAGTTCGGGCTGATCCGAAACCACTATGTCGGCAGGACGTTCATCGAGCCGAAGCAGTCGATCCGGCATTTCGGCGTCAAGGTCAAGCTGAATCCGATTCGTGAGCTGATCGAGGGGCGGCGGGTGGTTTTGGTGGACGACTCGATTGTCCGCGGCACGACCTCGCCGAAGATCGTGAAGATGGTGCGCGATGTAGGGGCCGCCGAAGTGCACTTGCGCATCGGCTGCCCGCCGACGATTCGACCGTGCCACTACGGAATCGACATGCCCACGGCGGAGGAGTTGATCGCGTCGGATCACGAGATCGATGAAATCCGTGAGCTCGTCGGCGCCGACAGCCTGGCGTATCTGTCGCTCGACGGAATGCTCGAATGCGTCTCGGGCCCGCGCCAGAGTTACTGCACGGCGTGCTGGACAGGCAGTTATCCGGTCGATATCTCGGGGGTCGATCGCCGCCAGGGAGTGCTGTTTCCGATTCGCACCGAAGAGGAGGCGTGATCCGAGTGACGACTCCAGAAAAGGGCGCCTACGCTCGAGCCGGCGTTAACATCGATGCGCAGGATCGAGCGTTGTCCGGTATCGGCAAGCTGGTCCGGAAAACGTTCACCGAAGGAGTGCTTTCCGATGTCGGGAGCTTCGGTGGCCTGTTTCGCCCCGATCTCTCCGGAATGAAGGAGCCCGTGCTGGTGGCCTCGGCGGATGGTGTCGGAACGAAGCTCCGCGTGGCGCGGATGGCGGGCGACTACTCGAGCGTGGGCCGGGATCTGGTCAATCATTGCGTCAACGACATTCTGGTCCAGGGCGCGCGGCCGCTGTTTTTCCTCGATTACGTGGGCGCCGGCGTCCTCGAGCCCGAAGCCATGAAACAACTGGTCTCGGGGGTAGCTCACGCCTGCCGGGAGAACGGCTGCGCGCTCTTGGGGGGCGAGACCGCCGAGATGCCGGGTTTTTACCAGGAGGGCGACTACGAGCTGGTCGGATTCGTGCTCGGCATCGTGGATCGCCAGAAGATCCTCGACGGTAGCCGGGTGCGGGCAAAAGACATCATTCTCGGGCTCCCGTCCTCGGGGCTTCACACCAACGGCTATTCGCTGGCGAGGAAGATCTTCTATGACGATCTTGGCCTCGCGGTAGGCGAACGGATCCCGGGCGCGAGCTCGAAGGCGAGTGTGACCAGGCAGCTTTTGGAAGTGCATCGAAGCTACCTACCGGCGGTCGGGCGGGTGCTCGAGCATCCGGCCCTTAACGCGCTCGCGCACATCACGGGCGGGGGCTTGACCGACAATCTGCCGCGTGTGCTGCCGAAGAAAACACGCGCACAGATCCGTGTGGGAGCCTGGGAGATTCCGCAGATCTTCCGGCTTCTTCAACAGCACGGCGGCATCGACACCGAAGAGATGTTGCGGGTCTTCAACATGGGGATCGGCATGTGCCTGATCGTCAATCCGAGCGGCGTCGGCGAGGTCCTGGACGTTCTCAAGAGGGCCGGCGAGCGCGCAAGCCCGATCGGGACGGTGCAGAAAGGTGGCGCGGGGGTGGTCTACGACCTGGGAGAGCACGAGACGTAGTTCCGTCCTGCCGGGCGCAGCCGTCCAGGATCTTCAAGCTTGGCATCGTGTCCCCTGAGGCCGGGTTCCGGTCCGCCCTGCGTACTGAAGGGCGGAGGGAAAGAGGTGCGCAGCGTCATTGAGCCATCGGGCAGGCCAATGGCGCCTCTCCGAGCCGACAGCCGGCATTATTGTGTCTCCAGACTCTCTGGCGCTGCTAGGCTCTGGTCACCGTGCCGGCCAAGGTCGCCATCCTGCTTTCCGGACGGGGCTCGAACTTCCTCGCGCTCCATGGTGCGATGGAGCGCAAGGAGATTCCAGCCGAGGTCGCGCTGGTGATCTCGAATGTCGCCGAGGCGCCCGGCCTGGAAAAGGCCCGGTCACTGCGGCTGCCAACTGTGCTTCTTCCCCATCGGCTCGACCCCGACCGAGAGGCGCACGAAGACAAGGTGCTCGCGGCTTTGGAGCATGCCGAGGTCGAATGGGTCTGCCTGGCCGGATACATGCGCCTTCTGTCTGCCGCCTTCGTCGCCCGCCATCCGGAACGGATCCTCAACATCCACCCTTCGCTTCTGCCCGCGTTTCCGGGATTGAACGCCCAGGAGCAGGCGCTCGAGTGGGGAGCGAAGATCTCCGGGTGCACCGTGCACCTGGTTGACGAGAAGTTGGACCACGGCCCCATTGTCCTGCAACGCGCGGTTCCGGTTCACGACGACGACAACCCGATTTCGCTCTCGGCGCGGATTCTGGTCGAGGAGCACAAGGTCTACCCGGATGCTCTCGGGCGCCTTCTGACCGAGCGCTGGCGGGTCGTGGGCCGCCGGGTCGTCTTTTCCTAGCCCGTCGCCGACCCGGTCCGAAGCAAGGCTTCGGGGACACCATTCCTTGGTGCCCCTTCCCGTGTTTTGCCGTGTCGTGAGGGCGCGAACGGGGCTCTCGCCAGATGCCCGCCTGGTTCTTCTTCTTTGGGGATCGTCATTTAGCGACCTTTCCCTCTTCGCCAAGAGCCCCTTGACTTCCCGCGGCTCTCCCCCTACACTTCTCCTCCCCGCTCACGAGGCGGGGATTTCTTTGACAAGGACGCCGGTCCAGCGGACGACGGACGGAGCCCGTGATGAAACGGTTCCCCCGTTGACAGGTGTCCTGACACCGACATATCATCGAAATTCGCCCTTAGGCGATGGGTGCGTATGGGCGTCGGTTCTTTGAAAACTAAATAGAGGAAAAAGTCAACGTTTTTTTCTTTCGTTTCTCGTCGCGGTTTCCGTGACGGCGAAGCGACCAATCTTTCTTTACAGAAGGATAATCGTTGTCGGTCCTTAGCTGGGCCGATGACGCTCAAGCTTTTCAACTGGAGAGTTTGATCCTGGCTCAGAATGAACGCTGGCGGCGTGCTTAACACATGCAAGTCGAGCGAGAAAACTCCCTTCGGGGGGTGAGTAAAGCGGCGAACGGGTGAGTAACACGTGGACAACCTGCCCAGAAGCGGGGGATAACCTGGGGAAACTCGGGCTAATACCGCATACGTCTCTCGAATTGCGGTTCGAGAGGGAAAGCTGGCCGCTACATGTAAGCTGGCACTTTTGGAGGGGTCCGCGTCCGATTAGCTTGATGGTGGGGTAATGGCTCACCATGGCGACGATCGGTAGCCGGCCTGAGAGGGCGATCGGCCACACTGGGACTGAGACACGGCCCAGACTCCTACGGGAGGCAGCAGTGGGGAATATTGGACAATGGGGGAAACCCTGATCCAGCAACGCCGCGTGGAGGACG
>CALZIK010000108.1 GCA_945787635.1 Thermoanaerobaculia bacterium | reverse complement strand
CGGGACTGGCCGGCCTCTTCGCGGCGCTACTGGTCGGTGCCGGCTGGCTCGGCTGGGCCAGCCATGCGCGCCATGAGCTGCGCCTGGCGATGACCCGGTCTCCCCTACCCCGCCGGTCGGAGAAAACGCCAGCCTCGGGAACTGCGGTGGTCACGGCCTGGCTGTTGGCCGCGCTCGTTTCCGGCCTCGCGTTGTCCTCCGGTCAGGCCCACTGGGGAGACGCAATCGCGCTGAGCGTCGCACTTGGCCTCTTCACCGCCTTCCAGCGCGGTCATCTGCAGCCGCCGGTGCCGCTCAAGTCGGCCGCCGACTAGCCGGCCCCAACCTCCCGAGTGATCCGCGGGTCATGAGAAACCGCCTCAAAGTGCTGCGAGCCGAGCGCGACTGGTCCCAAGCCGATCTCGCGCTCCGACTCGGGGTTTCCCGCCAGACGGTCAATACGATCGAACGGGGTAAGTCGGCGCCCAGCCTGCCGCTCGCCTTCAAGCTCGCCGAGCTTTTCTCCGTTCCGATCGAGGAGATCTTCTTCGTCAACTGAGAAGCACCGCCTTGCCTACCTCTTCGGGTGTTCCGCCGCGACGGCGCCCGCGGTCAGACTCGGGCCCAATGAGGATCGAAATCAGCTTCCCCGGCGGGCCGGCCGTGAACGCTCTGCTCGGCAAACACATCGTGCGTTCGGATCAACCCCTGGTCCACGGTGGCACGGACTCGGCGCCGCCGCCCATGGACCTGTTCCTGGCTTCGATCGGTACTTGCGCCGGCTTCTACGCCCTGCGCTTCTGTCAGAAGCGGGACATCGACACGAGCGAGCTCGAGGTCGAGCTCGAAGCCGTCCGCGACGAGTCCGCCAAGCGCTTCTCCCGCCTCGTCATTCACGTGCGTTTACCGTCCCACTTCCCGGACAAGTACCGAGCCGCCATCGTGCGCGCGATTGACCAGTGCGCGGTCAAACAGCACATCTTCGAGCCACCGGAATTCGCCGTCGAAGTGACCGATTCAACCCGGCGCTAGTGTCCCGTGCGGCAAGTTCCTTGTCACACCGAGCGCGGTGAGGCGCCCGCTGGGCAAGACGCGACGAGCGAGCGTATCGGGCTATACGCGACCGAGGAGCAACGCCGCCCAGCGGGATGCTGCACCGCGCGAATGTAAAGGGACCTACCGCGCGGGACACTAGCGTTTTTCCCACAGGCGTTTTCGAATAGCGAGGACAAAACGGGCGAGAGCCCGCTCGGACTGGAGAAAGTACAGCGAGGGCTCGACCAGCTCGAGCTCCATCACGACCGGTAGGCCGTCTCGACCGGGCGCCATGTCAACCCGGGCATACAGCAACGGCTGCGCGAGCGAGCCTCGGACGAAATCGAGAGCTTGCGCGGCCAGGTCGGCTTCGGCAGCTCCGATCGCAAGCGCACTCTTGGAAACCGCCTCGCCGCGTCCGACGAAACGAGGGTTCTTGCGGATCGCGTGGGTCCACTCGCCATCGATCCAGATCACCGATCGCTCGCCGTGCTCTTCGACGGACTTCAAGTACGGCTGAACCAGAACGTCTGCCCTGGCCGACAGTGCCCGCAGGTGGGCCTCACCGCGATCGAGATCGGCGCCCGCGACTCGAATCGTGTTCATCGAGTTGGCGGAGACCGCCGGCTTGACCACCACGTCGTCCCACCCGCGCTCACTCTTCACGTCCACCAAGCGTCGCGAAGCGCCGTGCTCCACAATCTCGGTAGGCGTCACTGGAACTCCGCCCGCTTGGAGCTCGAGTAGGTAACCCTTATGGAGATTCCAACGCACGACCGGCAAGGGGTTCCACAGCTCTGACACCGCGGCGACGCCCTCCAGCCAGGAGAGAAAGTCCTCCGGCCGCAGAGGGTAGTTCCAGGTCGACCGAAGCACCGTCATGCGGGCCGCGGCGAAGTCGGCCCTCGGATCGTCCCAGGCCAGGACCTGACTGCGAATGCCGGCGCCCTCGAGCGCGGCGCTCAGGCAGCTTCGGTCGGGATCGTGCTCCGGAAGCTCGACGCAGGAGGCCAGTGCGACGTCGAGGTCGAACGTCAGCTTGCCAGACGCTTTCTTCGCTCGAACACGATCGGATTGGTAAACCGCAGGGGATTGCCGTCGCGATCGTGGATCTCGAGGCGAACGAAACAGGGTTGGCTCACGTCGACCGTGATTTCCCGATCCGGGCGGACCTCCCGCCGGTGATCACCGTCGGCGCCCTGATCAAAATACAGCTCCGCGGGGTTCTCGGGCCGTATGCGGCCCTGAACCAGAAGAACCTTGTGCTTCCGGAGATCGAACTGCTCGTCGACGCCGATCCGAAGCATCTGGGGTGTTTTTCGAACCCGTACCCGATCGCCCATCTCCGCCTCGCCGATCCGGAAGTAGAAGCGGCCCGCATAGGCGAAAGGATCGCCGAATACCATCCGGCCCTTCCGAGTCGCAGCGATCAGCTGCTCGGAGGTCACACCTTCCGACCATATCCAGGTGGCAAACCGGTTCGGCCGCATCGACGGCCCCCACTCGCTGCCGTGGGTGTCGCTGACGCCGTTGCCGTAGAGGAACACACCGCTCGCCGTCAGCGCATCCCAGGTTCGAAGGTGGTACTCCAGCCCGACGCCACCTCGATCCGTGTAACCGACCTCCAGAAGGTCGGCGCCGTAGGCACGGTTGCGCACCAGCTCCGCAACCTTCCTGCGCGAAAGAGTCGCTTGCCAGGGCGGTTTCGCCGAGCCGACACGGGTGCCAAACATGTGATTGAACGACACGACGCCACCGGCGGACTGAACCCGCCGCACGAACTCGCTCGGGTCTCTCCAGGTCGCCTCATCGCCGCTCGCCAGTGAGCCGGTCAGGGCCGCATCCGGCAGAAACGCGTTGAGGTGGACCGTCTTGGCGGCCTCTGAAAGAAACTCGACGCCGACGTGCTGAGCGTGCCCGTACTCCTGTTCGTAGGCCGAAGCGAAACGTCGGATCTCGGCCAACTGGTGCTCGGGCTCCGGCCTCGTACTCGACAGCTCGAGCCCGAAGATCTCGACGGTCGCGCGCGATCCCTGCCGCGCCGACAAGCGGATCTCGATGCTGGTGATGGTGTTGTCCTCACCGTCTTCGAGCAGGGAGGCGTCGTTCTGGAGATCGAGCAGCACCTTCTGGCGCTCGCCCCCGACCGGCACGGTCACCAGCACAGTGCCTTCCGTGGGAACGCTGCGGCTGGGCGGCGTGACCTCTGAGCTCAACCGGTAGCGCAGCACGTGTCTGCGCGCCTCACCCCGATGATGCCACGACAGACCGACCTGCACCTCGAGCAGCGCATCCGGCCCCGTAGCCCAGGCTCGCAGGTCCAGGGCGAGAACCGCGCCACTGCTGATCGGCCTGGGAAGCAGGAAGCCTCGCGGCAGGCCCTTGGGCCCCTTGACCATGTAGGAGACCTCCGAATAGGCGCGCGAGTCCGGCCGGGAACGCGCGACCAGACTCACGCGGCCGGGGATCTTGTCGTGCTGCCGGCGAATCCACTCGACGTCCTCTTCGGGCGCGTCGGTCAGCTCGATCGCCAAGGCTCCGCCCACGTCTCCGGCGTGTCCGGCTTGCCGAAGCTCGCGTTGATCGGGTGGCCCGGAGGACGCGGGCCTCGCGAGGTCGATGGACAGCGAGCTTCGCAGGTCGAACATCTCCGAATGGTCGCTCCACCAAAGGACATTCGAGCCGGTCTGATCCGCGAAGTGCGAATGCCATTGCATCGATCCCGGCTTGGGGTCGCCGTTGTGGTGGGAATGTCCGTGAACGTGCATCTGCACGTTGTACGAGTCCAAGCCAGCAGGGAAAACCTCGGCCGGCGCCACCACGGGCTCTCTCCGGCCGCAGCCGAGAGCGGCGCCGATGAGGGTCAGCAGCACTCCCAGCACCGCAAGACGACCGCGCTCTTGCACACCCGGCGTCCATCCGGCGCGCGGGCCGCGTCGACCGACAACTGGGAAAAGGTGGCGCGTCCAAGTCAAAGCGACGCGATTCTAGCGGCTCCGGGCGATCGGGACTCAGCTTCGAAGATTCCCGCCTCAGGCTCTCGAGGCGACCGGCACTCTTCGCTGCAAGCGGCTGAAGACCACCTTCTTGAGTCGGCTCTCGAGCGCGCCGCCCTTGAGTAGCACCGCGGCTCCCCGTTCTTCGAGCTCCTCCATCTCCGCACGCGAGAGCTCTTTGGCCGTCACCACGACCACCGGCAGATCAACGTAACCAGGCCGCTCCCGCAGCCGCGCGAGAAACTCGGTCCCGCCCATCACCGGCATCAACAAATCGAGGATTATCACGTCTGGTGCCGCGGCCTCGAGAACCCGCAGCCCTTCGAGGCCGGTCTCCGCCGCGACAACCTGTAGCCCCTGCTCACTCAGCAGCTCGACCAGTAGACTTCGGGAGCTCGCATCGTCCTCCACGACCAGAGCTCGACGGATGCCTCCGTCCGGCAGCCTGTTGAGGACTCGCAGCAGGTCCTCCCTCCTGATGGGCTTGGAGAGCGCATCGACAGCGCCCAGGAGGGTGCCACGATTCTCCGCCGCGACGATGCTCACCACAACCACCGGAATATCCCGGAGCTTGGCGTCTGATTTCAACCTGCGCAACACCTCCCAGCCGTTCATCCCAGGCATCATGAGATCGAGGGTAATCAGGTCGGGAGACCATTCACTCGCAACCGTCACGCCCTCTTCGCCGGACGCTGCCGCCACCACCTCACAGCCCAAGTCACCCAGGTATTCGCCCAGAAGCACGCAGGTGTCCGGATCGTCGTCGATCACCAGCACTCGCTGGCTCACCGAGTCGGCCGGCACGACCTTCCGGGCGGGGAAGGCTCCGCGAGTGTCACTAACCCTCCTGAACTCCACGGCGAAGGTCGAGCCGCGCCCGAACTCACTCTCGACCACCAGATCGAATCCCATCAATCGGCAGAGAGAGCGGGAAATGGTAAGACCCAGACCCGAACCGCTGAATCTTCGGGTCGTCGAACCGTCGGCCTGCTGAAACGAATCGAAGATCGTCGGTAGCTGCTCCTTCGAGATTCCGATTCCGGTATCGACGACTTCGACACGGGTCGGAGCGCGACTGGTGCCGGCGGCTCGTACTCGCACTGTCACGCTGCCGTTTTGCGTGAACTTGAGGGCGTTCGCGACCAGATTGATCAGGACCTGCTTCAAACGGGCGGCGTCCGCGAGAACCGGCTGCAAGCCACCGGGAACCTCTTGATGCAACAACAGCCCGGCGTCGCTTGCCGCCACTTCGAGATCGGCACAGACTTCGCTCACGATCGCGTCGAGCTCGACGGATTCGATCCGTAAGTCCATCTTGCCGGCCTCGATCTTCGAGATATCGAGCACCTCGTTGATCAGCGATAGGAGGTGGACGCCGTTGTCACGGATCCGCTCCAGAAACGTTCGCTCCTTGTCCGGCAGCCCGGAGCCGATCCCGCGCAAGAGCACGTTCGAAAAACCGATGACCGAGTTGAGCGGAGTGCGCAATTCATGACTCATGTTGGCCAGAAACTGGCTTTTCGCGCGATTGGCATGCTGGGCCGCGTCTCGCGCATTGAGCAGCTCATCTTGACCGCGTTTGCGCTCGATCACCCTGCCCACCTGCTCACCGACGCTACCGACGGCAAGAACTAGATCGGGATCGTGTCGCATCATTTCGCCAGCGAAGAACTCGAGCACGGCAACGACTTCGCCCCGCACCTTGATCGGAAACCCGAAGGCTGCCCTCACGCCCAGCGCCTGAAAGGGCCGCGCACTCACGCACTCCTTCTCGGCCTGCACGTCCTCGATCCAGACGGGCGCGCCCGTTTCCCAAATGCGACCCGACAGGCCGACGCCGCGCTCGAAACGAGTGGACCGGGTCGCTGCCCGCAGCGCTCGGTGCCCACCGGCGGGCAAGTGCCAGATGTTGGTCGGCACCAGGAACCTGCTTCCGCCATCTTCCGGAACGTATGCGTGTCCGATCGGCCAGCCGGTCGTCCGGCACACGCTGTCCACGCAGGTTTGCAGAGCGTCTTCCAGCGAATCGGTCTCGGCAGCCATCGAGGTCGCGAGATGCACCAGCTGAGCCTCCTGCGCTCGCTTTTCGAGTCTCTCCTCAGCCGCCTTCCGATCGCCGATGTCGGTGATCGCGCCAGCCATGCGAATCGCCCAGCCGGACTCGTTCCATACGGCTCGGCCTCGAACGCGAAAGAAGCCATACGAGCCGTTCTTGTGTCGCAAACGGCACTCCTCATCGAAAGGCTCCTGGCTCTTGACGTGTCGATCGAAGGCGGCAAAGACCCGGTTGCGGTCCTCGGGATGCACGCGCGAGCGAATCGAATCCGCAACCGCTCGGAGCTCGTTCTCCGCGAATCCGAGTAACTCCTCGAAACGCCGCGAGTAGTGCACTTCGTCTGTCACCATGCTCCAGTCCCAGAGGCCGTCGTTGGTGCCGAGAACAGCGAGTTGGAGACGCTCTTCGCTGGTCCGGAGCCGCCGGTCGAGCGCAGCCGACCGGAACACCTGTACGAGCAGAAACAAACAGAGCGCGATGGCTAGGCCGGCGCTCGCGATTGCCCAGCGACGGGCGGACGCCACCTCGCGAGCGTCGTGCTCGACGAGCAATCGCACCGTCTCGTCAAGCTCCGCTTGAAGCCCAGCGGTCGTCACATTCAAAGCCCGAACCGCGTCCGCGTACCCAGGCTCGCTCGGCTCGAGCTGCACGAGTCGCTCGGCGACGTCGACCAAGCTCTCGATCGAGAGTTCGTGCCCCTCCCACAGCTCACGGATTACGCCGGGCTCCGGAGCCGGCAACCTGAGCATGAGGCCGTCAATCTCGATCTCACCGCCATTGGCGAGCCGATCGGCAGTGAGCACGAGTTGCCGCCGCGTTTCCACAAGGTCGGCCTCATCCTGGATGGCGCCGAGGAGGGCCTGCATTGCGAGCCGCTCGCTCAGCATCCGCTGGCGCCCGACGGCTTCGATCACCACGGTATCGGTGTGCCGTTGATCGAGTGCTCGCACAACCAGCGTCATTGCAGCGGCGCTGGCAAGAAGCAGCGCCCCTACCAGCAAGACACGCCACAACATGCTGCGCCTGACCGGATGTTCCGCTTGCTGAATCGCAGCCATTGGAGCCCACTCATCCTATCGGACCGCACCGAAACGCCAGGTGCGCCCACCGGCTGACTCACCGGCCGGAAAGAAACCCGCGAGACGGCCGGCCTAGGCGAGAAACCCGGCCAAGGCCGCCAGCCTTTCCGACCAGAATCTCTTCACCCGCTCGATGTCCGCATGCGCGGCGAGCCTGGTGTGCTGATTCTGCAGCTGGCTTTTCGATTCGTCCTTCTCCCAGAAGTAGACTTGAACGTGAGTGCCGTCGCCCCAGATGAGCCGCATCGATTTCTCCGGCGTGGCTTTGCGCACGGTCATCTCGCTCTCCCCCAGCCAACGCTTGCGCCGGCGAGCGTCACTCCACGCGCGATAGAGATCGCGGATCGCAACCGGATAGGTCTTGCTCTTTCTGGCCTCGTAGTTCCCGCCGCGCCGCTGGCCGATCTCGCGCAATCCCGAGCCTCCCCAGTCTTCTTCATCCTCGAGCGCACCAAGCGCTTGAGGTCTTGTTCCTTCGGCAACGTGAATCTCCTTCGGTAACGCCGCCAGCGACGCCCCCCAGCGGCGAAGCCCGCGACGGGCGAAGGCTTCAAAGGATGCCGATTCGGGAGTGTGCCCCCTTTGCCTCACGAAGGCCCTCGCTGGAGGAAGGCCGAAGAGGTTGGGCGTGTACCGTCGCCCTCTTTCTCGATTATCGATGGCCCAGCGCGCCGCGGTCAAGGACTCGGGGCTTCCCGCAAAGACACCACCCAGGTCCACAGCTCGTCGACCTCGCCCGGAGCCAGCTCTTCGCGGTAGGCGGGCATCGAAATCTCCTGCCGGCGCCAAACGAAACGCAGCAGCGGGTTGCGAGCGAGGCGGGCGCTCTCGCCGTCCAGAACCCATTCGCGAAACTCGTTCTCGTCCAGCACCATGTCGTCGAAGTTGCCGCCCAGAAACCCCGGGATGAACCCGCCGAGCGAGCCCGGGTTGGGCAGCCCTCCCGACCCTTCGACGCCATGGCAGGCGAGACAACCCTGGCGCCCGGCGACCATGCGACCTTCGCTCTCGACGTTACCGGGCACATCCACCTTCTCGACCGCAGCCACGTAGGTAACCAGGTCGCGAATCTCCGCGTCGGTCAGGCGGCCCTCGTAGGCCGGCATCCGCAGGTGCTGAGAGGCCAGGCGCGCACGGACCGACTCGTCGGCCAACCACTCTTGCGGAGCGCCGAACCGAATGAATTCCTCGAGCTCTTCCCGGCTCCCGGCGTACATCATCGCGTTGCCCGCGCCGAATCTCGGAACCGTGCCCCAACGGCTGCCGGGATTCGAAAGCTCCCCCGAACCCGGCATCAGATGGCAATTCAGGCAGCCGTTGCGCTCGGCGACCAAGCGGCCTCGAAGGATGGGGTTCGCCTCCCAGCTCCAGAGCAGCCAGCGCAGCGCCGGCACGAACATGGCGGCCACCACGACCGACGCCGCCAGGGCAAGCCAAATCAACCTGCGAACCACGGCCGAACCCTAACAGCCAGATGGAAAGCCCCGGTGAGCGGATTAGACGATCCGCTCCCGGGACTCTTGGAATCGCTGCCCGAACGGACCTAGCTTGCGGCCTTGGAACCGGTGACGGTCACGACCTTCATCCCGTCTCGCTCCGCAACCGAGCCCGAGACGCTGGCCGTGCCGCCGGCCATGTCCTTGAGAGCCTCGTAGGGCTCACCGTTCTTGTGATCGGCGGCCAGCAGGACCAGCGTGCCGTCATCGGTCAGCAGACCCATCGGCTGCCCGTTCTTGACGCAACTCTTGGCGCAACCGGCGTGGTCGGCGCCTTTCGCGCCCTGGCTCACATAGCAAGCGAGATCCACGACCTCACCGGTCCAGGAGCCCGTCTCCTCCGAGGCGAAAACCGCGCCCGCGAGGACCGCGACGGTCAGAGCAATCACCAGTCCAGAACCAAGAACAAGCTTCTTCATGCAATGTCTCCTTTGTGTGCAGAAATGCAGTTTGGCGGCCGTCGAGGCCGCTTTTGTGGGGGCTCGTACCAACATACGGATCACCGCTCCCGGCGGTTCAGGTAGCGGATGACCCCGTCTACACTCATGTCCCGGGGATTGGCAATCTCGTACGTCCGGATGGTGTCCTCGCCCGCCCCGTCCGCCCGAGCCTGTTCCGCCACCCACTCGCGATAGGCCGCCAGCATCGCCGGCCGTTCGAGCTTGCGGGCTTCGAGCGCGCCAATCGTCTCCACGGTCTCGTCGAGCAGGGCCTCCACGCGATCGAGCTCGGCGGACACTTCGGTCGAGGGTCCGAAGTGGGTCCGGTAGATCGCGGTCAGCTTCTCGGCGCGAAGCCTCGCGAGGGTCTGCTTCCAGACCTCGAGATCGAACTCGGGCGGCGGCGCGGGCAGGTCGATCCAGCCCGAACCCGGAATCCGGATCCCCGCCGCGTCGCCGGTGAAGGCGATGTCTTCGAGCCGGTAGACGTGATGATGCCGGGCATGGCCCGGCGTGTCGAGGGCTGTGAACCGCAGTCCTTCGACCTCGATGGCGTCGCCGTCCTCCACCACGGTGACCCGCTCCGCCGGCGCCGGGGTCACGGTTCCCCACAGCATGTCCATCCGGTCGCCGTAGATCCGGGTCGCGCTGGCGACGAGCCTCGACGGGTCGATGAGATGAGGCGCTCCGCGCCCGTGCACGTAGACCTGGGCACCGCGCGCGGCCCACCATCCCGCGGCGCCCGCGTGATCGAGATGAATGTGGGTCACGAGAACGTGGCGCACGTCCCCCACCGTGACACCGTGCTCTTTCAAACGGCGCTCCAGCGCCGGCAGCGTGCTCGCCGGGCCGGTCTCGACCAGGACCGGTCCGCGACCCGCCGAAACCAGAAAGGCAGCGATCGTATGGGGCGTGTCTCGATACTCGAGATCCAGGACTTCAACGTTCATTGGGGCCTCTTCCTCCCTCAGATGAGCCAGACGGTCAGGGCGCCTCTCGCGCAAGCTCTAGAACGGCTCGCCGCAGAGGCAGGTGGCGGTCGAATCGAGCGACGAAATCCGACTCTCGCGGGCCGCCCTTGGCCCGGATGACCTCGACCAGCGCGGCTTTCGATTTCGCCGACCAGCGCCCGACGCGCGGCAGGAGCAGTACCAGCGGCGCCCATCGATTCCACGCCAGCCGCTCGCCCGGCGAGAAGCGGGCGCGAGACCGTACGCCCAGGAGCTGCGCTGCCTCCCGTGCACAGATGCGGACTCCCCGCTCCCGATCCGAGCCGAACCGTTCGGCCAGATAGGCGCTGATCCGGAAGCCGATGTTCTCGCGGGAGATCAGTCCGACAACGTCGTCGCGCCGCTTGCCGAGAGAGAGATACATCTCGACCGCGGCCAGTTTCTTGAGAGTCGCGATCGTCGAGCGATGGCGACGGTTCTTTTTCAGCTTGCGCACTTCGTCCCGCACGATAGCCAGGGTTTCCGGATCGCGAGGCCTGAAGCCGAGCTTGTAGTAGAACCACCAGGCTCCCGATTCGAGCGCCTCGCTGTTGTTGTCTCCGAGCTGGTAGGTCTCGATGCCGAAAGTGTCCACCTCGAAGGTGTGCCGAACCATCGCCAGGCCACGGCCGTAGACGTAGGCCGCTTCGGCGCCGCGGTAGGTGTCGAAAATGTTATAGGCGATCAAGGCGGAGCGGTAGAGCGCGCTTGCCAGGAAATACCCTATCGGAACGCCGTTCTTGAGGAACAGGAAGCCGTAAACGGCGTCGAGCATCTGCCGTCGCTCCGGAATCGCGCCGTAGCGGACGAACTGGAGCCCGCGACCACAGTCCATGAGGTGAACGTCGCGACGATCGGCATGCACGAAAACATCGAGGTCGCGCGAACGCGAGACCATGGCTTCGCGGGCCAACGAGATCAGTTCGTCGGCCCCTCGCGGCCCAACCTTGCGCACGGTTCGCGGCGGCCTGCGCAGCGCGCCCGGAAAGGACCCTCGAGTCGTCTCGAGCGGTCCCCGCTGAAAGACCACGGGCGAGGGCGGGTACCGCGCCCGGGTCCGGCTGGGCGTGGTCGGTCCCGGATCGAGACGGCACGGCAGATCCATCTCCTCGAAGATCTGCTCCTTCCAGAAGTCACCGACGCGAATCGCTTCGAAGCGCCGGACCACGAACGCCGCGTCGGACTCTCGGGGCCCCTTGAGCCGCGAAACCCAGTCGCGAGCTTCGAGCCATGCCTCCTCGAGCGCCAGGGTCTCGCCGAACGGCATGAGCGCCATCAATCGCGACGACAGGAGCTTGCGGTTCTCGAACAGCGACCATTCAACATAAAACCGATCCGGCCAGCGGCGCGCCAGCCAGAGCGCGGTGAACCAGAAGAAGCTGTACGAGATGGTCGTCCCGGCGATACCGGTGCTGTCGAGGCTCGACCGGTGACGGCGCAGATCGGCGCGCTGGTCAAAGGTCTCGAGCATCGCTTCGACCTTGCGCAGAACAACGCGGCTGTCGGGGTAGGCTCGTTGAAAGCAAAGGACCTCATGCAGCCGCAGAACCTGGCGCCGACTTGGCAGCTCGGCCCCGTCCAGAACCTCGAGGCACTCGAGCTTCCCGGCCTCGTCGCTCGGCCCGTAGGCCAGTCTCAGGTTCTCCAGCCGAGCCAGGGCTCGGGACGTGCTCGGGGCGGCCATCGCCCTATGCTAGCCGGTCGGCGGAGCGGACACCCGCTCGGGAAGCTGTCCTCGACCTGCGACAGCCTCTCGCAAGACAGGCCATCGCGGCGCTCGAGCAGCCTGTGGGCTGTGAATTCGGGGTAGGCCCGGTCCTTGCAGCACCATAAGGGCGCAGAAGGAGGTACCTCATGAACTCGGCTTTAAAACGTATCCGTCTCGACCCCGCGATCGGTCTCGTGCTCCTCGCCGTGGCGACCGCCTCGATCCCGGCATGCCGCCAGGCCGAGCCTGACCCGCAATCCGCCGTCTCCACCGAAGCGCCGAACGAAGCCGTGAAAATCGAGAATCGACTCGCAGAGGCCCTCGCCGCCGAAGCCGCGGCCAACCAAGCCGCCGAGGCGGCGCTGGCCGAGCGCGAGGCCCTGCTCGAGTCGCGTGAGGAGCTACTCCGCCGCGAAGAGGAGCTCCGAGCGCAGCAGGCCCGGGTCGCGGCGCAAAAGGCAGAGGCCGCGAGGCGCGCCGAAGAGCTGGCGGTCCGCTCGAAGAAGCTCGACAACCACGAGGCCGACCTCGCCTTCCAGGAAAAGGAGCTTCGCGACCGCGAGGCCGCTCTCGAGGAGGTGGAAGAGGTCGAACCACCTACGCAACCGAGGGAAGCCGAGGCCGACACTCCGGCCGACACTCCAGATGATGAGTTCGAATCGGAAACGGGTTTCGTGGCCGATGAGCCGGATCGTAGCCTTTTCGAGCCCGGCGCTTCGGATTCCGCACCCATCCGGGTCGAGGCCTCGCTCATGCCGGGCCGGCTCCTCGAGATCGAAATCCTCGAGACCCTGACCAGCCGAACGAGTCGCGCGGGAGATGAATTCTCGGCTCGCCTGGTGCAGGACCTCAAGGCGGAAGACGGCACGCTGGTGGTTCCGGCCGGAGCCGAGGTGATCGGGCGGGTGATACGGGTCGAGCCGCTCAAGAGCGTCGGTGGTCAGGCCGCCCTCGAGGTCGAGTTCACACACCTGGTTCTCTCGCCGACCGAATCGATCGCGATCAGCGCCTCGTTGGTAGAGCTTGGGGCCAACAAGCGCAAGGACAAGAAGAAGATCGCGGGCGCGGCGATCGTCGGTGCCATCCTGGGCCGCGTGCTCGGGGGCGACACCGAGGCGGTCATCGGCGGAGCCGCCGCCGG
>CALZIK010000107.1 GCA_945787635.1 Thermoanaerobaculia bacterium | reverse complement strand
CTCGCGGCTCGCGCGCGAGGGCACCTACCACCGCGCCGCGGACGCGCTCATCGCGAGGCGCGGGGGCGCCAAGGCCGCCAAGGCCACGCTCAAGATGCTGCGCAAGAACACCGCCTCGCTCACTCCCAGGCAGATCGCCGATCGCTTTCCCGAGGTGACGGGCCTGCTCCCCGGTACCTAGCGTCCCGTGCGCCTCAGGGGGCGCCTCCGGCTGGCTCCAGGCGGCGAGTGGCCCCTGCCCTTGACATAAAGTAGTATTGCTGATGCATAGTTAGGGCACGATCGGTCCGGAATACCCCTGGCTGGACGTAGCCGGACATCCGCATACGCTAACCAAGGGAGCTTGAGATGAGAAAAACAGCAATCGTCATCGGTCTGGCCCTGTTGATGTCCGCCCCGTCGTTCGCCGGTGGCATCGGCGTCGGTATCGGGACCTGGGACACGGAGCAGGCGGACGAGGACCAGGGATTCGCGTTCCGGTTCGGAATCAGCATGGGCGAGAACGTGGACCTCGACGTTCGCGCGAGTTTCTTCGACGCCTTTTCACAAGTGGCCAACGACGCCCTCATCCGGTTGGAGGTGACGCCGGTCGACGTGGGGCTTTCTTGGCACTTCAACCCGGATGCCAAAGCCCAGCCCTACGTCGGCGCTGGCGCCTCCTACCTGGTCACCGATGCGCTGTTCGAAGGGGGAGCGATTCCGCTCGCGGGTGGCCCCGAGGTGGATGACGAGTTCGGCTACTACCTCCTGTTGGGGGTCGATGTGGACGTGACCGAGCGGCTGGGCATCTACGGTGAGGCGATGTACCGAAGCGCCAAGCTCAACGTCACCGGCAACAACTTCGGATTCGTCGACTTCGAGTCGGACGTCGCCGGCCCCGCGGGGGCGGTGGGGTTCATGCTCCGCTGGTAGTCCGCCGCGGCGTTTTGCGGAGATCGCCCTTCATCTGGGCCGGCCTCGCGGCTTCGGTCGTCGGGCACCGCGGATAGCGGAGATCGCACCTCATCTCGAGGCGTCCTCGCGGCGTCAGTCGTCGGCGTACGGGAGTACGCCTGCCTCCCTCCGCCGCTGCGGGTGCCCCGATCTGAGGCACGCTTTCCGCAATCCGCGGCACCCGAACGTCGGAAGGCTCGTAGCGGTCGATGCCCCTGTCGACCGAAATCCTGTTGTAGCGGTCGACGCCCCTGTCGCCGGGATCCTGTTGTAGCGGTCGACGCCCCAGTCGACCGAATCCTGTTGTAGCGGTCGACACCCCAGTCGGCCGAATCTTGTTGTAGCGGTCGACGCCCCTGTCGCCGGGATCCTGTTGTAGCGGTCGACGTCCCTGCCGCCGGGATCCTGTTGTAGCGGTCGACACCCCAGTCGGCCGAATCTTGTTGTAGCGGTCGACACCCCAGTCGACCGAATCTTGTTGTAGCGGTCGACGCCCCTGTCGCCGGGATCCTGTTGTAGCGGTCGACGTCCCTGCCGCCGGGATCCTGTTGTAGCGGTCGACGCCCCTGTCGACCGAATCCAATTGTAGCGCTCGCTGTCCCTGTCGACCGAATCTTGTTGTATGTAGCGGTCGACGTCCCTGTCGACCGAATCCAAGTGTAGCGCTCGCTGTCCCTGTCGACCGTCTTGATTCGGTCGAGACAGAGCTCGACCGCTACAGGGCAAAAGAGTCGACTTCAGTCTTCTTTTTCGCCGCGCCGGGCGAAGCCGGCGAGGCCGCGCTTGGAAGGCTCGGCCAGCCACGTCTTGAGTTGGCAGACGTCCTCTGTCTCCGGCACCTCGTCGAGCGCCTTGCCGTCCCTGAGCGCGCGGAACGCGGCCTCGAGCGCGCGGTAGCGGTCGCCCTTGATGCCCACCCGCCGCAGGCCGACCGTGTTCAGGCGGTAGTGGCGCGCGAGAATGCCCCACATCATCGAGTAGGGGAGCGCGTCGCGCGCGAGCGAGGTCGATCCCGAGACCATGGCGTGCATGCCGACCCGGACGTACTGGTGCACCTGCGCCATGCCGCCCATGAGTACGCCGTCGCCGACCGTCACGTGGCCGCCGAGGTTGACGTCGTTGGTGAGGACGACCTTGTCGCCCAGCTGGCAGTCATGGCCGACGTGAACATTGACCATGAGCAGGCAGCCGGATCCGATTCGGGTCGGCGCATCGGGGCTCATCGAGCGGTGAATCGTAACCGCTTCCCGGAGCTGATTGTCGTCACCGATCTCGAGGCCGGTTTTGCCTCCGCTGAAGGACAGATGCTGAGGCTCGCCTCCCAAAACCGCGTTCGAATGCACCCGATTTCGAGTACCCATACGCACGAAGGGGCGGATCACCGCATGGGCATCGAGCACGCAGTCATCGCCTATTTCGACATCGTTCTCGACGACCGCATACGCGCCGATCCTGACGCCTGTGCCCAGCTTGGCGGTCGGAGCGACCCAGGCTGAGGGATGAACAAGCGTTTCAGGCATAGCAGGAGAGAAAACAAACTCGCGAACCGCTTTTTATCAGATGCGGTGCCGAAAAGAATCCCTCTTCGGGGTAGGCAGGACCTGCCCTTGGGCTGCCAGTGGCTATCGACTCGGCGAAACCACCCCGTAGGCACGTCCCTTGTTCAAGATCCAGGCATCATAGGCCTGTTCGATCTCGTCCTTCGGCGCGCCGAGGTGAACCCAGAGGTCGGCTCGATCGGCCCGATTGACTGGATTGGGCCGATCGGCGCCGGCCAGTTCGCGCAGATAGCTGCGGAAACCGGTCGCCAACACGCCTTCGCGCCCGTCGAGTAGGAACCGGATGAAAAACGCCGCCTGGGTGTAGTAGGTGGGTCTCGATTCGGGCTGCACGAAGGCCTCCCGGTCGGCGTCCACCAGAGCGGTCACGCTCGGCCAACTCGGTTGCTGATGATGGCGCAGGAGCGCCGACAGGGAGGAGAAGCCACCCGAAAGGCGGTTCCCGCGGAGAGTCCGCTCCGTTTCTCCGAGGATCGTCCCCTCGAGAATTCGTCCATCGCTGTCCACGCGGCTGAAAGCGATGTCTTCGGCGAGGCCTTCCTCCAGCCAAGTCGGTAGCAGTTGCGGCAGGGCACGCCGGTTGAGCAGGTGGGTTAGCTCGTGGAGCAGGATCCTGCGGACCTGGTCGAGAGAACGCTCCGCGACGAACGTGACGGCCACGCCGTGACTCTGGTGCCCCAGTGTGGCCAGATCCGAGATTTCGGGCAGCTCCCGCTCGTACGAGCGGTAGGTTTCTTCGCGAGCGAAGAGCACCACCGCCTGTGTCTGCGCACCGGCAACCTCGAGCCCGAACCGGTTGCGGTAGGTCGCTTCCAGCGTACGAGCGGTCACCCCGAGCTGCTCGATCAGGCGGTCGTCGAAAACGTCGGTGTGGAGCTTGAACGGTCCGAAATCGAGCTCGCGTTCTCGCTCCCCGAGTATCTCGCGCAATCGCGCCAGCCTGGCCTCGACGATCTGCGGCTCGAGCAGGGGCGCGGCGGCGAAACGCCGGGTGCCGTCCTCAGCGGTTTCGATCATCCATCCCGGCCTATCGAGAAGGCTCTTCTTGGCGCCCTCTTGGCCGGTGAAGATCCACCCTTGCCAGGACCGATAGCGCACCTCGGCCCAATCGCCTTCGCGGCGCCCGGCTTCGAGCTCGATGTCCGTGCTCACGGTGGCGATCACCGGCGCGTCTCGGCCGGGCTCGGCGTGGAGCCGGCTCCCGGCGCTGACCGCAATCGTTTCTGAAGTCCCGGGTAGAGTCATCGACGAGCGCTTGCCCAGGATTTCTTCCTCGGCCTCCTGCGCGCCGGCGAGCGTTCCGGTGAGGAGGACGGCGGCAAAAGCCAGCGCCGTGGTGGCCGGAGGATTGCCGGGGCGATCCATCCGGCCTCAGCGCGCCAACTCGATGCCCTCGATCGGCGCCAGTTCGATCGACTGCGGCAGGTGGCTGCCCCGCACCCAGGCGATACGCTGGCGGTCGAGGCTTTCGAGCAGCCTCCGCCATTCCGAGTCGAGTCGGGCTCTGGGAAGGATGCGGTCCGCCTTGCCCCAGGCTGTCGAGCGCCGCCTGGACGTGGTCCAGACCTTGAGCGGCACCTGGATCTGCTCGAGGTATCGACGCACGAGCTCGGCGCGAAGGCCGCTCGTGTCCTCGGCTTGCGTGCCGAGGATCAGGATCGTCATGCGCCGGCCGCCAAGGGCGGCTGCCGAAAGACCCGCAACCGCAACGCTGTCTGCCAGGCGTTGGTGTCCCGTCAGGTGCGGCGGGAAGTCGATCCGGGTCAAGAATTTGTAGAGCGACCCGTCGTCGGGACCGAACTCGGGAGAATGAGAGAACAGATCGAACCACTGCCCGGCGCTGCCCTGGCGGCGCTCGGCGACCGGCCACAGGAACTCGAGCCGCCAATCGGGCATTCTCTTGGCGAGGACGCGGTCCAAGCGGGTGGTGGGATCCGAGATGCCCGCACCGGCCTGGATGCCCGCTCTGCCGATCGGAGTCGCCCGCTGGGAGCGAAACGACTCGAGCACGGCAAACTGCCGGTCGATGGATCGGTCCCGAACGACGACGATCTGCCCCGGCGGCTTGTCGAGTGCCACGACCTCCAGAGGAATGCCGTTCTTGGACAGCCCGCCCTGGAGCTCGGAGAGAGTCGGTTCCCGCCTGCGCGTCAGCCGCAGGAGCACGGCGGTCAGATCGCTCTTGACCTTGTCGGTGAAGGCTCCGCCGAGGGTCGCTTCGAAGCTCGATACGACGTTGCCGGGAAAGGTCAGCTCGGCGCGAAAGAGGTGCACCTGCTCGGCGTCGAACCGGGGCAGTTGAATCGCCGTGGGATCGGCGATCTCGATCTCGAGTCCGTCGAGCCAGGCTCTCGCGAGCGGTTCTTCGCCCCCGGCCAGCGCCGCCCAACGGAGCCGAGCCACGACGTCTTCGCCCGGACCGGCCCGCTGCTCGAAGATCGCGGTGATCTCGGCCGGCCGTCGAGGCAGGTTGACCCACTGAACCGCCCGGGCCCGCTCGCGGCCGTCGTCGTCGTATCCGACCGCGATCAACTCGTGGGGCGAGAGCTCGTCGCCGAAATCGCACCCGAGCCGGAACGGCGGCTCGGTGGCGCGGCCGACGCTCGCGCCGTCCAGAAAGAGCTCGACCGACACGATCTCGTCCTTGGCCAGCAGCTCGATCTCGTGGACGCCCAGGCTCAGGCCCAAGAGAAGCGATGCAAACGTCAACACGGTAGGAATCTAGCACCCATCTTTCTCATGGATACGTCGGCGTAGGGCGCTTGGTTCGACCTGTAGCGGTAGCCGTCCCTGTCGACCGTGGTTCGGATGCTGGAATCCGGTTGTAGCGGTCGACGTCCCTGTCGACCGAATCCGGTTGTAGCGGTCGACGTCTCTGTCGACCGAATCCGGTTGTAGCGGTCGACGTCTCTGTCGACCGAATCCGGTTGTAGCGGTCGACGTCTCTG
>CALZIK010000106.1 GCA_945787635.1 Thermoanaerobaculia bacterium | reverse complement strand
GGAGCTCGCCGCCGCGATCCTGGCGCGCCGGCCGGGGTATTTCGAGCGCTGGCGCCCGCGACAGCGCGGCCGTGGCAGGGCCGTGGTCGAGATCGACTCGCTCTATCTAGAGGCGGTCCTCGAGCGCCTCAACCAGGCGCCGGACAAGAACAAGCTCGCCTTTCTCGAACTACTGGGCGTGCGCCTGACCGCCGCGGAAGTCGCGCGGGCTCCGATCGTCTTCCAGCTCGGCGACAAGGCGACCGACACCAGGGCACCCCGCGGAGTCCGGGTGGCCGCGCCGCCTCCTCCGGAAGGAACGAGCCCGACCGTGTTCGAGACCGAGACCGGCCTCGGCCTCTCGGCCGCGCGCCTCCTGGAGGCGGTCAGCCTGTGGCCCGGCCGTGACCAGTACATCGATCACTCGACAGCCCTTCTGGCAGCCGAGCCCTTTCGGCCGTTTCATCGCGAGGAGCTGGAAGACACTCCACACCTCCTCTACCTCGCGCACGACACCCTCCTGGCATTGGCCGGGTCCGCGCGAGTCGAGGTCGAGTTCGAGCTCTCACAGCCCGGCAGCGAACAACTCGACATCGACTGGGAGTACTGGGACGGCGACGTCTGGCGCACGTTCCAGAGCCAGCGGCCCGAGTGCGCCGAGCTGGGCTCGGAAAAAGTCGACGCGACCAACGGCCTGACGAGCAACGGCAAGCTGAGGCTCGAGACCGAGTGTGCGAGCGCCGCCAAGAAGGAGGTCAACGGTGTCGAGGCCTTCTGGATTCGCGGACGCCTCGACGAGCCCCTGCCTCCCGACCCGAGCCAGATTCTGCCCGAGGTCAGCCAGCTGCGCTTGAGCACCGTGATCGAGCAGCCACTCGACGTGCACCTGGTCGGCGAGAAGCCGGAGTACTCCGCCGGCCCCCCGCGCCTCGCGTGCAACTTCCTCGACGGCGACGGAGCGCCGATCCCGGGCGTTCTGGTCGAGCTTCTGAATACCGGAGCGCCGAGAACAAGCTTCTCCGACGGCACCACGACTCCCTTTGTCTTGCCGAGCTCGGATCCGGCGAGCTACACCCTCGCCATCAGCATCTTCGACGTCAGCTTCGAGCGGGTGATCCGGTATGAGCCGGCCACCGGAACCGGAGACGACTTCCTCGATCTCGAGCTCACGCTTCAGCTCGGCGGGCTCCAACCCGATACGGCCTTCGCCAACGCCGAGGAGATCGACCTCACGCGTCCTTTCTACCCGTTAGGACAGCAGCCACAACCGGGCTCGACCTTCTTCTTCCGGGTCGACGAGGCCTTCAGTAAACCGGGCGCGCAGGCCAAGTTCCACGTGCGCTCGACGGTGACTCCACAGGACAGTCTCGACGTGACCGGAAGCGGCGCGCTGAAGACCCCCCTCGCTCACACGCTCACCTGGCAGTACTGGAACGGCCGCCAGTGGTTGCCGCTGTTCTCCTTCGCCAGCAGCAATGACACCGGTGCGCCCGAGGACCTCAGGACTTCCGGCGATATCGAGTTCACGGTGCCCCCGGACTTCGCCAGCCGCGAGATCGAGGGGACCGAAGGCTACTGGATTCGCGCGCGGCTGGTGAGCGGCGCCTACGGCTTCACGCAGGAGGTGACCTGGCTCGACGACAGCGTCAGCCCAGCCGTCCGGAACTCCTTCACTTATGTGATTCCCCAGCCGCCGGCATTGGCCGACTTCCGGATCAGCTACACCTGGGAGCAGGGGCCTTTTCACGCCGAGCACGTCCTCGCTTACAACGACTTCGCCTTCGTGGATCGCACCGAACAGGCCAAGTGGCCCGGAGAGCCCTTCCAGCCGTTCCATCACGTCAACGACACCTTGCCTGCGCTCTACCTCGGCTTCGACCGCAAACTTCCGGTCGATCGACTGGGGCTCTTCTTCGACGTCGTCGAGCTCGCCTCGAGCGAGCGTGGGCCGGATCTGGAGTGGGAGTACTGGAACGGTTCACGCTGGCGAGCCATCACGGTAGAGGACCAGACCCGGCGCCTGCTCCACCCCGGCATCGTGTCCTTTATCGGCACGCGCGATGCCCAGTCACGGCCCCGCTTCGGGCAAGATCTCTACTGGCTGCGCGCCCGCCAGAAGGAGGACGGCCCCCCGGGCGAGCCGGAGGTTCTGGCGCTTCACACCAACGCGGTCTGGGCATCGCAGTGGCAGACGACGGTCAACGAGACCGCCGGGACCAGCAACGGGCAGCCGGGCCAACGGTTCCGGTTGCGCAATATCCCGGTCCTCGAGGGCGAGCACGTCCAGGTCCGCGAGCTCCTCGGGCCAAGAGCTGAAGTCGAATGGCGGTCGCTGGCCGAAGAAATCCTCGCCGGCGATGCCCACCGCCTGCGACAGCTCGAGGACCTGCTGGCCGAGGAAGGCACCCAGACCGACCTGGAGGTAGAGGGCCTGCGGCTGCGCCGGGATCGCGGCAAGCGGGTCACCGAAGTCTGGGTGGGCTGGGAATCGCGGCCGCACCTGCGGGCATCGACGCCCGGCGATCGTCACTACGTCCTGGATCGGGGTACCGGCCAGATGCGCTTCGGCGATGGCGACCGCGGGAGGGTACCTCCCCTCGGAGCCGACATTCTGGCCCGTGAATATCGTTCGGGCGGCGGCTCGACCGGCAACGTCGCCAAGGGCACCATCGAACAGCTCCTGGCCGGCATCCCGGGCGTCGACGCGGCGTTCAATCCTCGGCCGGCTGAAGGCGGTGCCGACGAAGAGACCCTCGCTTCTGTGCGCCACCGCGGTCCTCGCTCGCTACGGCACCGCGGCCGGGCGCTACTGCCCGCCGACTACGAGGTCATGGCCCAAGAGGCCTCGCCGGCGGTGGCGGTGGCGCGCGCCAAAGCCGGCCGCGATCCCGACGGTCGGCAGCGTCCCGGGTGGGTCACCTTGACCATCATCCCGCGCAGTGACGAGCCCAGGCCCATGCCATCGTTCGGACTTCGCGAAAAGGTCCGCCGACACCTGGAAGCCCGAACCGATGCGACGCTCGCAGCGGCGGCCGGTGTCAGCGTGGTCGGCCCCGACTATCTGCCGGTCGAGGTGGAAGCCACGGTCGTGCCGATCGATCCCGGCGCCGCCGGCGACGTGGCCGCCTCGGCTCAGGAGGCGGTCGCCGTCTTCCTCCACCCGCTGGTGGGCGGGCCCCAAGGCAACGGCTGGCCGGCAGGGCGAGACCTCTTCCTCTCCGATCTCTGTGCCGCTCTCGAGCGCGCCCGTGGCGTCGACTACGCCTCGGAGGTCAAGCTCTTCAAGGGGTCGCGGCTCATGGGTGAATCGGTTTCGGTGCCCGGCGACAACGTCGTCGTCGCCGGGGAGATTCGGATCAGCGTGGAGGTCGAATAGCGATGTCTCTGCCTCTGCCGAACCTCGATGACCGCCGTTGGGCGGAGCTGGTGGATCAGGGTCGCACCCTGATTCCGGTCCACGCCCCAAGCTGGACCGACCACAACGTCCACGATCCGGGCATCACGATGATCGAGCTTCTGGCCTGGATCGCGGAGATGGACATCTATCGGGCCAACCGGGTGCCCGCCAGCCACCGGCGGAAGTTCCTCGAGCTGGTGGGCTTCGCGCCGACGCCGCCAACCGGTGCGCGAACGCTGATCGGCTTCGAGTTGGTCGAAGGCGCGCCGGCGACCATGCTGCCGGCCGGCGTGGACATCGGCTCGACCGGAGCGCAAGACCCGGGCTCGACATTTCATACCGACCGCCGGTTGCTGCTCGTGCCCGGCCGGGTCGCGGCGGTGCAAGTCATGTCGCGGGGCGACTTCGAAGACCTCACCTCGTCATGGCTACGCGGTGAGCCGCTGCCCGCCCTGGGGTCCGATCCCGCACCGGGCTCCGCGCTCTATCTCGGGCTGAGCGCACCACTACCAGTGGGATCACCGGCCGCGCTCTACTTCGATGTCGACGGCGGCGGGCGCGAAGAACGGCTCCGCTTGCTGGCGCAGGCGCAGACCGAGCGCGCCGCGTGCCAACCACCCGATCCGGGAATCGACTGCCTCCCTTGCCACTGCGGTTCTTCGAAGGCCGACTCGGAGGTCGCCGAGCCGGAGCCCGAATCGGATCCGATCGCGCTGCCGGCGCATCACTCGGCGCGCCTGACATGGGAGATCGCGGTCGCGCCCGGAGTCTGGCGGAGGCTGGTACCCGCCTCCGGCGAGGTCGTCGATGGCACGCGCTCGCTGACGCTCACCGGCGCAGTCGAGCTCGAGCTGCCGGCCGCCATGGCACCGGTGCAACTCGGTGAGGTCGCCGAGCCGCTCCACTATCTGAGGGTTCGCCAGGCGGGAGGAGCCTTCGACGCGCCGCCTCGCCTGAACGCGGTCCAGCTCAACGGCGTCGAGGCTCGCCAGGAGGTTTCGATTCGAACCGAATGGCTTCTGGCTCCCGCGGCCACCGTCAGTGGACCGGTGCCGGCCGCAGGCGAACAGATCGGGATCAGCTTCGGAGTCAATGACGACGGCGAGATCGACACTCTCGAGTTCATGGACGCCGCACCCCGCTTTCGCGTGCTCGGGTACCAGGAGCCTGCGCCTACAAGCGAAGGCCGGCTTCTGCTCGAAGCGGCGCTCCTGGGTGTCGGAAGCGGCAAGCCCGAGCAGAGCTTCGAGCTGCCACAAGGACTGGTCGCGGGCAAGAGCCTCGAGGTCTTCTCACTCGAGGGCGGAAGCTGGCGAGAATGGTCCGAACGACCCGACTGGACAAGGTCGAGTCGCAAGGATGCTCACTTCCTCCTGGATCCGATCGAAGCCGAGATCGGGCTCGGCGACGGAGAGGCCGGGCGGGTCCTGCCACGCAACGCCTTTCTGGTCGCGGCCTACGAAGCAACCGGGGGCGCCGACGGAGACCGCGCCGCGGGTTCGCTCGACGCGATTGCCGACAACGCCCACAACCGAGCCGTGGTTCCCGACTTCGATCTCCTGACCGCGCGCCTCGGCACCGTGACCCAACCTCTCACCGCGGCCGGCGGCAGCGCCGGAGAGAGCCTCGCCGAGACCGCGGCGCGGGCCCTCGAGGATCTCGAGACTCCACAACGAGCCGTGAACCTGGAGGACATCGAGAGACTGGCCTCGCAGACTCCGGGTGCCCGGCCGGCCAGGGTCTTCGCTATCGCCAACCTTCATCCCGCTTTTCCCTGCGTGCGCGCTGCCGGGGTAGTCACCGTGGTGGTGCTCCCGTCGTTGCCGAGCCACCGGCCGGAGCCGAGCCGAGGCTTGCGGCGCCAGATTGGAGCGTACCTGGCGGCCCGTCGCGTGCTCGGTACGCGCTTCGATGTGGTCGGACCCGAGTACGTGGAGCTCACGGTGCGCGCCAGGGTCAGAGCGTGTCCGCTGGTCGACCTGCAGGCGCTGCGCCGCAGGCTGATCGAGTCGCTGGACGCCTTCTTCCACCCTCTCACCGGCGGACCGCAAGGTCAGGGCTGGCCTTTCGGCCGCGACGTCTACCGTTCCGAAGTGCTTCAGGTCCTCGACGATACCGACGGCGCCGACCACGTGCTGTCGCTGGAGTTCATCCGAGGAGACTGCACCGCGGTTTGTGGCAACGTCTGCCTCCCTCCCACCGGCCTGGTCGCGTCCGGTGAGCACGAGATCGAGGTGGTGTGATGCCGGCTTCGAGAACAGCCATCGAACGGGTTCGCTACTGGCAGGGGCAGACCTTGCGCAGCCGCGATTTCAACGACCAGCTCAGCCACGATGCGTCGCTTAGGTGGTGGCACAACCGAGCCATTCACAATACCTACGGCATCGTCGCCGGACTGCGAAGCGGCGTTCACCAAGAGCAAATCGTGATCGCCCCCGGGCTCGCCTACGACTGCTTCGGGCGCGAGCTGCTTTGCCTCGATCGCCGCTCGATCGCGCCGCCGCCCGACGAGCCTGACGGTCCGGAGAGCTGGCGCCTCGTGCTGCGGGCCGCTTCGTCTCAGCTTCTGACGCCGACGCCTCTCGATTTTCGCTGGCTGCCGGCCGCGGAGCCGTTGTCTCCGGACCAGGGCGTCATCCTGGCTGTCGGCTCCTGGACCGACGGTGAATTTCGGCTCGAGGGCCGGCGGCAACAGCCGTCCACCCGGTCGCTATCGCGACCGCGCCTGGGGAGCGGAGCTACCGTTCACGGAAAAACCGACTGGCGGGAATGGTCGGTCGTCGGCAGTTTCGGACGCAGGTCGGTCTCCGGAGTTCAGGTGACCGTCAACACCGCCGCCGCAGGCTTCAAACAAACTCCATGCTATTTCGCTTTCTTGCGCGGCGACCCCTGGATACGCAGCGGCGGGTCGGTGCTGATCGGACTCGAGCGCGTTGTCGAAGCGACGCCCAGGAGCTTCGTCTTCAGCCTCTGGATTCAACCGCTGTTTCGACCCCTCAGTACTCCCTCCGTGGCAGAGGCCCCAGCACCACTGGCCCAGCTCGGCCGACGGCAGTGGAGCGTTTGCTGGCTGGGAATCGAAGCCACACGCACCGTCTTCACGGAGGTACCGAAGTCATGAGTTTTCTGGACCGGACCCGGTTTGTCGAGCGATTCCAGTACTTTGACGGCCAGCGGCTGTTCGCGACCGATCTTCAGGGGCTCGAGGCCTTCCACCGCGAGCTGAGACAGCTGCACAACGCCAGCCTCCATCAGCCGGGAATCGGATCGGGCTTCGCGGTCACCGGCCAGCCGGGCGACCGCGAAGTCACCATCGGCCCCGGGTATGCCCTCGACCTCGAGGGCCACGAGATCGTGTTGACTCACGAGCAGACCGAACCGATTCCCCCCGTCGAGGGCGACCCCGACGGCACGTCGGCGGTGTACGACCTGACCGTCTCCTATCCCGATGACGACGATCTCGAGGTCACCGAAACTCGAGAGGGAGTCTGTCTCCCTCGCGGAGCGGTCCGGCTGCGGGAGGAGCCGATCTTTTGCTGGGTCCGGCTGCTCGACGACGGCAGCGGCGAGCTGCGGCCCCAGGACGATCGCCTGCGCCTCGACATCGCCGTGGGGCGCAAGATCATCCTCGCCCGCGCCGAAGTCTTTCAGTGTCAGCTGGTCAGCCTGTCGATCGCCGAGCGCCGTAACGCGCGGCCACCGACGCAACCGTTCATCGCCTGCGGCCATTCCAGTCCGGCCTGGAGCACCAGCGCGATTCCCCCCGCGGCGCCCGGTGACGAGTTTCCAGAACAAGCGCTACTGCTCGAAGGCGTCGTGTCGACTCGAACGGCCGGTTTCGTCAATACCCCCTGCTACAGCGCGCGGATCGCAGGTCCGCGCCAGCTCACCGGTCTCCTCGACAGCACCGAGTTCGAGTTCTTCGCCGAGGGCCTGCTGAGCGTTCACAACCCGACCGCGGAGCGGTTCACGGCACGGATCCTCGTGCTCTCCTCGCTCGGCCTGTCTCCCGTAGCGCTCGAAAACCCGTCGGCGGTCTTTTCCGCCTGGACCATCGAGTGGATGGGAGTGGACTGACCTCATGAGCTGCGCTTCAGGCCCCAAGTTCCTGCACCTCAATCGCGACGGCGACTGGCCCGACTTCTCGTACCAGGGTTTGGAGGCGGACCAGGAAGGCCGGCTGCGATTGAAATCGCTGCCGCTAGCTGCCGCGGGTGCCGCCGAAGACGCTGAATTCTGTCTTCCCGGCGGACCCGCGGGAGTCGCCGTCACCTGCGACGGCACCGTCTTCTGGTCGGACCCGGACCGCGGCGTAGTGCACAGGATCCCGGCCTGCGAGCCTCGTCCCGACACTTCGTACGACGGGGACCTCCCCAATGGCGCCGGTCGGGGCCGGCCGGCCGCTCTTCTCGTACTGGAAGAACGCCGAACCCTCTTCGTCGCCGACGCGGACAACGGCCGCATCGATCTCTACTCTCTCGAAACACTCCAGTGGCTCGGCTCGTGGGGCGAGCCGGGAAGCGAAAACGGACAGCTCGACCGACCCGGATCGTTGGCGGCCGACAGCCGTGGCAACGTATATGTCGCCGACACAGGCAATGGGCGGGTCCAGAAATTCGACCGAAACGGACAGGTCGTGCCCTCGTTCTGGTACGCGGCCCACGCCTCGGCGCCGTCATTGGACCAGCCGGTCGCGATCGTGGTCGCCGACGTCGGAACCGGCGAGGCGGTGTGGGTTCTCGACACCGCCGGGATGGTCTACGTTCTGGGCCTCGACGGCACGGCGGTCCAGAGCATCGACATCGACGCCGCGAGCCCCTTGGGCATTCACGTCGACACCACCGGCATCTATGTCGGCGACAACGAAAACCTGCATCTGCTGCGCTTCGGCCTGAACGGCGAGCTGGTCGGCGCGGCGCTCGGCTACCGCGGACCGATCGCGGGGCTGGCGACCGGCGCCAAGAGAGAGATCTGGCTTCTGCCCGGTTGCGGTCTACCGCCGATCGTCCTGAGCCTCACTGGCGCATTCGTCACCCGTGGCGTGCTTTGGGGCGGGCCGTTCGGCACCGGCGAGCCATCGCGACTCTGGCAGCATCTACGGCCCGTAGGGGACTACTTCGAATCCGAGGGCGTTCACATCAGATGGTTCGTCTTCGCCAGCGACGACGCAGTACCGCCACCCGACCCCGATCCGGCCTCGGTCCAGCCGTTCGACACCTCGACCTGGCGGGCCCTGGCCCCGGACTCTCCGAACGTCTGGGTCGGCGTCGAGTCCGTTCACCTGTGGCTCGGCGCGACCATCGAAGGCGGCGGCACGTCCAGTCCCCAGTTTTCCAATCTTCGAATCGACTTCGATCGAACCGGCTACGCCCGCCATCTACCGGCCATCTACCAGACCCGCACCGACGATCTGGACGGACTGCAGCGTTTTCTGGGACTGTTCGAGAGCTTCTTCACCGACGCCGAGTCGGAGATCGACGGCCTCGAGCGGCTCTTCGATCCCGCGGCCGCCCCGGTGGATTGGCTCGACTGGCTGGCCGGATGGCTCGCCCTGGACATCGATCAGAACTGGCCCGAGGAGAAAAAGCGGCGAGCGATCGCCGAGGCCTGGAATCGGCATCGGTGGCGCGGCACCGCGCGCGGTCTTCGCAGCGCATTGCGTCTCTACTCGGGACTGGACGCCCAAGTCGAGGAACCCCTGTCGCAATCGTCTTGGTGGGCGCTGGCGCCCGAGGACGACGCCGACTCTCCGGCCGCCGAAGCCTCGGTCCTTGGCTTCACGACGATGCTCGCCGCCGCCGAGCCGGCCGGCGCGATCCTGGGCTCCTCGGCGGTGCTCGACCAGTCGCAGCTCATCGCTCGCGAGGACTACGGAGCGCCACTCTTCGAAGCAACCGCCCATCAGTTCAGCGTCCGGCTGTTTCCGCGCCAAGTCTCGGGCGTCGATCAGCTCGCGGAGATCCGGGAGGTGATCGAGCGCGAAAAGCCGGCTCACACGCTGTACCACCTCTGCATGATCGAGCCACGGCTACGCGTCGGCTATCAGGCCCGGCTCGGAGTGGACGCCGTCATCAGCGGTGGCCCCGCCCAGCCATCGAGCCTGGGCGTCGACGCGCCGGAGGGCGGAAGCCTGGTCCTGGGCGGCTCGCCGGCCGGGCGCCTGGGCATGGAGAGTCGCGTCGGAAGCCGGACCTGGCTCGGCGCCGCGCCCGTCGACACTGGAACCGAATGTCAATTGAGCGAGAGGAGGAATCATGGCCACGAAGGCTGACGAGAAGAAGGGCGTGTGTGATCTACGCTCACCCCGAAGGAACCGATACTTCTACGGCAAGCTCCTGGATGCCGATCATTTCGAGCTCGAGACCGACTACCTCAACGCCAAGCGTTGGCTACTCAATCGCCTGGTGACCGGCTACGGCGTCGTCTGCGGTCTCGACGTCAAACTCGCGCCCGACGGTCGAGCCATCGTCATCCGGCCGGGCCTGGCCATCGACAAGCACGGGCATGAGGTCATCGTGCCCGAGAACACACCCGTGATTCCGATTCCCGACCACCTACTCCAGCCCAAGAACGACGACGAGGAGGACCAGCACATTCAGGTCCTGCTCTGCTATCACGAGTGCCCGGTCGAGCCGGCGCCGGTGATGGCCGGAGGCTGCAATGAGCCCGAACCGTGCGAAGCCGGCGTCATCTTGGAACGCTACAAAGTCGAGTTTCGCGACGGCTGCGTCCCCAAGACCGGCAACGAGCTGCAAATCCCCGACGTCATAAAGGGCGGCGAGTTCCGAGCTTGCGACTTCGACTACGACCGACTTGTCCAGGTCGTCAGCGAAGAGTGCCCAGCCTGCCCCACCGACCCGTGCATTCCACTCGCCGAGATCAAGGTCGAAACGAACGAAGAAGGCCATTGCTGCTGCCATCAGAGCGGCGTCGACATCACCGTTCGGCCGATCGTGTTCACGAACGACCTTCTCTACCAACTACTCCTGTCCCTGATGGTCGAGGCTCCGAGCTACCGACGACAAAAGTGAAAGCGAGGTGAGAACAGTGAAACAACAAACCTCATGTGAATGCCCGTGCTGCCAGAGCGCACCGCTCAAGCGTCCGCGCTACTTTCCCCGGCAGCTCATCACGCCGGCGGAGATGAACCTCGAGCAGTCCTACTTCCGCGAGCGCCACAAGCTCCACAACCGCATGCTTCACGGCTGGGGATCGGTCTGCGGAGCCCTCGTGTGCCCGATCTTCGATGAAGTCACCGATGAGAGCGGCAACACGCTCCCCGAAGAGCGGCCCTGGTGTGTTGTGGTGAAGCCCGGATACCTGCTCGGCCCCTGCGGTGACGAGATCTACATCGACAGCGAGACCAAAGTCGACCTGCGCTCCGCCGGCGTTCAATGCACGAGCGGCGAGCCCACGAGCGACGCCAAGGACCCATGGTGCAGTGAAGTCTGGGTGAAGCGCGACCCCGGCCCGCTCTACGTCGCGGTTCGCTACCGGGAGGTGCTGGCACGGCCGGTACCGGTTCAACCGGTAGGTTGCGGCTGCGACGACGCCTCGTGCGAATACTCGCGCTGGTGCGACGGCTATGAGATCTGCATTCTTCCGGAATGCCCGCAGAGCCACGCCGAGCCGCCCGATGACGAGCTCCTCGAGGGGCCGATCCCCGCTTGTCCGCCCTGCCCGGAGAGCCCCTGGGTGGTCCTGGCCGAGGTGGAGCTCGGTCCGAACGGTGAGATCCTGCGCATCGACAACTGCTCCTGTCGACGGATGGTGGTCTCCTTCGGACACTTCTGGTGGCGCTGCGAAGGCGAGATCAGCGAAAGCGAACGGCAGACCAGAATCGACGCGGTTCGGCCCATTGAAGGCCAACCGATCGCCGGCGAGGAGTTTCTGATCGCCGTTGAAGGCCGTGGGTTCCCGCTCAGCGCCGAGCTGTCCGCGGCGGACGTAACGATCGGAGAATATTTCGAGCGAAGTCCCAATCTCATCACGGCAACCGCCAAGGTCGCAGCCGCAGCCCGACCCGGCCCGCGCACCGTCTCGGTGATCGGAACCGACGGCAATGTCCTCGCCGAAAGCCGAGACGCTCTGATCGTCAAGGCCAAGGACAGCCAACCGAGTCCTCCTGCAAGGCCCGCGAAGAAAAAGACCTCGGCCAAGAAGAAGACCACCAAGAAAAAGGCCACCAAGAAGAAGGCGGCCAAGAAGAAGGCAGTCTCCAAGAAACGAACCGTCCTTCGCAAACGGACGCCGACCAGAAAGTCCATTTCGTAGGAGATCAACCGTTTGCCCGAGCCTCGAGACCCCGCTGCGCCGCCGCTGGCTGACTCCGACCGGGAGCTTGGCCAGGCGCTCGTCTACACCTACAACCGCTCCAACGCCAACACTCGCGAAGTGCATCGAGCCAACTCGACCGCCAGTGCGCTGGCCGAGCTGCTCCTCGAACAAGGCGTCCTCGACCGCAGTGCCCTGAAGGAACGGGTTGTCTCAATCGGAGAGAACCTGGAGCGAAACTACACCGGCCAGGGCATGGGTGTCGCGCTCCAGGAAACCGACCGAAGCAAGTATGAAGAGCCCGAAGCGCCGGAGATCGATTGTGCGAACCGGTGGCACCTGTGCCAGGGCTCGTGCTGCAAGCTCACCTTCGCCCTGTCACAGGAAGATGTCGAAGAAGGAACCGTCCGCTGGGACTTGCGCCGACCCTACGTTATCGCCCACGGCGAAACCGGCCGTTGCGTTCATCAGGACCAGGGTTCCTGTCGATGCTCGATCTACGAGAGCCGTCCGAAGGTCTGCCGAGGCTACGATTGCCGCGAGGACAAACGAATCTGGCTCGACTTCGAGCGGCGCATTCCGAACCCCAAGCTTGGGGACCCGGACTGGCCCGCCTCGGCTTCCGGGGAACCCGAGCCGACCTCTCCTCCGGCACAAGCGAATTCTCCATCCGGCGAGCTCCCGCCGATCGATCGGTCCACCCCGTGGAGACCTGTCGAGATCGATTCCGGCGAAGGCTCCGGCCACCGCTCCTTTGCGGCGCGCGCTCGGAGCGCGGCCAACCGGCTCTTCGACCGGCTCGTCCGTGCTCGCTTGACCGTTCTGGGGCGATCTCGCAGTTCTTTTCGCGTGTGGGGGTACTCGGGACTGGCCTCGGCGATCCTCCTCGGTATCTTCCTGGTCGCGATTCAAGATCTTTCGTTCGGAGTCCTGGCCGCCTTGACCGCCACCGGGTGCGCGACATTCCTGACGCTAGCGATGGGCACCAAGATCGTCACCGGTGAGGAAAAGCTCATCTACTATCATCACGAAGTCGGCATCCTCCTTGCCGCCGGAATCGTGCTGCGGCTCTTGAACCAGCCGGTTCTCCCCTATCTGGAACTGACCCTGCTGGCCGTGGGCATGTTCCTCGCGTGGGGTCGCGTCGGCTGCCTCATGGTCGGCTGCTGCCACGGCCGTCCGCACTCCTGGGGGGTACGCTACGGACCCGCCCACGCCGAGGACGGATTCGCCGAGCACCTCACCGGGGTGCGCTTGTTTCCGATTCAGCTTCTGGAGTCGATCACGGTGTTCGGCGCAGTTATCTGGGGCACGCTGTTGATTGTTCTCGGTCGGCCGCCGGGAGAGGCCCTGGCGCTCTACGTCATGGGCTACGGAGCCGCGCGCTTCCTCTTCGAGTTCGCGCGAGGGGACGCGGATCGCCCCTACTTCGCCGGCTTCTCCGAGGCGCAGTGGACCTCCATCCTCCTGATGAGCCTGGTCGTCGGCGCCGGCCTGCGCGGCAGCCTACCGCTGCACGCGTGGTATGTGGGGTCGGTCGCGCTAGTCGCAGCGTGCGCCCTGGCGGTCGTGGGCCGCAGGCGCCTGGCCCCGGTTCCGACGCATGAGATCCTCCACCCTCACCATCTGGACGAGGTCGCTCGGATCCTGAGGGCCTCGCACGACTTCGCAGCGAGCGCTTCGGATCGCCCCGCGGGGAACGAGTACGCCAACGAGGTCCTCATCGGTACGACGTCCCAGGGATTCCAGCTCTCCGCCGGATGCTCTGAGGAAAACACCGGCCCGCTGGCGCACTACGGCCTGTCGCGGCAAGGCAATCGCTTGACGGCGCCCGTTGCGCGAACTCTCGAGCGCCTCATTCTCCGACTCGAGCACCCCGGAGGCTCGGGCGAGCTCCTGAGCCGAAGACCCGGCCTGTTTCACCTGCTGGTCCGGCCGGAGCGACGAGAATCGAGCGCACCGGAGATCTGATATGAGCGTTAGGGAGGACAGCCTGGAGCGATGACCCCGGCACCCAGGACGGGACTGTCAAGACTGACCCCGGGGTCGGCGAAGCCGGCGACGCCGAGCCCGGCGCCTCTCAAACGGGCTCCTCCGGTGGCTCCGCTGATCCACCTGCGGCAGACGGTGGGCAATCGAGACACTCGGAGCCTGCTCGGCGCGGGGTTGCTCCAGGAGAGCCTACGGATCGGCCCGGCGCACGACGTCTACGAGCGCGAAGCGGATCGGATCGCGGGTCGGGTGATTGCGGCGGGTGACCGGCGCGCGGATCCGACCAGCGTGCTTCCCGCAGCGCCAGCTTCTTCGCCGCTCCAACGGATGTGCTCCGAGTGTGAGGACGAGTTGCAGCGCGAGCCGCAGCAGGCTACGGTCGCGCCGATCTCTCAGGTCCGGCTCCAGCGCCTCTGCACCGAGTGCGAGGAGGAACTCGACGAGGACGAGACCCTGCAGCGGGTTGAGAGCGCCACGAGTAGCGTCGCCGCGAGCCCGGCGCTCGAGTCCCGGGTCTCGTCCCTCCAGGGCCGGGGCTCACCGCTCTCGCCCGCGCAAAGAGGCTTCTTCGAGCCCCGCTTCGGCCAGGACTTGAGCGCCGTACGGCTGCACACGGGATCGGTCGCAGGCGATGCGGCCCGCCACGCCCGCGCCCGCGCTTTCACCGTGGGCCGGGACATCGTCTTCGGCGCCGGCGAACATCGCCCGCAAACCAGGTCCGGTCAACGGCTTCTGGCTCACGAGCTCACTCATGTGATCCAGCAAACGCCGCTCGTCGCGCGGCGCAAGCCCCTCCTCCAGCGCCAACCGGTCGGGGCCGAGGAGACCACGGTCCCTCGGGAACCGCGGCCGGACACGCCGGGCCTGGAGGCGGAGCCGGAACGTCGGCCGGCTGGACCCGAACCGCAGAGCCAGGACCCCGCGCAGGATCGACAGCGGGCGCCGGGCCTTCTCGTCGAGGACGAGGCGACGGATCTCGGTCCGGGACAAATGACCAAGAGCGCGTTCATGGCGGAAACCCGCGCCGCCGCCTGCCGATCCGCCGACGCCGCCTTCGCCGGCACCGAGCACACCACCCAGGGCTGCCCCTACATCGAGCTTGCCCTGGGGTTTTACGAGCGCCGCAGTGCCGAGCGCATCGAGCGGGATCTCGTGAGCTACGCACCCGAGGCCGCCAACGCGACCAGCGCGCGCGACTACATCCCCCTCATCGCAGAGCGGGTCCGCCAGAGTGCTGAGACCTACGTCGAGACCGGGGAAGTCACTGGCCTCCCGGACGGTCTGCCGAGCGGCATCGGACTTCTCGGCGGCGCGGCTGCCCTCTTCGGTGGCCTCTTCTTCAAGGCCCGCGAGGGCGGCCCCAGTGGAAGACCCGACCCGCGCGCCGTCCAGGCCCGCCTCGGCACCGGCCGGCCCCTGGCGGGATCCGTGCGCTCGCGCATGCAGTCCGGCTTCGGCCGGAGCTTCTCCGGCGTCCGAGTCCATACCGACGCCACCGCGTCGAGGCTCTCCGACCGCTTCAACGCCCGCGCTTTCACCGTCGGCAGTCATGTCGCCTTCGGCTCGGGCGAATATCGCCCCGGCACCCCGGTCGGCGATGCCCTTGTCGCCCATGAGCTCGCCCATGTCGTCCAGCAGCGCGGTGCCAGCAACTCAGTTGCTCCTTTGCAGGCCGGAACCGCGGTCACCGGTGCTCTCGAGCGCGATGCCGATCGCTCCGCGACCGGAGTCGTGACGTCGCTTTGGCGCAATACTCGGGGCTCCGCCTCCCGAGTCGCTCGCAACGCCGTTCCGACCCTGCGCTCCGGCCTCAGCCTCCAGCGCTGCCCGTCGAGCCAACAGGTTCGGCCACCGCAGACGCCGGCGCAGGAGCGTGAACAAGCTGAGGGGGCCAATCAGTCGCAAACGCCTGCCCAGAAACAACAGCAAGCAGACGAAGAACAGGGACCGTCGGCTCAGGAGAAAGCCATCGACGCTCTGGTCAACGACCCCGACTGCCAACCAACCGCGATTCCGATGAGCCAGCTCGTCGCCATACCGGGTGCCAGCCTGAGACAACTGGGCTGGACGAAGCTGGCCAAGACCGGCAAGTCATTCAAGGTGGCTTTCGACTCCCGCGACGATACCTGCGGCATTGGCAACATTACAGAAGCCCAGTTCAACTTCGACCACCTCGTCTACACCGAACCAGGTGAACACCGTTACGGTAACGAGACTCGGCATTCCAGGGAGTGTGACAAGGATCTGCCGCTCTACATTCGCGTGACTCCGCAGGCCGCCAACAAGTTCAAGGCGGGCGAAGTCGAACACTGCAAGGACTTGCGACGCGCCTTCTCGCTGTCACTGCATAAGTTCAATACCGCAGCGAATGCAGTCAAGGATGCCGGTAGATTCCCGGCCGACAATGTCGGCGACTGCACCACCAAACTCAAGCAGAAGATATCGACCCGAATGGGCATCGATCATGACCAGCTTGCCGGTGTGTGGACATGCCTGAGCAACAAGACCAAAGAAAGGGACTCCAAAGGCTGGCATGACGCCGACGTCAATCTGACTACGAAGGTCGAGACCGACGCAGAATGCACCAAAGTGATTCACGAGCTGGACGCGAGCAAGATTCTCCCAGAGGTCGGCAATCACTCCACCAGCGATCTGGTCAAGGACTGTGGCGAGTGAGTTGAGATGAGCGGGCACGGTACACAGTCTCAGGCGACAGCGAAGTCCGAGGGTGCCGCGATTCGGGTACCGGAGTCCAAGCCCGCGAGCCATCAGCAGGCACCAACCGCGAACACCGTCCTGCTCAACCTTCAGGGAGGCCTGGGCAACCGCGCGACCACTGGTCTGCTGCGAAACGTCGGCGTGCTCCAGCCCAGCCTGCGTATCGGCCCGGTCAACGACCGCTATGAACGGGAAGCGAACCGGATGGCCGATCGCGCGATGCAAGGCGAGCCCGGTCGCGCGGGCTCGGAGGCGCCGCTCGCGCAAGCATCGCAGGCCGCGGTTCAAAGGGTCTGCTCGGACTGCGAGGAAGAGTTGCAACGCGAGCCGCTGCCATCCGTGGGGTCCATCTCGGAGGTGCGAATCCAGCGGGCCTGCACCGAATGTGAAGAAGAGCTCGAAGAGGAAGAGCCCCTGCAGCGCGATGCCAACACTGGCGGCGGTGTCGAAGCGAGCTCGGCACTCGAGTCGCGGGTGTCGTCCCTCCAGGGGCGCGGCTCTCCTCTGACACCCGCCCAGCGCGGGTTCTTCGAACCCCGTCTCGGACACGACTTCGGCGCCGTGCGACTTCATACTGGTCCCGCGGCCTCGGATGCGGCTCGACTCGCTCGAGCCCGCGCCTTCACCGTCGGACGCAACATCGCTTTCGGCGCCGGCGAATACCGGCCCGAGGCCCGGTCAGGCCGCCGGTTGCTGGCTCACGAGCTCACCCACGTCGTCCAGCAGACGCCGCTCACGGCGAGGCGCAAACCGCTGCTGCAGCGCCAGGCCGAAACCGAAGACGTAGCACGCGCGCCTGAGCCCGAGACCCCCGCGCCGGAACCGGCCCCGGTCGGGCCCGAACCCGGTTCCGACGAGATCTCGGAGAGCCAGGCTCGAGCTCCGGGTCTCTTGGTCGAAGACGAGGCGGTCGAACTCGGTCCTGGCCAGATGACGCGGAGCGAGTTTTTGGCCGCGACGCGCGCCGCCGTCTGCGCGGCGGCCGACGCCGCCTTTGCCGGGACCGAGTTCACGACTCAGGGCTGCCCCTACGTCGAGCTCGTTTTGCGGTTCTACGAGAACCGCAGCGCGGAGCGGATCGAACGCGACCTGGTGAGCTACCTCCCTGCGGCGGCCGGCGCGGTCAGCGCCAGCGACTACGTCCCGCTCATCGCCAATCGAGTCCGCCAGAGCGTCGAGACTTTCGTCGCCAGCGGACAGATCACGGGCATCCCCGAAGGAGTGCCCAACAGCTTGACCTCGCTCGTCGAGGGCGCCTCGAGTGTGGGCGGCCTTCTCTTCAAGGCTCGCGACGGCGGGCCCCGAGGATCCGCCGACCCCCGCGCCGTCCAGGCCCAGCTCGGCACCGGTCGGCCGCTGGCCGGATCCGCCCGCTCTCGGATGCAATCGGCCTTCGGCCGTAGTTTTTCCGACGTCAAAGTTCACACCGGCTCCACCGCATCCCGACTCTCGGACCGGTTCAACGCCCGCGCCTTCACGGTCGGTAACCACGTCGCCTTCGGCTCCGGCGAGTACCGCCCGGGGACTCCGGTCGGAGATGCGCTCGTCGCCCACGAGCTCGCCCACGTGGTCCAGCAACGCGGCGCCAGCGCGTCGGTGGCTCCCCTGCAGACTGGAACGGCTGCGACCGGTGCTCTCGAGCGCGATGCCGACCGCTCCGCGGCGGGAGCCGTGGCTTCCCTATGGCGCGGAACGAAAGACTCGGTCTCGAGAGTCGCCCGCAATGCCATTCCGAGCCTGCGATCGGGTCTGAGCATTCAACGCTGCCAAAAAGAGACCTGCTCCGAAGGAGACAAGACCATCACCGTCGATCTGGTTCAGCTCGATGGCTCCACCCGTACCCCGGCGACGGACCTTGCCGAAGCCAACAAAATCTACAAGCAATGCTGCGTCAAATTCGCGGTTGGTAAGCAGCCCCCGGCGGTGTCAAACGCGCTGACCAAGGCCTGGCTCGGCGGCGATACAGTTCTAGCTGTCGACTCGACTTGCGGCGGGGTTTCGACTGAAGAGAAAGACCTTTTTGACAAATCTGCGGCCAAGTTCTCTCTGTCAAGCAGGATGCGGGTCTTTTACGTAGCGAGCTTCACTGGCATCGTCGCTGGTGGCTATAGCTCACCGGAATACTGCGCCACCGGCGACGAGGCACCGTACGTCAATCACGTCGTCATGCAAAACAACGTTCGAACTGCCGGTCTCGCACACGAGTTTGGCCACATCCTTCTGAACAGCGGGGACCACACTTCGCCACCCAACTTGATGGAACCGGCCAGCGGAACGGTGATCGACGCCTCGCAATGCAAGACCATCTACAACAATGCCTGACCTTCGCGGCGAAGAACTCATGGGAACGAATACAGCAACGCCCCATGCTCTAGTGGAACCAAGGGAGAACGAAACGAAGTGGATTCCTATTCCGGAGCCTGGCGCCGAAAACCTTCACCTGAGGTCCAGCACGGCCATGATCCGGGAGGCCGCGGCGATGGCGGATATAGGTCAGGTCGCGTTGCTGGGGTGTGGGAACTGTGCCGACATACCGTTCGGATTCCTCAGCGACAAGTTCGACCACCTGGATCTTGTCGACATCGACGGTGACGCGCTGCGGTATGCCGCCTTGACTGCGCTGCAATTCGACTCAGACCTGCGCAACTATGAATTCCATGTTGACGACCTGACGGGTCTGGTCGACCGGCTCGAGGAGAAGGCTCTGGCGATCGTCGCCGAGGAACCGACCGCTTTGGGTTGTTTGGAGCAGCTTGGTAAAGAGCTGACCTCCACGCCGCCGGCATTCTGGCGGCCGGGGAATGCTTCGCGATACCGCCTTATCCTGTGTTCGGGTGTGCTGACCCAGCTTCAGGCCACGATCAGGGAGTCTATGGAAGATATCTTCCTCGCTCGCCATCGCGACGGGCAGCGGCTGCTGTGCCGGCACCCGGGGTGGACGACAAGCGTCTGGGCTTTTGCCAGGAAGATCGAACAGGCTTTTCTCGAGCATCTCGATACTCTCTGCGCCTGCGAAAGCATCATCTACCTTCAGGACACTGTACACGTCTCATGGCTGACCCAGGTGGATCCGCGGCACCTCAGCGCATCCGGCGCTTGGATCGCCACCAGAACCTCGTCTCTCGCCGACTATGTAGACGACAAGGAGCGAATCCTGTCGCAGCGGAGCTGGGATTGGATCCGACCGGGTCAGACAGATGATCTTTGGGGACGGCTCTACGGAGTCCAGGGGCTGATCTATCGGGGTCAAGACAAGCACAAGAAATTGGATGCCTGACCGATCTTCAGACGGACGACGCAGAGGGCAACGGGGCTCTCAGTGAGATGATCGCGAACGGATCGCAGTCTCAGACCGCAGCGAAGTCGAAGGGCGCCACGATACGGGCACCCGAGTCCAAGCCGGCGAGCCATGAGCAGGCACCAACCGCGAACACCGTCCTGCTCAACCTCCAGGGAGGCCTGGGCAACCGCGCGACCACTGGTCTGCTGCGAAACGTCGGCCTGCTCCAGCCCAGCCTGCGTATCGGCCCGGTCAACGACCGCTATGAACGGGAAGCGAACCGGATGGCCGATCGCGCGATGCAAGGCGAGCCCAGTCGCTCGGACTCGGAGGCGCCGCTCGCGCAAGCATCGCAGGCCGCGGTTCAAAGAGTTTGCTCGGACTGCGAGGACGAGTTGCAACGCGAGCCGTTAGCATCTGTGGGGTCCATCTCGGAGGTACGAGTCCAGCGTGCCTGCACCGAATGTGAAGAAGAGCTCGAAGAAGAGCCACTACAGCGCGAAGCCAAAGCTCGCGGCAGCGTCGAAGCGAGCTCGGCACTCGAGTCGCGGGTGTCGTCCCTCCAGGGCCGCGGCTCTCCTCTGACACCCGCCCAGCGCGGGTTTTTCGAGCCCCGGCTCGGACACGACTTCGGCGCCGTGCGACTTCATACTGGTCCCGCGGCCTCGGATGCGGCTCGACTCGCTCGAGCCCGCGCATTCACCGTCGGGCGCAACATCGCTTTCGGCGCCGGCGAATACCGGCCCGAGGCCCGGTCAGGCCGCCGGTTGCTGGCTCACGAGCTCACCCATGTCGTCCAGCAGACGCCGCTCACGGCGAGGCGCAAGCCGCTGCTGCAGCGCCAGGCCGAGAGCGCCCAACAGGCCGCCGACAACACCGAGCCGGAGCGCGCGGCGGAGCCAGCTCCCCTCGGCCCCGAGTCCGAGCCAGAGGAAACCACAGCGGACGGGACTCCCTCGCCAGGTCTGCTCGTCGAGGACGACGCGGCCGACCTCGGCCCGGGGCAGATGACGAAAACCGCCTTCATGGCCGCGACTCGTGAAGCCGCCTGCCGATCCGCCGACGCCGCCTTCGCGGGCACGGAGAACACCACCCAGGGCTGCCCCTACATCGAGCTTGCCCTGCGCTTCTACGAGCGCCGCAGCGCCGAGCGCATCGAACAAGACCTCATGGGTTACGCCCCCGAGGCTGCTACCGCGACCAGCGCGCGCGACTACATACCGCTCATCGCCGCCCGAGTGCGCCAGAGCGCCGAAACCTATGTCGAGACCGGCGAGGTCACCGGCATCCCAGGGGGCTTGCCGAGCGGCATCGGGCTGCTGGCCCGGGCCGCTTCGCTATTCGGAGGCCTCTTTTTCAAGGCACGGGAAGGAGGGTCGAAGGGAAACCCCGATCCTTCAGCCGTGCGGGCTGAGTTGGGTGCGGGTCGTCCGATGCGCGGCGCGGTGCGTTCCCGGATGGGCTCGGCGTTCGGGCGGAGTTTCTCCGACGTCAGGGTGCACACCGGTTCCACTGCCACCAAGCTCACGAATCGATTCAATGCGCGCGCGTTTGCTGTGGGCAACCACGTCGCCTTCGGGAGCGGCGAATACCAGCCGGGGACGCCAATGGGTGATGCGCTGATCGCTCATGAGTTGGCGCATACCGTGCAGCAGGGCCGCGCCGGCACTTCGGTCGCGCCCCTGCAACCAGGCACGAGCCGGACCACGTCTCTGGAACGAGACGCGGATCGAGCGGCGGTCGGCGTCGCGGCGTCCCTCTGGGGAAGAGCTTCGACCCGAGCCGGACAGATTGGCAGAAACGCAGTCCCGAGGCTCCGTTCCGGCCTCAGCATTCAACGTTGTGACAGTCAGCCCTCGGCCGGATTGAGAATGAGCGCCAGAAAAGCACCCCACGCTACCGGAGACTGCGGTGGCGTGTACTCCGAGGTGCGCTGGAGGGTCCCATCAAACAGCCGGGACGGGACGATCGTGCAGCACGTGGTTGTGGACTATTCACAACTCGAAACCTGCGACGGTGACGAGGTTCCACCGGTTCACTACCCGCACGATCCACTCGAATTCTACGAAGCCTGGGAGGTCTCCAAAGGGAGGATCTACGCCGGCTGGGTGGAGGACAAGGCTCTAGACCAAGGCATTGATGCGTTCGAGGGTCTCATAGACTTCGGCGGACTCAAGGAGGTCAAGACCGGAGCAAAGGTCGGTAGCAGGGGCGAGGGAAAGGCCACCGGCAAAGTGGCCTTCTTGCCCGGATACAGCAGGATGACCGAAGGCGGTTGGGGTCCGCACAAGTTCGCGGGCAACCTGCCCACGCGCCAAACTCCGCCGATCGGGTGGGGCCAAGCGGTCAAACTGGATCACTGGTTGTCGACGAAATGGGAGTGTTGCCCAGCAGACGACCAGACCAAGTGGACAAAAACCAGAGTCGATGGACAGCCCAAATGACTAGATGGAGTGTGAGCTATGCCCAACGGATCTCGAGGCGGACGACGTAGACGGCGCGCAAGCACGAGCGGCACCACCACCCCTGGCACTCGGCGCACCCCTAATCTCAGCGTAGACGACCCACGGATTCAGAGCGCCATCCGCGAAAGCGTTCGCACCGAGGCGGCTCGCGAGGCGGCGCCGGTCCGGGCCTGGCTCGACGCCAACGCCGATTC
>CALZIK010000105.1 GCA_945787635.1 Thermoanaerobaculia bacterium | reverse complement strand
GCAGCGGCGCCCGACGCTGCCGCGCCCCCGGCTTCGGCTGCGGCGCCGGCTTCGCCTGAGTTGACAGCAGGGGCGCCGAAGGGTGACGTGCGCCCGGCTCCCGCGACGAACCGGATCGCCGGCTCCGCCTCGGCGACCTCGCCCAGCCAGGCCAGATTCGCGCTTACCTTTGCCAAGGGACTCGCCGGCGAGCTGATTCCGCCGGCGAGAAGACCTTGGGTGATCAGCGCCGCCTTGATCGTATACACAATCGTCATCATTCTGCTCACTCGCGCCTGCAGCGGCTGAGCGAGCCGCAAAATCCGAAAGGAGATCAGCCTATGGGGATCACGATCTCGGTCGAAGTCAACGGCACGACCTACGAAAGAGAGGTCGAGCCTCGTACTCTCCTCGTTCACTTCTTGCGAGAGGAGCTGAGGCTGACCGGCACAAACGTCGGCTGCGAAACCAGTCTCTGCGGCGCTTGCACCGTGCATCTCGATGGACTCGCGGTCAAGTCGTGCACTCAGCTCGCCGTCCAAGCCGACGGTGCCAAGATCACCACCATCGAAGGCCTCGCCGACAACGGCAGTCTCCACCCCATGCAACAGGCCTTCTGGGACGAGCACGGCCTGCAGTGCGGCTACTGCACGCCGGGCATGATCATGGCCGCCACCAAGCTGGTCGAAGACAACCCCGACGCGAGTGAAGACGACATCCGCCACGGCCTCAAGGGCAACCTCTGCCGCTGCACCGGGTACCAGAACATCGTCAAAGCGGTGGCCTCGGCCGCCAAAGCCGGAGGTGCCCGATGAGCGTTCTCGGCAGCTCGATCAAGCGGCGCGAGGACCCGGCGCTCATCACCGGCAAGGGAAAGTACACCGACGACTTCTCGGCACCCGGCATGCTCCACGCCGTCATGGTGAGAAGCCCGTTCGGGCATGCCCGGGTCAAGGCGATCGATATTGCGGCGGCCGCCGGCGCGCCCGGCGTCGCGGCGGTCTACACGGCGGCGAACATCACGGCGAGCGGAACGCCGGGCGTGATTCCGACCGCCTGGCTCTTGCCGAACTTGAAGACCCCGGCGCATACCCTGCTGGCCACCGACCGCGTGCGCTACGTCGGCCATCCGGTCGCGGTCCTCCTTGCGGAGAGTCGCGCCGCCGCTACCGACGCCGCGGCGCTGGTGAAGGTCGACTACGAGCCGCTACCGGCAGTGGTCGACCCAAAGGCGGCGGTCGCCGAAGGTGCACCTCTGCTCTATGACGAGGCGCCCGGCAACATTGCTTTCGACTGGGAGCTGGGCGACAAGGCCGCAACCGACGCGGCATTCTCGGGCGCGGCCAAGACCGCCACTCTCACCTTCCGCAACAACCGCACGCTGCCGCACGCGATCGAGCCGCGCGCGGCTCTCGCCGCGTGGGATTCCGAAAACGGCAAGCTGACCTTGACCATGACCTCGCAGAACCCTCACGTCCATCGGTTGCTGATGACGATCGCGTCGCTCGGCCTTCCCGAGCACAAGATCCGGGTCATCGCGCCCGAGGTCGGAGGCGGCTTCGGTTCCAAGATCCACCACTACGCCGACGAAGCGATCGCCGCCTGGTGCTCGATACAGATCAAGCGGCCGGTCAAGTGGACCGCTACCCGCACCGAGAGCAATCTCACCGACGCCCACGGACGCGACCACTGGTCGACCGCCGGTATCGCGATTGACGGCGACGGCAAGATCGTCGGCCTGCGGATCGAGACCCATGCCGCGATGGGCGCGTATCTCTCGACCTTCGCCCCGGCGGTGCCGACCTACCTCTACGGAACCCTGTTCTCGGGTCAGTACGACATCCCGGCGATTCACGTCCATGTAATCGGCACGTTCACCAACACCGCTCCGGTCGACGCGCTCCGAGGCGCCGGACGCCCGGAAGCGACCTTCGCCGTCGAGCGCATGATGGATGCGGGCGCCGCCGCCGCGGGCCTCGACCCGGCCGAGTTTCGGCGGCGCAACTTCATCCAGCCAGACGCGTTTCCCTACCAGACCCAGGTCGCTCTCGCCTACGACAGCGGCAACTACCCCCAGGCCCTCGACAAGGCCCTGAAGCTCGCCGACTACGACGGCCTTCGTGCCCGGCAGGCCGAGCGCCGAGCCGACCCCAAGGGCGGCAAGCTTCTCGGGATCGGGCTGTCCTCCTACATCGAGGCCTGCGGCATCGCCCCGTCGGCGGTGGTCGGCTCCCTCGGCGCGCAGGCCGGTCTCTGGGAAAGCGCCAAGGTTCGGGTGCATCCCTCCGGAAGCGTGACCGTCTACAGCGGCTCCTGCGCGCACGGGCAGGGTCACGAGACCACCTTTTCGCAGATCGTCTCCGACCGGCTCGGGATCGACATGGATCAGATCGACATCGTCCAGGGGGACACCGAAGAGGTGCAGTTCGGCATGGGCACCTACGGCTCGCGCTCGGCCGCGGTCGGCGGCTCGGCGATCGTCAAGTCGCTCGACAAGATCATCGCCAAGGGCAAGAAGATCGCCGCGCACTTGCTCGAAGCCTCGGTCGACGACATCGAGTTCGAGAACGGCGAGTTCAAGGTCAAGGGCTCGCCCGGGCAGGCCAAGGCCTGGGGCGAGGTCGTGCTCAACGCCTATCTCGCGCACAACCTGCCCGAGGATCTCGAGCCTGGGCTCGAAGAAACCAGTTTCTACGATCCGGCCAACTTCACCTATCCGTTCGGGACCCATGTCGCAATCGTCGAGATCGACCCCGAGACCGGCGAGATAGAGATCCTGCGCTACGTCGCCGTCGATGACTGCGGCAACCAGATCAACCCGATGATCGTCGAAGGCCAGATCCACGGCGGCATCGCGCACGGCCTCGGTCAGGCACTCTGGGAAGAGGCTCGCTACGATGAGTCCGGCCAGCTGACCTCGGGAACGCTCCTCGATTACGCTCTGCCGCGCGCGCACCATCTCGTGACCTACGAGCTCGAGCACACCGTCACTCCGTGCCCGCACAATCCACTCGGCGTCAAGGGTATCGGCGAGGCCGGCGCGATCGCCTCACCCGCGGCGGTGGCCAACGCGGTCTGCGACGCTCTCAAACCATTCGGTGTCGATCACGTCGACATGCCGTTCACGCCCGAGAAGATCTGGCGAACGCTACAGGGAAGGGGCTCCTGATGTTTCCAAGCGCTTTCGACTACCACCGCGCGTCTTCGATCGACGACGCGCTCGACCTTCTCGCCTCCCACTCCGAAGCCAAGTTCCTGGCCGGCGGGCATAGCTTGATTCCGATGATGAAGCTGCGCCTCGCGGAGCCCGGTGTGCTGATCGACATCGGCCGCCTCGACGAGCTCAAGGGCATCTCCGAGGACAACGGCTCGATTCGGGTGGGCTCGCTGACCACTCACGCCGCGCTCGCAGCCTCGGAGGCATTGCGCCGTGACTGCCCGATCCTCGCTGAAGCCGCGGCTCTCATCGCCGATCCCCAAGTCCGCAACAAAGGCACGATCGGCGGCAACATCGCACACGCCGACCCGGCGTCGGATCTTCCCGCGGTACTGGTCGCGCTCGGCGCGACGATCCACCTCAAGAGCAAGAGCGCCGACCGCCCGGTGGCCGCCGCGGACTTCTTCGTCGATCTTCTCGCCACCAGCCTCGCCGACAACGAGATCATGACCGCGATCGAGATCCCGAAGCTCGGCGCCGGCACCGGCTCGGCCTATCTCAAGGTCGAGCATCCGGCGTCCGGCTATGCGGTTTGCGGAGCCGCGGCCCTCATTACGATCGCCAACGGCTCGGTGAGCGCGGCCAAACTGGCCTTCAACGGCGTAACCGCGATCCCATTCGCCGCCGACGGCGTCTCCGAAGCGCTGTTGGGAAGCGACGCCGGCGACGAGGCGGTCGATCGGGCGATGGCGGCCCTCGCCGTGGCCGATCCGATGAGCGACAGCTACGCCTCAGGGGAGTACCGGACCGCACTCGCGCGAGCCTACGGCAAGCGGGCGATCAGGGCCGCGCGCGATCGGGCCGCGTAGGGGACCCGCGGGCGGTGCGCGACATTCTCCCAAACATCCGCGCCTGGCAGGCCCAGGGCAAGTCGGTCGCGCTGGCGACGGTCGTCAGGGCCTGGGGCTCGTCTCCACGGCCGCTCGGATCCAAGATGGCGATCTCCTCGGAGGGCGACATGGCGGGCTCGGTCTCCGGGGGCTGCGTCGAAGGCGCGGTAGTCGAAGAGGCCGGCAAAGTCATCGCTTCCGGCAAACCGTCGCTGGTCGAGTACGGCGTAACCGACGATCTCGCCTGGACCGTGGGCCTCTCCTGCGGCGGCACGCTCGAGGTCTTCATCGAGCGCCTCGGGTAAGCCCCACGAGCTGATGAAGCAAGCGATTCTCGACCAGCTCGCCCGCAGGCTCGACGCTCACGAGACGACGGCCATCGCGAGCGTTCTCGCCGGCCCCGATGCGGGACAGGCTCTCCTCGACGACGGCGGCCGGGTGATCGCCGGAGGTTTCGACTCCGATGAGCTCGCGGCTGCGGTCGCGGCCTCGGCCGCCGGCCATCTCGAGCGGTTGCAGTCAGGCCGCGAGTCGATCTCGATCGACGGCCGCACCTACGATGTCTTCATCGAGGTCTTCGCGCCGCCGCCGCAGTTGATCGTCATCGGGGCGGTCCACGTCGCGATTCACCTGGTCGAGTTCGCCCGACGCCTCGGCTTCCGGACCGTGGTCATCGACCCGCGCACGGCCTTCGCGACCGAGGAGCGCTTCGCCAAGGCCGACGAGCTCTTGATCGAATGGCCCGCCGAGGCGCTCGTGCGGATCCGGATCACCGACAACACATACTTCGCGCTGCTGGCCCACGATCTGAAGATCGACCTCCCCGCGCTCGAGATCGCTTTGAGGAGCCCAGCGCGCTACATCGGCGCGCTGGGCTCGAAGAAGACGCACTCCAAGCGCGTCGCGGCACTCCAGGAGAATGGGTTTACGGCCGACGATGTCGCGCGGATCACGAATCCGATCGGTCTAGACCTCGGTGGGCGCCGGGCCCAGGAGATCGCGCTCGCGATCATCGCCGAGATCGTGGCGATTCGCCATGGAAAAACCTGACGACTTCGACCATCCCAGGGTCACCGGGATCATCCTCGCAGCGGGTCGCTCGTCCCGGTTCGGCGGCGACCTTGTCAAGCAGCTCCACCGCGTCGACGGCCAGCCCCTCGTCTACCGCACCGCTCGGACTGCCCTCGATTCCCGGCTGCGCCAGATTCTGGTGGTCGCCGGGCACCGCGGAACCGAGGTCGGCGCGGCACTCGCGGGGCTGGCGGTCGAGGTGGTCGAGAATCCGGAGTTCGCGGGGGGCCAATCGACGTCCGTCCAGGCGGGGCTTACCCGGGTGGAGCCCGAGGCCGAGGCGGTCATGTTCATCCCCTGCGATCTTCCCCATCTGGACACTGCAACGATCGACCGGCTGATCACGGCCTTTGCCGACAAGCGCAGACCCCTCGTGGTCCCGGTCACCGGTGGCCGGCGGCGGGCACCGGTCCTGATCGCGCGGAGTCTCTTCGCCGAGATCGAGACCATCACCGGCGACGAGGGCGCGCGCCAACTCTTTCCGCAGCACGCGGCGGAAATCCTGGAAGTGAAGTTCGAATCGGCGCGACCCTTCGAGGATCTGGATCGGATCGGCTAAGGTTCGCGGCCCTCTTCTTGCGTTTCGAGGATCGGATTCGGTCGACCACGGAGGTCGAGCGCTACACCTCGAGAGCCGGTCAGACGAACTCGAGCGCCGTCTCGATCTCGACACATCCCGACAAAGTCTTCGCCACCGGGCAGTAGTCGGCGTGCAACTCGTGCACGCGCTCGGCGGCTTCCCGGTGTTCCTCGCCGAGCTTCAACCGGTAGGTCACCTCGATCCGGCGAATCACCAGGACCTTGCCGTTTTTGGCCACCAAGCCCCGGACCTGCGAGGTGAGATCGCCTTCCTCCAACCGCGGGCCGCGCGCCTCCAGCGCTCCGGCAAAGGTACCGGTGAGTCAGCCGCCCGCCGCCGCCACGACGTAGTCGAGGGTGGTCGCGGTAGGCGGATAGTCCTGGGGCTTGACGCCGTAGTGGGCGGCGATCTCAGAGTGGACTCCGAACATCACCGGCTCTTGTTCGGCCGGCAGGAACGCGCGGCGGATCGGCCCCCGGATTCTCTCGATACGGACATTGGACGTGTAGACATCGTCGCTCATCGATTCTTCCTCCCGCCAGGCTTCAGGGTTCGGGGTTTTCAAAACAGCTCACAGCGCGCTGGTACAGATCTCCCAGGGCGCGGCCATCGATGAAGGCGTGGTTCACCTGCACTCCGACTGGCACCCAGAGCTCGCCCCCATCCTTGTACGGCATGCCGAACGCCACCCGGGGCGCCGCATCAGCAGGATCGTCGGTGGCGTGGGTGAAGGTCGTGAACGGGATCCCCGGAAGGGCCGTGAAATAGACGTAGATCGTGGACTCGTCCTCAGCCAGGTCGGCTGGAGCGTCCGGCTCCGGCAGCACCGCCTCGGCGTTGAACAGGGACGCGTCTTCGACGTAGGGAAAGTAAGCGAAACTGAACAGCCCCCCTGCCGCCGGCACGGTCAGGCCCGGGTGGATCGCGTCATGGAGCACAAAGCGGCCCTCTTCGTGCCGGTACCGAAACGCCTCGAGCGGCTGGATGGCGCGCGTGAAGAAGTAGCAGAGATTGAGATAGGTTTTCCAGCCGCGCTCGTCCAAAAAGGCCTTCAGGCGGCTAAACTGCAGCCGGAAGGAGACCGAGTAGAACGGATTCCGGTAGCTCCGGAAGAACTCGAAAATCTCCTTGCGATAGTAGTTCTCTACGACGCGATAGCCCACAAATCCCCCGGTCAGGAAACAAAGTTGAACGAGTCGAGTATAGGCGAGCCCTCGGAGAAGCTGCGTGCCGATCTGGCCGAAGAGGCTCATGTCTGGCTCTCGGATCTCGAGGTCTGGCGGCGGTCGCCGGTGCTTTCCGCCGACGAAACCGACCGCATCCGGACGATCCGCCATCCCGACGCTCAGATGGCTTTTGTCGCGGGTCGGTCGCTGCTTCGGGTCGCGCTATCTCATTACCACGATGTCGAGCCGACCGCCTGGGAATTCGCAGCAAGCCGGCTGGGCCGACCCGAGCTATCCGCACCCGTCCCACTCGCGCGGCTGCGGTTCAACCTCACCCATACCCGCGGGCTCGCCGCCTGCGTGGTCACCTCGACCGCCGACTGCGGCATCGACGTCGAACAGCTCGAGCGGCCGCTCAAGCCCCTGCGGATCGCAGAGCACAGTTTCGCGGCCGAAGAGCTCCACGATCTCGAGAACCGAACGGACGGCGAGGTGCGGGAGCGCTTCTTCACGTACTGGACGCTCAAGGAAGCCTATTACAAGGCGCGCGGCTCAGGGATTCCGTTCCGAATGACCGGTGCGCGATTCGAGCTCGAATCCCCGGCCCGCATCGCTTTTGCGCCCACCGTCGAAGAAGACGCCATGGCGGGCGAATGGCAGTTCGCCTTGACGCGACCGACCGCAGCGCATGTCATGGCGGTGGCCCTGCGGCCGGGCACCGACCGGCGCTTTGCTATTCGGTGCTTTTCCCACCGCCCCACGAATACCGGTCCCGATTTCGCCGAAACGCCGCTCACCCCTGTGCGGGTCACGACCACGGAGGCCGAGTCTTGATCCCGCGCCGGCTCGGAGCTCTTGCGATCTGCGCCGCAGCGGCGCTTTGGGGGCTCGACGGCGTGGTGCTGACCCCCAGGCTGCACAACCTGCCGGTGCTCGTGGTGGTGTTTCTCCTCCACGCGGTGCCGTTCGTGCTGATGCAGCCGGTTCTCGGCAAGGCCTATTCGAAGCTCCGCCATCTCGACGCCGGCCAGTGGGCCACCCTCGTAGCCGTGGCCATCACCGGCGGCGTGGTCGGCACCCTGGCGATCGTGAAAGCCCTCTTTCTGGTCGACTTCAACCAACTGAGCGTGGTGGTTCTGCTCCAGAAGTTCCAGCCGGTGTTCGCGGTCGCTCTGGCCGCCATCGTCCTGAAGGAAAGTCTGACCGGGAGGTTCTTGGTCTGGGTGGGAGTGGCGATCTCCGGCGGTTACCTGCTGGCCTTCGGCTGGCGCCTTCCCGATCTTGCCAACGGCGGCCGCACCACCGAAGCCGCCGGGATGGCCCTCGTTGCCGCCGCCGCCTTCGGCGCGGCGACCGTCTTCGGCAAGAAGCTCCTGGCTTCGCTTCACTTCGGTGACGCCACCTTCGCGCGCTACGGGCTGACGACCGCACTCACGGCGATACTGCTGCTTGCTACCGGCAAGGGCTTTCCGTTCGGAGAGGTCACCGGCGCCAACTGGTTGACCATCGCGATCATCGCGGTCACCACGGGCAGCGGTGCAATCTTCTTGTACTACTTTGGCCTCCAGCGCACACCCGCCCGCGTCGCAGCGATCTGCGAGCTGTGCCTGCCACTCTCGGCGGTGGCTTTCGACTACTTCGTCAACGGCTCGATTCTCTCGCCCATCCAGCTCACGGGGGCGCTCCTGATGATCGGAGCGATCACGCGGGTCTCGACCCTACCTCCGGCCACGGCCTAGGCCCGCCGGCCTTTCCCGCGCACCGTTGAGAGGCCGGAGACTGCCCCAGGGAGGCCACCGACCGGAATCCCGAATGCCCGGCCCCGCCGGTTCGAGTATCGAAGTTTGTGCCTACTTCTTCGAGCCGCACTCGGACTGAGCCGCTTCCGACACGATCCAGTCCTTCTCTTCTTCGGTGATCAGACCCAACTCGACGAAAACCTCCGAGGTGTGCGCAACACACCGCACGTCCTGTCGCCCGCTCCCCCGTCGGAGGCCGTCAGCTTGCTGGTCTCGGCGCAGGCAGCGCCGCAGGTCGACAGGTCGAAGGAGTAGCCCGAGCCAGACAGGACTTTCCCCACGTCGTCGTTGCGCTTGACGCTGGTCGCCCAACCGGCCTCGTTCTTGAGGTAGGCACCCACGTGAATCGGGTTCTTCGGGTCGCCCTCATTGGACCGAGCAGTACCTCCCGCTTACCCCCTAGAGGCCGACCGAATCGCGCTCGGAGATCACCCGCAGAACAAGTGCCACATGACTGTGAATGTCGAGCTTGTGATAGAGACGCTCGATATACATGTGTACCGTGTGCGGCGAGATCCCCAGGTGCTTTGCGATCTCGCCTTCCGTGGCCTCGTCGAACACACCTTGCGTGACCTCCAACTCGCGCGGCGATAGTCGCAGTGAACTGGCAATCATGTTCCAGGTGGGCACATCGATGAGGCGGTGACCGGAAGGGTAGCGCGGCGCTAGAGACGTGGCCACGCGTTGAGCAGCTCGTGGACCAATCGTCTCACCGGACTCCGACGTCGTTCGCCTCTTGCCTTTCGGCCTCGGCTTGCTCCTTCCGAGCCTGCGCTTCGCCTCATACTGTGGATCCATACCGGCACCTTAGCGCGTCGAAAGCGACTCCGTCTGGGAACGCCCACGCCGTGGCGTGGTTGAACGCGATCCCGCTCCCAATTGCAAGCTCCGACAGGAGCCAACACGGCCTTGTCACACTTCCCATCAGGGAGCGCCTCCATGCGCTCGTCTCACCTTCTCTCAAGCAACCACGCTTGGGACAGAGTGCCGGACTCTCCGGACTTATGGTCTGCCTTCAAGTTCCTTACGCCTCGTTGCTACCAGAGCGAGCCTGCGCTCTCAACACCCCAAGGGATCGGCAGAGAAGCTACCCATCAAGGTGGGCCGGCTCCAGCAAGAAAGGAGACAGGGGAGCCCCGGCTCGCGGCAGTACTCTACAAGGCCGCCGGCGTGGGTGGGTCGTTACCCTCCACGCAGTACAAGTGCCCGCTGGTCCGGACCAACAGACAGCCGTCGGCGATGGCGGGGGACGCGAGCACTCCGCCCTCCGGCAACGGGTTCTCGCTCAGTAGTTGATATCTGTGGTGGGCTGCGAACACCGACACGGTGCCCGCCCAGCTGACTGCATAGATCTTCCCGTCGCCGGCCACCGGAGAGGCATGGTAGCCGCCTTGGGTCAGGCGTGCCCGCCAGAGCTCGTTGCCGGTCTCGGCGTCGTAGCAGCGGGTGAAGCCCTTTTCGTGAACCGTGTAGAAAAGCTTGTTGTACAGGATCGGTGAGGCGGTTCCAGGCACGGTCCGATCGCCTTTCCACAGGTCTCGAATCCGCCGTTTCTCTGCCTTGAACTTGAGTCGCCAGCAGCCCATCTCACGCACGTTGTGGGCCCCGCTGGCCACACACAGGAGATCGTCTTCCACCACGGGGCTCGCGACCGGTTGCCACATGTTCGGCAGACTTCGCTGCCACAGCGACTCGCCCGTCTTCGGTTCGAAGGACATCACTCGTCCCGCCTGGGCCACGAGAATCTCGCTCTGGTTGGCGAAGTTGATCATGAGTGGCGTCGTGTAGGAGCAGCAACTGTCCGTCCACTCGCGTTTCCAGACTTCTTCGCCGTTCACTTTGCTGTAGGCTGCCAGCCAACCCGGCCAGTCGCGCGGGTACTCGCGATCTCGAAAAACAACTACCGCGTCATCGGTCAACACAAGCGAAGAGCCGGCGCCATAGCGCGAGTATTCGAGATAGTCGCTGTAGATCTCCTTCACCCAGAGCAGCTTGCCCTTTACGCTGACCGCCGCCAGGTGCGATCCGAAATAGACGAAAATACTCTTGCCGTCGGTCGCCGGGGTGGCAGATGCGGAACGGTTCATGTCGTGAAGCGTCTCCGCGGGTCGCTTGATCACTTCCGTCTTCCAGAGCGTCGCGCCGGTTTTGAGATCCAGAGCAATCACGACCAGGCTCTGCTCGACTGTGCCCTCTCCCGCCGTGACGTAGACCACGTCGTTTCCGACGATCGGTGAAGAGATTCCGGTTCCAGGAAGCTCGACTCCCCACCGGATGCCCTCGTCGGCACTCCAACTCACCGGCAGACCGATCTCCTCCGACACGCCGGAGCCGTTCGGTCCTCTCCACTGCGGCCAGCTTCCTGCGCTGACTTCGCCCCTCTCGCAGCCGCCCAGGACCAAGACTGCCAACAAGCCGAACAGCGACCGCGTTAGGGCCTTTTCGATTCTCGCGCTCATTTCGCAGACTCCTCTGGAACGGGAACTCCGGATCCGGCCGATACGGTCGCGGCGTCGGTTCCTTCAATGCAGTAGAGATGGCTGTCGCTTCGAACCAGAAGACAGCCTCCGGCGACGGCGGGTGAGGCCACGTAGCTCTCCTCGGGCATGCTGTTGATCGCCAGCGTCTCGCCCTCGGCCGGATTGACGACCGAAACGGTTCCGGTCTGGGCCACCGCGTAGAGATTGCCGCCCGCCGCGACCAGCGAAGCACGATACCCGGACCGTTCGAGCCGCTTCTGCCACACCAGCCTGCCGGTGCGGGCGTCGATCGCTCTCAGGATGCCCTTCTCCGTCAAGAGAAAGAGCCGGCCGTCGAGGAGCACCGGCGACGACGTATCGGGAACCCATTTGGCGTATTTCCACAGCCCCTTCCACTCCACCGCGCCGTTCTCGACGCTCTTCTCCCAGCACCGAGCCTGGCGGTGGCCGTGCGCGCCACTGGCGACACACAGAAGATCGCCCTCGGTGACCGGGCTCGACACCGGCTGGGCAATAGCCTGTTTCTTGCGCCACAGCCGCTTTCCGGTCTGAGGATCGTAGGACGAAACATAGCCGGCCAGAACCACGAACAGCTCGCGACCCTCGGCGCCGTCGATGACCAGCGGCGTGACATAGGAGCAGCAGCTTGGACCGGTCTTCTTTTTCCAGACGGTTTCTCCCGTGGCTTTGTCGAAGGCCGCGATCCAACCCTCGAGCTCGTCGCCGACTCGCTCGCGGTCGCGCAGCACGACGACCATGTCGTCGTACAGGATCAGTGAGCTGCCCGCCGCGTAGCGCGCCTCCTCGAGGTACTCCGGATCGATCTCTTTGACCCAGACGGTCTTGCCGCGGGTGTCGAGCGCCGCGAGGTGCGACCCGAAGTAGGCGAACACGTGCCGCCCATCGGTGACGGGGGTGGGTCCGGCGGAGGAGTTGATCAGGTGCATTCTCTCGCGAGGCCGCTGGATCACGATGGTTTGCCACAGCTTCTTGCCGCTGTCGAGATCGAAGCTCGCGAGCCTCAGCTCGACCTCCTGGCCTACTTGAGCCGCAGTCGCGCTGGTGACGTAGACCCGATCGCCGGCCACGATCGGGGACGAGGTGCCGGTGCCTTCGATCGGGGCCGACCACTTGATGCCCGCGCCGTCCCGGTTCCAGTAGAGCGGCACGTCGATGGCGTCCGAGATTCCCAGCCCGTTCGGGCCGCGCCACTGCGCCCAGGTCAGCTCGGTACTCGAGCCGCCACACCCAATCGCGAGAATCGCCAGCATCGGGAGGGCCCACAGGCTGGTCTTTCGACAAATCATCTCCAACTCAACTCCTTTTCGAGCGGGTCATCTCCCACAGTTTGTTCGGCTTGATGGGGATCTCGAGAATCTCGATGCCGGTGGCGGCCAGGGCATCCTCGACCGCTTGCGCGAACAGCGGACCGACCGGAATGGCTCCGGCCTCGCCGGCTCCTTTCACCCCCAATTCGTTGAGCGGGGACGGCGTCGTCTCGTGCCCGCTCTCGATGCGGGGGATTTCGAGCGCGGTGGGTAGGAGATAGTCCATGAACGAGGCGTTCATGATCTGACCGTCCTCGCTGAAGACCAGCTCTTCATAGAAAGCGTTGCCGATTCCCTGGGCGACGCCGCCCTGGATCTGGCCATCCAGGATCAGCGGATTGATCACCTCGCCACAATCGTGAACGACCACGTACCGCTGAATATCGACGTCGAAGGTCTCCGGGTCGACCTCGACGATCATCGCGTGCACGCCGGCGGCGGTCGCGCCTCGCTCGGGCCCGAAATAGTCCGTTGCCTCCAGGCCCGGCTCGGTTCCGGGCTCCACAGCGCCGCGCATCGGGTTGGCCAGAAGCGCCAGCTCTCCCAGCCGCAGGGACTTGCCGGGAACGCCTTTGACCCGCACCTCGCCGTCGACGATCTCGAGATCGTTTTCGGCGACTTCGAGCTCCCGGCTCGCGGCCTTGAGGATCTTCGCGCGCACCGACTTGGCCGCGGCGTGAATCGCGTTGCCGGCGACCACCGCCCCGCGCGAGGCGAACGTGCCGGCGCCCCAGTGAAACTGATCGGTGTCTCCGGTTACGATGTCGACGTCGCGCACGCCGACGCCGAGTTGATCGGCTACCACTTGCGCGAACGAGGTCATGTGGCCCTGCCCCTGGGTGCCGATGCCGGTCGCGACCGCCACTCGCCCCGAGGCCTGGACCTGCACCCTGGCGCCTTCATACGGCCCGATGCCGGTGCCTTCGACATAAGCGACGACGCCGATACCCACCTTGCGCCCCTCGGCGCGCAGCGCCGGCTGGATTGTCGAGATGAACTCCTTATAGCCGATCTTTTCGAGCGCCTGGTCGAGGATCGGCTCGTAGTTGCCGCTGTCGTAGGTGAGCGGAGCGAAATCCTGGTAGATGATCTCGTGGTTGACCGGGAACGCGTCCGGATCGAGGAAGTTCCGGCGACGGATCTCGACCCGGTCGATCTCGAGTTGGCGTGCCGCGACGTCGAGAAGCCGCTCCATGACGAAGACCCCGTGCTGGCGCCCGGCGCCGCGGTAGGGCGTCACGATCGGCTTGTTGGTAAAGACCGCGGTGAACTGGCTCGCGTAGTTGGGAACGTCGTAGCAGCCCAGAAGCGTGCACTGACTGTTGATCGGCACGGTGAGCCCGTAGGGCGCATAGGCGCCGGTATCGTGCAGAAAGGTGTCCTTGACGCCGAGGATTCGGCCCTCACGGGTGAGCGCGATCTCGGCGTCGTGGATCTGCCCGCGCTCGTGGGTCGTGGCGACGAAGTTCTCTTCGCGATCCTCGATCCACTTGACCGGTCGCTCGAGCGCGACCGCCGCCCAGGGAATCAAGACCTCCTCCGGGTAGAACATCATGATCTTGGGTCCGAAGCCGCCGCCGATAAACGGCGCGATCACCCGGACCTGGCTCTCGGACAGACCTAGCATGGCCGCGATGCCGTTGCGGATCGGAATCGGAGCCTGGGTGGTGTCCCAGATCGTGAGCCGCTGGCCGCGCCCGTCCCAATCCGCGACCACGCCTCGGTTTTCCATCGCCGCGGCGATGCCGTGATCGTAGGTGAAGCGCCGAGAGATCACCACGTCCGCCGCCGCCCGCGCCGACTCATAGTCGCCCTTGTCCTGAGCCACGATCGCGGCGGCGTTCGACTCCAGCTCGTCGTGCACCAGAGGCGCGCCGTCGGCGAGCGCGGCTTCGAGATCGACCGCCGGATCGAGCGACTCGTAGCGAACGAAGATCTCCGCCACGGCGTCCTCGGCGACGTAGCGGCTCTCGGCGACCACCATCGCGACCGCTTCGCCGACGTGTCGAACCTTGTCCTTGGCGAGCGGCACCTGGGTGCGCTGGTTGAACACGATGCCCGCGATCGGCGGCGGCGGCACCAGAAGCGGCCCCGGCTGCCAGTAGTCGCCCAGGTCCTCGGCGGTGTAAACCGCGAGCACGCCCTCGCGCTCGAGCGCCCGCTTCGTGTCGATCGCTCCCAGCCGGGCATGGGCGAAGGGGCTGCGCACGAAGGCAACGTGGACCATGTGCTGCAGGTTCACATCGTCCACGAAGAGCGCGCGGCCGGTCAGAAGCCGTGGATCCTCGTTGCGCGTGACGCGCTCGCCGAAAGTTCGGGTCGACACGAAAAACTCGTCCTAGCCCGCCGGGGCCAGCTCGTCCGCCTGCGGATAGATGGGGAATATGTCGACCGGGACGTCGCCCAGACGATCGACCGCAGCAACCAGCGCATCGGACGCGACTCCATAGGTGTCGAGGAACGCCTTGGTGCCCTCGTAGTCGCCGTTCGCCTGCAGCATCAGCATGGTGTTCAGGAGGTCGCGAATGCCGCCGCCGAACTTCTCCGACACCGCGCGAAAGCGGCCGCTCTCGTCGACCTCGAGCGCGCCTTTCGCGAGCAGGTAGTTGAACTGGGCCACTACGCCTCGTCCGTGGGCTTCATGCAGGCCGAACCGAGCCGCCCTGAATAGACCGGCGACATAGGAGGGCTCGAGCGAGGCCCGCATCTCGGGCGCGATCTCGCCGCGTTCGATCAGAGCCAGGATGTTGTAAACCCCCATGACGTCGGCCTTGGCCTCTTCGAGCGTCGAGTAAAGCTCCTTGAGCTCGAGCCGCACCTCGGTCTCGCGACCGTCGACGGTGATCTTGCCCGGTCCGAGGCCGTGGCTCAATTCGTGGTGCAGCACCTCGGCGAAGAAGGCGTCGAAGGAAACGTCGCCGACTTGATCGGAAACGACCACCCGCTCGGCGATCGGCACCAAGATCTTGTCGTACTTGGCTCGGAGGACATTTCTCAGCATGACCTTCTTCGAGCCCTTCTCCTCGCGCACGCGCTCGTCGTTGGGCAGGTTGAACGCCAGGGTCTGGACGCCGGCCTTGGAGTCACCGCCGACGAAGACCTCGTCCACGACCCGCATCGGGCTGTCGGTGCCGCGCTCGTTCTTCAGATCGTCGGGAATCGGCAGGTTCGACTCGAGCCAGGGCAACAGCGCCTTGAAGCGCTCGAGCTTGGCGGATTCTTCCGGCAGATTGACCGTCACGAACGCCTCAAACGCCGCCTTGTAGCCGAAGAGGCCGTCTTCGTAGGTCTCGTACGGGCCGATCGTAACCTCGACCGGGGAGGCGAGATCCATCCAGTCCTTGTCGCTCTGGTAGTAGTCGTCGGTGAGGAAGGCGTCCGCGCGCGACGCGAGAAACGTCCGGAGCGACTCGTTGGTGGTCAGCTCGGCGGCTTTGCGCAAATGAGCCGCGGCCGGCTCGAGGAACTCCTGGAACGCCACCGAGTACGGAATCGCGACCAGGCGGTCGCCGTCGCGCTGCACCAAGGTGAAAAGCCCGGTGAGCGCCTCCCGGTCCTCGGGGTGCGCCTCGAGCCAGGCTTCGAACTCTGCCTTGGTCATGTCCTCGGGGTAGTAGCCGGCGCCGGGAGGATGCTCTCCGTCTCCGAGAAAGGGCTCATTCTCCGCCAACCGGTCCCACGGACCGAAATTGATGTCGTAGAAGCGCTTGACGTCGGCTTCGGCACTTTCGAGCTCGGCCCGCTTCGCCGGATTTCCCTGCCAGACCTGCCGAAGAAAAATCTCGTCCATGATCCTCGCGGCCTCGAGGATCTCTTTGAGCACCTCGAGCTCACTCTCGGGAACTCCGGCAAGATCAGCCGACAGCTCGGTGGGCGCGTACCGCGCGAGCCGCTCGGCGACATCGCCGGCGCCGCTGAGATCGCTCTCAACCATCGCGGCGTCGTCCCCGGGCGGCGCGCAGGCCACGACCGCGACCATGCCGATCGCGCCCACCCATTGCAGTATTTTCTTCATCCATTCGTCTCCTTTGCAACATCTACTCTTCCATACTCCTCGACAACCGGAAAGCCGGCTCGTAGAGTCCCCCGATGCTGAGAATGGGCAGGCGAGACTTCGAGCAGGCGGTCGTCGAGGCCCTGGAGAGGATTCCCGAGGACCTCCAGGAGGCGATCGAGAATGTCGCCGTCACCGTCGAGGACGAGCCCACCGAGGACGACCTGCTCTCGGTCGGCCTCGACCCCGAGGAGGACACCCTCCTCGGCCTCTACCAAGGCGTGCCGCTCCCGGAGCGCGGCCCCTCGACCTACGGCCTCGATCTTCCCGACCGCATCGTGGTCTACCGGCTGCCGCTCCTCGAGACCTGCGAGACCCGCCGCGAGCTCCTGCGCGAGATCAGGGACACCGTGGTGCACGAGCTCGGGCACTACTTCGGACTGCCGGAAGAAGAGTTGCCGTAGGGGTGATGCTCGGCTGCGATGCGAGGGAAGGGTTGGGTTGGTGGTCAACCGGACCACCGCGTGAGGAACGGCCGGAGCGGGGGCGGGTTGGCCAGGGACCGCCTCGGGCTTCTCGACCTGCCGGGGTCCGGCCCTCGGCTGCGCGCCGCTGCGCGCAAACCATCCGTGCCCTCCGAATCGTCCGCGCGAGCGCTTGCGCCGAGCCCCCTGGCCAACCCGCCCCCGCCCCGGCCTCGAGAACCTCACGCTTCTCGGCGTGGCAAGACGTAGTCTCGCTTCGAGTCAGCGCACTGACAAGCCGTTCGCGGACTCGGCGCTCACGTCACCAAATCTCTGACCACAAAGTCGCCGCTAGAAAGACCCTGCGGATGCTTGTCGAAGAGTCCAGGCGAGGCGGCAGGCAACCCGCCAGGGGGCTCGTCGCGAGCGCTCCAGAGGGTGAGGCGGAGGCCACCGGCAGTTTGCGCGAAGCGTCGCGCAGCCGAGGGCCTGACGCATGCAGGCCGGGAAGCCCGAGGCGGCCCCTGGCGGGTTGCCTGCCGCCTCGCCGTCTGCGCTCGATACCGGTTCTTCTACCCGCGCTCCCGAAACGCCACGAACCGCCCCCAGCACGACGCCAGCTCCATGCCGCGCTGGATGAACGCGGCGATGTAGTAGCGGCCGGTCTCGGCATCGGCGATCGCGCCGCCGAGGTTCTCGGCGTGGACGATGCTCTTGGGAAAGAGGTTCAAGTGCATGTCCTGGTAGTACTTGTCCTGCGGGTAGACCTCGTCCCAGTCCTTGCCGTACTGCTTCTTGAGCTTGGCGTTGGCGACCGCGAACTGGCCGGGATGGAAGATCCTCTGAATCGTGTTCATCGGGTGCTCCATCGCCACGCAGTCGATGCCCAGCCATTTGATCTTTCGCTCGATGCACCAGTCGGCGAACTCCGGCGAGGGGCCCGGGTGCTGGATCATGTAGCGAAACTCGTCGGAATCCGGGCTGTTCCAGCCGTACTTGTGCCAGCCCGCCTTGATCAACAGGATGTCGCCGTCGTGCAGGTCGACTTTTTCCTCGATCATCGCGGGCGTGTAGACGCTCGAATCGCTGACGTCGTCCGAGATGTCGACGATCACGCCTGGGCCGTGCCAGTACTCGAGCGGCACTTGCCCGATGGTCCGGCCACCGGCCCAGAAGTGCTTCTCGCCGTCCATGTGAGTGGCGAGATGAAAGCTCGCCCGGCAGTGGGCATTGTTGCGCCCCAATCCCAGATCCTGGCCGCCCACCCGCTTGGTGTACTTGATCGACAACGGCTCGTAGTTGGCCCACTGCGGTGTCTGCACGCTGAAGGGAAGGGTCATGTCGAGCATCTCGATATCGGCCATCGCCGAGAGGAACTCGCTCTCGCTGGCGCCTTCCGGCGGACCGAGAGCGACCGCACGGCTCCAAGACGACTCGACCTCCATGAACGGCAACGGCGGGATGAAAAACCATGCGCGCTGATTCAGAAGCTCGTCGATCTCGCCGCCCAGGGCCTCGACCAGAAGCAGCCCCGAGTTGGGGATTGTGCGGTGGGTCAAGGCGTAGTAGTCCGCAGGAGGAAAGAGCTCGTCCCAACTCTTGCCGGTGGACGCTCGAGCGCGCGCCTCGGCCTTGGCGAACTCGGGCGCATGGAGCCGCCGAACGTGGGTGTTCATCGGGTGCTCGGCCGAGCCGCAGTCGACCGCCACGGCCTTGAGCTTTTTCTCGAGTGCCCACTCGAAGAAACCCGGAGCCGGTCCGGGGTGCCGGACGTAGTAGCCGAACTCCTTGTTCTCGATGCCGCCCTGGGCCTTGGGATTGGCCACGTCGGGCTGGTCGTAGGCGTAGCGGTGGTAGCCGGTGTGGATCACCAGGATGTCGCCTTCTTTCACCTCGACCCGCTCTTCGATCATCTCGGGGGTGTAGAACCCGTAGTCCTCGACCGCATCTGAAACGTCCGCCAGCACGCCCTCGCCGCAGACGTCGGTGAGCGGAATGTCGGCGAGCGAGCGGGCTCCCGAGTGAAACGCCCGCGGCCCGACCACGTGGGTACCGGTGTTGTTCGACCATTCGATGAGCTGTCCGTTGGCGCCTTGCCCCCCACCCCAGGAACCGGTGAGGCGCTTGAAGAAGTGGACCTGGAGCGGCATCTCGCCGGGAGATGGCGGCGTGAAGATCGACAGCGGCTGGGTCAGGTCGTACCAACGGGCGCTGGCGAGTGTGGCGATGGTGTCTTGGCGATTCATGGCAATTGTCTCCTCGACTCGGTGCGTCTCATCCGAGGTCGTAGCGTTCGGCGTAGGCGACGAGAGCCTGTTCGAAGATCTCGATCGGCGGACGGACCAGTCCGGCTCCGACCTGGCCGATGCCGGCCTCGCGATGGGCGATGCCGGTATTGACCCGGGGCGTGATGCCGAGCTCGACCACCCGGCGAAGGTCGATGCCGGTGGGCGAGCCCCTGAAATCGAGGGGCGGAATCGTGAAATGGTCGTGCTCGGCGAAGGTGATCTCGTACATCTCGAGCGTCGCTTCGAGCGCGTCCGAAGGTTTGCCCGAAACGAACGACACGATCGCCGGCGCGGCGGCCATGGCGAAGGCGCCCAGCCCCGCGGTCTCGGTGATCGTCGAGTCGCCGATGTCGGGGTTGGCGTCGGCGGCGCTGAAGCCGGAGAAGTAGAGACCGTCGGGTGTTGCCGCCGGCGCGGCAAACCAGTCGGCGCCGAGCCCGGAGACCCGGATGCCGAAGTCGGTGCCGTTTCTGGCCATGGCGGTGACGATGGTCGAGCCCTCGATGCCGTGCCCGGCGTCTGCCATAGCCTTGCAAGCCGCCATCACCGGATTGAGCACCGAGAGGGCGTTGTCGCCCAGAAACTCGAGGACCTTCCGACGGGCCCCGGCGTCCGCCGCGCTCGCCGCGCTGCCTGCGATGTGCGGCGCCAGGAGTTTGGCGAAGAGCAGCGAGCCCGCCTTGTTGCGATTGTGCCCCTCGTCGCCCATGTGGAGAGCTTCGGCGAGGAGCGCCCGGATATCGATCCCGCCGGCGGCTTCGATCGCGGACTTGACGATCGGCGCCATCTCGTCGTTCATCCATCGCAGTTTGTCGAGCACCTCGGCGTCGTAGGCGCCGTAGCGAAGCACCTTGCCGTATCCCTCGTTGAGATTCGAGAACGCCCGGTTGCCGTGGGTCTCGTTTTCGACCACGTAGACCGCCATCGAAGGCGAGGTGACGCCCGCCATGGGCCCCACCGCGCCGTGGTGATGGCACGGATCGAAATCGATCTCACCCGCGGCCGCCAGCTTCTCGGCCTCGGCTTCGCTTTTCGCCCAACCCTCGAAGATCGCGGCGCCGATCACCGCACCGCGCAGCGGCCCGGACATGCGATCCCACTCGATCGGCGGACCGGCATGGAGGAGCCGCCGCTCGGCTGCTGCCAGCGCCGGAATGACCTCGGCGGCCGTCGCGATCGTCGAGAGCATGGGCCTGGCGTCGATCATGCGCCGAGTCGCCTCTTGGTTGGCTTCGTCGATTCTCAGCTGTTTCATCGTCTCGGTCCTGTCCTTTCGAGCTTCTTCAGCCCATCCTGGCGAGGATCGCCTGGAGCTTCGCCTTGCCGCCGGCCGGTGGTCGCCAATCGACGTGAACGACCGGGAGATCCTGGCCGGCCAGGCTGTCGTGGAAATGCTCGAGGCCGACGTTGATACAAGAAATCGCTTCGAGATCCTCGAGCGGCACCGGTCGAGCTTCGGCAGTCGAGAGGGCATCGCCCGCGGTCGAGACCACCAGGGCAATCAGCTCATCGGTAGTCCGAACTACCTTGGCGCCAGCTGCTTCCAGGCGCTCGATCTGGCCGGAGAGATCCTGCGGATCGGAGTCGGTTCCGACCACCAGCACGCCGATCGTGAGGCCGCTCTTCCCGAGTGCGGCACGAATCGCCGGCTCGAGCTCGGCCGCCGGATCGGAATGCGAACCGTCCCCGAGCACCAGATCGAGCAGAATCACCCCGACGTCCGGATTCGATGCCTCCTGCGCCAACCTCCGCAGCCGAAGATCGGAATCGATCATCGGGTGAGGGCGTCCCACGGTGAATTCGTCGGCCCCCAGATCCAGAATCAGATGGCCGGAGCCCTCGCCGTGGGCCGCCACCCCTTCGACTCCTAGGTTGGAGGCCAGCGGGGCGAGAAAGAACCGTAGCGCCTGGGTCGTCTCGAGCGCCAGGGTGCCCCCGGAGAAGAGCCCGCGCACGAAACCCGGTCCGCCGGCGGACGTCGCTCGGGTTCCGCTCGTGCCGCCGCCGTCGCCGTCCGCGAGCTCGACCGCGAGATCCGCCGCCCGGCGAAGGCTGGAAGCGAAGTGCAGGTAACCGACGCGGTCGAGCGGCGGCATGGTGCCGCTCAGGGCCACGACCACGGGTTTGCCGGTCGCGCGCGCCGCCGCCAGGACTTTGGCTGCGACTTCCGGTGCCGGCGGCTTCGAGACCAGGACGACGACCCGGGTCTCGGGGTCGCGCGCCAGAAGGTCGAGGGCCTGGAGAGCCGTCGCCCCGCCGACCGCTCCCGAGAGGTCCCGGCCACCGGTGCCGAGGGCGTGGGACACGCCCGAGCCGAGCGCGTCGATGCGGCTCGCCACCGCCTGAAGGCCGGTACCCGAAGCCGCGACGATTCCGATCGGGCCACGGCGAACGCGATTGGCGAACCCGAGCCCCACGCCGCCGATTGTCGCGGTTCCACAGTCCGGCCCCATCACGAGGACCCCTTCGCCCACCGCCCTCCGCTTGAGCTCGACCTCGTCATCGATCGACACGTTGTCGCTGTAGAGAAAGACGTGACGCCGAGCCGCGACCGCCTCGCGGGCGACGCCGGCGGCGTATCGACCCGGGACCGACACCAGCACCCAGCGGGCGTCGGGATGGCTCACGAGCGCGGAACGCAGGCTCTTCGGCCGATAGGTCGAGGTCCCCGACTCCGCATCCCGTTTCATCAGCCGGTCGACCTCGGCCAGGGCGGCCTCGGCAGCCGACGCCGACTCCGCACGCACGACGATCAGAAGATCGTCAGGGCCCACCGCGAGATCTCCTCGCGGCTCGAGGCCGTTGGCCGCAAGCAGCTCTCGGTTCGCCGGCGTTGCCATCACGACTCCGGCGTCCTCGACGCCGTCGAGCTTCGCCAGGGCGCTCTGCAGCTGCATCAGAACGATCGAGTCGGCGTAGGCGCCGCGGCGGATTTCGTGCTTGAGATGGGACATCCGGAACCGGTTCTCGCGGCCGGTCAAGCCGGCATCAGGGCCTGCTCTAGATCCAGGCACCAAGCGAGGAGCTTCTCATCCTGCCACCAGCCAGCCGCGACCTGAAGCCCGACGGGCAAGCCATTAGCCCCGGCGCCCGCCGGAATCGCGACGGTCGGCAGTCCGCAATGGCTCCACGGCAAGTTCATGATCGGATCGCCGGTCGATTCGAGCCCGTGTGGCGCGGCGCCCGGAGCGGCTGGCGAGATCCACAGGTCGATGCCATTGGCCGTTCGGAGTGACTCGAGCTCCTCGCGCAACGACTCGCACCCCACCAGAGCGGTTTGAAGCTCGGAGTCCGAGATTCGGCGCCCTTCTTCGATCAACTGCGCTGTCTTCGAATGGTAGAGATCGCGAAACCGCTCGTACCACTCCGCGTGTACGCGAGCGGCTTCGGCCGCGACGATCGCCCGATGCCGCAACTCGACACCCTCGAAGTCACTAAACGCCTCGTCCACTCTGCGCACTTCGTAGCCGGCGGCCACGAGACGCAGGCAAGTCTCGCGAAACAGGCTTCGCCCGTCGTTGTCGGCTCGCCGCAGGTAGGCGCCGCCGGGGATCGCCAGAACCGGACGGCCCCGCCCGGAGACCTCTTGAAAACCCTCGCAAACCGCGGCCGCGACCCGTTCGACGCCGGCCACGTCGGGAGCGAAAACTCCGACATGATCCACCGATGGCGCAAGCGGGATCACGCCCTCGCGCGACACCCGGTCGTAGCTCGGCTTGTAGCCGACCACGCCGCAGTAGGACGCCGGCCGCGAGATAGAACCGATCGTCTGGGTTCCCAAAGCGAGGGGACAGAGGCCCGCCGCCACCGCCGCGGCCGATCCAGACGAGGAACCACCGGGAGTATGGGCCGGGTCGTGCGGATTCCGCGTCCGCGCAGGAGCGAAGTAGGCGAACTCGGTGGTCGCGGTCTTGCCCATGATCAGAGCACCTGCCGCTTTGAGCTGGGTGACCACCCTGGCCTCGGGCCCGGCCAGCTCCTCGGGTGGCAGCCGGCTGCCGGCGGCGGTCGGGAATCCTTCGACACGAAAAATGTCTTTGACTCCGATCGGAAGGCCGAAGAGCGAAGGCCGGCTCTCGGGAGACGGAAAGCGCTCGACGAGCTCGGCGGCTTCCCGGCGGAGCCGATCGAAGCGGCCCTTTTCGGGCACGAACGCATGGAACTTCGACTCCAATTGATCAAAGCCCTGATCCAGGTCGTCGAGAAACTCGGTCAGTGGCATGGCGCCTGATCGAAGCGCGGAGGTCATGGTGGCGAGGTTGGCGATCTTCACGCGCGTCTCTCCGCCGCCAGCAAGACGGCGTCGACGATGTGCTGATAGCCCGTGCATCGGCAAAGATTCCCGGAAAGCGCCTCGCGCACCTGGGTCTCGGTGGGAGCAGGATTCTCCTCCAGGAACGGCACCATCGTCATCAGGATCCCAGCGGTGCAGAAGCCGCACTGCAAGCCATGGGCATCGCGAAAGGCCTGTTGCAGCGGATGCAGCTCGTCAGGCGAGGACGCCAGGCCTTCGACCGTCGCGAGCTTTCGGCCATCGGCCTGCACCGCAAAGATCAAGCACGAGCGCACCGGCTCGCCGTCGAGCAGCACCGTACAGGCGCCGCAAACGCCGTGCTCGCAACCGACGTGCGTCCCGGTCAGGCCGAGCTCATGGCGCAGGAAGTCCGAGAGAAGAAGCCGCGCGTCCACCTCGCGCTCGTAGAGGCGACCGTTGACTTCGGTCGATACCGAGTGACGGCTCATCGCTGGGCCGCCCGTGCCCGCTCCCACGCGGCCGCCAGCGCCCGCCGAGTCAACACCTCGGCGAGATGTTTCTTGAACTCGGCGGTGGCATGAATGTCGTCGCTGGGGTCCACTTCGCCACGCGCCGTGGAAGCTGCCTCGGCAAAAAGCTCCTCGCAGGGAGCCCCTCCATCGAGCACACCGGTCGCTGCGGTCGCCGACAGAGGAACCTCGCCGGCACTCAGATAGACCAATCTAGCGCGCGCGATCGTGCCGTCGTCGGCCAGGGTCATGCGCGCCGCCACCCCGGCATGGGCGTAGTCGCCGTGTCGCCGCGCAATCTCGCGAAACGACCAGCCGGTGCGCTTCGGCGTGGCCGGAAGCCGCAACTCGCAAAGCATCTCGTCCTCGGTCATCGCCGTCGTCATGAGGCCAACGAAAAAGTCGGCTGCCGCCACGGTACGCTCTCCCCTGCGGCCGCGCAGGACGATCTCGCCGTCGAGCGCTACCGCCGCCACCGGTAGCTCTCCGGCGGGATCGGCGTGAGCCAGACTCCCGCCGATCGTGCCGCGGTTGCGAATCTGCGGATGCGCGATCAGCGGCATCGTCTCCGCCAAAAGCGGGGCGCTCGCCGCGATCCGCGGGTCGCGCTCGAGCGCGCGCTGGCGGGTCATCGCGCCGATGCGCACGGCTCCGGCTTCGTCTACGTCGATGTAGTCGAGCTCGGCGATCCGGTTCAGATCGACGAGCAGCGCCGGCTGCGCAAGTCGAAAGTTCAGCACCGGCACGAGGCTCTGACCTCCGGCCAGCAGCTTGGCTTCGCCGCCCTTCTCGGCCAGAACGTCCAGAGCCTCCTCCAACGACGAGGGCGCGAGATAGTCGAAGGGAGGCGGCTTCATTCGTGGTCCCGAGATGACGACAACCGATGTCGGAACGCCGGTCTTCGAAACGCTACCCTAGCAGCCCGCGGCGCAACTCTCCACGGTCGAAACCGAGAAACCGGCGCAAGATGCTAGCGTCCCCGAGAGGCCGCCGATGCTCTTCGTCGACGACAATCTGGTTATACCCGAACGCGAGCTCGCGTACGCTCTTTCGAGAAGCTCCGGACCGGGCGGCCAGAATGTCAACAAGGTCGAGACCCGGGTGACCGTGCTCTACGACCTCGAGCGCACCTCGGTCCTCGACGAAGCCCAGCAGATACGGGTGCGCGAGCGGCTCGCGACCCGGATCAACAAAGCCGGCGTGCTGCGGGTGGTCTCGCAGAAACATCGAACCCAGGCCGCGAACCGTGAGGCGGCGCGGATCAAGCTCGCCGAGCTCCTCGCCCGAGCGCTCGAGCCGAAGCGTAAGCGCAGGCCGACGCGGCAGCCGAGGGCCGCCAAGCGCCGAAGGCTCGAGGACAAGCGCCGACGCAGTGAGCTCAAGCGCCGACGTGGTCGGATCGTCGAGCCTTGAGCGAGCTCGGCGTGACGGCGAAAGCGGTTTCGCGCGCCAACAGGGTCGCTCGGATCCTGCTGATCATCGCCTGCACGGCCATGGCGGGAGACACTCTCGGCCTTCGATGGCTCAAGGGCCTGGGTCTCGCGACCGGAATCGCCCCTCTTCCCAAGGTCTTCTCCGACGTCGACGGCCACGAGACCTTCGCCGCCCGCTTCACCCTGCTCGAAACGGGGACCGACGGGGAAACCAGACGCAGGGAGATCACTCCCGAGCTCTACGGCCGCCTCGCCGGCCCCTACAACCGGCGCAACGTCTACGGCGCGGCCCTGTCCTACGCTCCACGGCTTCCGGAAGAGGTCTGGCGTCCAGTCTTCTGCTTCGGGCTCGCGCGCTCGGGCCCGCTTCGATCGGAGCTCGATCTCGCCCCGACGGCGTCCCTGGCGGTCGAGATCGTGACCCTCACCAAAGGCCGTGACGACCGGTTCCTGCTGGAGGACCCGTGCGCGAACTGAAGAAGGTGTCCGCCTACCAGTTCGGAGCCTTTCGGATTCTCCTCGGCCTCTACCTGGTCTGGCACTTCGCCGGCGTGCTCCCGTACGCCGCCGAACTGTTTAGCAACGAAGGCGTCTTTCACGAAGCCGCGACCAATCCGACCTTCCCCTTCTTCCCGAACCCGCTCTACCTATGGGACAGCCCGCGAGCGGTCGGACTCTTCGTCTGGGTGCTCCTCGTGGCCGCGGTTTTCCTGACGGTGGGTGTCTTCCGGCGACCGGCGGCCGTGGTTCTCTGGTTCGGGTGGACGGCGCTTTTTCACCGCAACAATCTGATCGCCAATCCCGCGCTACCCTACGTCGGGTTGGTGCTGGCGCTGACCATGCTGCTGCCGCCCACCGAGCGGCTGCGACCGCGCTCGAGAGCCAGACCGCCGGGTTCCTGGTTTTTCCCGACGGCGGTCTGGGCCACCGGATGGTGGCTGCTCATGGCGGGCTACACCTACAGCGGCCTGGTCAAGCTGGGCAGCCCGAGCTGGATCGACGGCTCGGCGCTGGCTCACGTGCTCGACAATCCCCTCGCCCGGTCCGGCTGGATTCGGGACGCGGCCCTCGCCCTTCCCGAAGGAGCGCTCAGGCTGGCGACCTGGGGCGCCCTCACCCTCGAGATTCTGGCGCTGCCCTTGGCGCTTGTCAGGCGAGCCCGCCCGTGGATCTGGCTCGCGACCCTCGCCCTTCAGCTCGGTATCCTCCTGGTGGTCAACTTCGCCGACCTCACCCTCGGCATGGTCATGATTCACCTGTTCACCTTCGACTCCGAATGGCTGCCGGCGCGGCACTCCTCCCGCGGGCGCCACCTGGTTCTCTTCGACGGTGTCTGCGGACTTTGCGACCGCACCATCCAGTTTCTGCTCGAGGAGGACCGGGAGGGCGTTCTCTGCTTCGCGCCGCTTCAGGGTTCCACCGCCGCCGGCTTGCAGAAGGCCATCGCGCTTCCCGACGATCTCTCGACGATGGTCCTGGTCGAAGACTTCGACGGCGACAGGGAGCGAGCCCGGGGGCGCGCGAGCGGCCGCTCGACCGGCGTGCTGCGCGCGCTGGCTGCAGTCGGCGG
>CALZIK010000104.1 GCA_945787635.1 Thermoanaerobaculia bacterium | reverse complement strand
GAGCGGGTCAGATGCCGGAATCGGGCGGCGAGTAGCACTCCGGCCACGGTGAGCCCGCCGATGATGCCGATCCACAGTCCGCGGGGGCCAAGGTCTCGGTGGAAGCAGAGCCAGTACCCGAAGGGCAGACCGATGAGCCAGTAGGCGACGACGGTGACGATCATCGGTCCGCGCGTGTCCTTGACGCCACGAAGCGCTCCGGCGGCCGACACTTGCAGTCCGTCCGAGAGCTGGAAGATCGCAGCCAGCACGAGAAGCTGAACGGCGATCGCGATGACCCCTTGGTCGCGCGTGTAGATGCTCGCGATCGGTCCGGGGAATGTCACGAGCAGCGCCGCCGAGAGAACGTTGATGGCGAGCGCGAGCTGCATGCCCAACCAGCCGGCTCGGCGAGCGCCGCGAGGATCTCCCCGCCCGAGGGCCCTTCCGACCCGGACCGTGGTTGCCAGCGAGATGCCGAGAGGCACCATGAAGGTGGTCGAGGCTACGTTGATGGCGATCTGGTGCCCTGCCACCGCGATCGCGCTGATCGAGCCCATCAGGAGAGCGACGCCCGCGAACATGCTGACCTCGACGAAGAAGCTGAAGCCGATCGGGAGGCCTAGCCGTAGAAGCTCTCGAAGCTGATCGAGTCGAGGCGGATCGAAGCGGCCGAAGATATGCAGAGGTCCGAGCCTCGGATGCCGGCCGATGTAGACGACGAGTCCTGCGAGCTCGGTCCACCAAACCGCCGACGTTGCGTGGCCGCAGCCGACCGCGCCCAGGGCAGGAAGACCCCAGTGGCCGTAGATGAGGCCGTAGTTTGCGACCACGTTCACGGCGAGGCCGACAAAGCCGAAGTACATGACCGGGCGGCTGATCTCCATGCCCTCGCACAGGAATCGCAGGGCGAGGAACGCGTACATGGCGGGCGCTCCCCAGAGAAGAGCTCGGAGATAGCCGAGGATCGTAGGGTGCAGGGTCGGGTCGATCTCGAGAGCTTGCAAGAGTGCCGCGGCTCCGAAGTAGACGGCGATCGTGAGGGCCGTGAGGCCGGCGGCGATCCAGAGCGCCTGGCGCGTAAGCGAAGCGATCTTGCGGCGCTCACCGGCACCGTAGAGGAAGGCGACCGACGGGGAGACCGCGAGGAGGACGCCCATGCCGAAGAGCATGATCGTGTGCCAGACCGCCGCGCCGGCCGCCACCGAGGCCAGGGCTTCGGCCGATAGCCGACCGGCCATGACCGTGTCGACGAAGGTCATGAGCACACCAGCAAGCTGGCCGAGGATCAGCGGTCCGGCCAGGCGCAGGATCTTGGCCGCTTCGGCCCGGCGCGGGCGTGTGGACTCGGCCGGTCCGTCGACGCGGGGACCGGAGCGCTGGGCAGGGCTGGTCAAGATCGAGCCATCCTACTGCGCGGCTCGGCGCGACTCGTCTACCCTGGAAGGACTCTGCCCATTCGGGTGGGTCCTCCGAACGGCCTTCGAAACAGAATAGGGAGTGCTGAGAATGAGGAGCAAGGGACGCCCATGAGTAAACCCAGAGAAAGCTATGTCAATGGAACTACCGACGAGCCGCTGGTCTACCAGACTTTGGGACAGGCCTTTGACAACGCGGTCGCGACGTGGCGAGACCGCGAGGCGCTGGTGGTGCGCCATCAGGACGTTCGCTGGAGCTATGGCCAACTGGGCGCGGCGGTTGGCGAGCTCGCCCGCGGTCTGACCGGTCTGGACCTCGAGCCCGGTGACCGAATCGGCATCTGGTCGCCGAACAACGTCGAATGGATCCTCACTCAATGGGCCACCGCCAAGGCCGGTTTGGTGCTGGTCAACATCAACCCCGCCTACCGGCTGTCCGAGCTCGAGTACGCGCTCAACAAGGTGGGCTGCAAGGCGCTCATCCTGGCCGACAAGTTCAAGTCGAGCGACTACGTCGGCATGATCCGAGACCTGGCGCCCGAAGTCGATTCCTACGCCCCGGGCGCGCTTCGCTCGGCGAAGCTTCCGGACCTGCGATCGGTGATCGCGATCACCGATCGCAGGATCCCGGGCTTCTACCGGTTTCGCGATCTTGCCGCCATGGCGCCGAGCGACTCCGACGCGATTCTCGAAGCGCGCGCCCTTCGTATGCAGCCCGACGATCCCATCAACATTCAGTTCACCAGCGGCACGACGGGATTTCCCAAAGGCGCGACGCTCACGCACTTCAATGTTCTGAACAACGGCTACTTCACCGCCAAAGGGATGAACTTCACGGAGAACGACAAGCTGTGCATTCCGGTGCCGCTCTACCATTGCTTCGGCATGGTGATCTCGGTCATCGGTTGTGTGACCCACGGCTCGACCATGGTGCTTCCCGGCGAGGCTTTCGAGCCGCAGTCGGTGCTGGCGGCGATCGCCGAGGAGCGCTGCACGGCGGTCCATGGTGTTCCGACCATGTTCATCGCCCAGCTCGAGCACCCGGATTTCGGTTCGTACGATCTCTCGAGCCTGCGCACCGGCATCATGGCGGGTTCGCCCTGTCCGATGGAGGTCATGCGCCGCGTGATCGACGAGATGAACATGAAGGAAGTGACGATCGCCTATGGCATGACCGAGACCAGCCCCGCGAGCTTTCAGAGCAGCCCCGAAGATCCGCTCGAGAAGCGGGTCTCGACCGTCGGCCGGGTCCACCCGCACGTTGAGGTGAAGATCGTCGACGAGCTGGGTAAGGTGGTGCCGCGCGGAGTCTCGGGCGAGCTCTGCACGCGGGGGTACAGCGTGATGCGCGGCTACTGGAACGACCCCGAGCGCACTGGCGAGGCGGTGGACGAGGCCGGCTGGATGCGCACCGGCGATCTCGCTACGATCGATGAGAGGGGCTACTGCAACATCGTCGGCCGGGTCAAAGACATGATCATTCGCGGCGGCGAGAACATCTACCCCCGCGAGATCGAGGAGTACCTCTACCGGCACGACGGGATCCAGGACGTCTCGGTGTTCGGCGTCCCGGATCCCAAGTTCGGCGAGGCCGTCGTGGCCTGGGTGATGCTCAAAGAGGGCGCCAGCCTGACCGAGGAGGAGGTCCGAGCCTTCTGCAAGGGGCAGATCGCGCATTACAAGATCCCGGCCTACGTCAAGTTCGTCGACGACTTCCCGATGACCGTGACCGGCAAGGTGCAGAAGTTCGTGATGCGCGACCGGATGGCGGCGGAGCTCGGCGTCGAGGAGCAGAAGACCGCTTAGCCTTTTCCTCAATCCGTGCGCCGAGCGTAATCGAGCCTCGGTCGCGGCTCTTTCGCCACCGCCGAATCTGGACTGACCCAAGCGAAAGTACTGTAGCCTGTCAACGAGTTTGGCTGTACCCTCCATCGCGACCACGGATCGGCATCGGCTCTGGTTTGTGACCTTTGCGCGGGAATGGTGTCTTATTGGTGGATGAGACCCCAACGGATCACGAGACTTCCGGCTCGAGGATGCGAGCGGAAGGCCGGTCCGGACGTGAAATTGCGGACGAGCTCTCGGACGAGACGCTGGTCGAGCGGTTTCTCGCCGGCGGACGGCGTGATGACACGATGTTTGCCGAGATCTTCCGCCGCCGGCGCCTCGACGTATGGCGCGTGTGCTGGAGATTCTTCGGCAACCGTCAGGATGCCGAAGATTTGACTCAAGAGGTTTTCTTCACCGTGTATCGCAAGCTGCCCCAATTCGAGGGGCAGTCGTCATTTCGGACCTGGCTGCATCGGATCGCGGCCAACACCTGCAGAAACGAGATCCGCTCTCGTTCCCGCCGGCCCCAGGGTACAGCGACCGACCTGGACGATGCGGCGCCTCTCCCATCGCGCCACGAGTCGCCCGAGGATCGCGCCATCCGAGAACAGCTTCAGGACCGCCTGACGCGAGCGCTGGCCGGCCTGTCCGAGGGAGACCGGAGCGTTCTCGAGCAGGTCGAATTCGAAGGCCGGCCCTACGCCGACATCGCAGCCGACTCGGGAGTCTCGGTCAGTGCCGTCAAGATGCGAGTCCTGCGCGCGCGCCTGGCGCTCGTCGAGTCCCATCGGAAACTGGAATCGAAAGGAGTTACCACGTGAGTGAACACCCAAGCCCGGAACGGCTCGAAGAGCTGGTGCAAGGCGTACTCGGAAGACGCGAGAGGGAAGCGACGATCGAGCACCTGGGCGAATGCGAGGTCTGCATGCAGGTGGCTGATGGTCTCTGGCTCGGAGCTCGAGCGATCGATGAAGAGATGCCCTCGATGGGCGATGAAAGTCGGTCGAAGATCGAAGATCAGCTGTTCCGGAGGATTCGAGTGGCCGCAGTGGGCAACGAACTGGCGTGGCTGGCCACCGGCGGTTTCTTGAACACGATTCTGGCCCTTCTGCGACCGCTTCTCATTCTGGAGGAAGCTTCCGAGTCCTCCCGAGGTAGTGTCAGATGATGGATTGGGACTTTTTCGACCGGGCTTGGAACGCGCTCGCCAACCGAGCGGTCGCGTATTTTCCGACGCTGCTCGCGACCCTGGTGTTGCTCTTGGTCGGCCTGGTGGTGTCGTGGCTGCTGGCCGCGATTCTGCGGCGGTTTCTGCGCCGCATCGATCTCGACGGCTGGGTGGCGAAGAGCGATCTGGCGGCGACTCTCGACCGTGCCTCGATCGAACGCTCGCCGACGCAGCTGGTCTCGAGAATCGTTTTCTGGCTGTTCTTTCTGTCCTTCGCGGTGATCGCGCTGGAGAACCTCGGTCTGGAGCTCTCCCAGCTGCCGATTCGGTCGTTTATCGGCTACCTACCGGTGGTGCTCGGGGCGCTTCTGATTCTGGCGGCCGGCTTGCTGGTCGCCGCGTTTCTAGGACGCGCGACGGATGCCGCCCTCGCGGGCATGGGCGTCGAACATCACCGGAGCCTGGGCCGGGTGGTGCACGCCATTCTGGTTGCGGTGACCGCGGTCGTGGTTGTCGAGCAGTTGGGTTTCGACGCCACGATGCTCACCCAGACGTTCTCGAACCTGTTGGTGATCGTCGTCGCCGGGCTGGTTTTCGCGTTCGCCTGGGGCGGTCGGGAGGTGGCCCGCAACGTCCTCGCCAGTCACTACATTCGCGAGCAGTACAAGACCGGCGACCGGCTCTCGGTGGACGGCCACGAAGGCACCCTCGCCCACGTCGGATCCCTCAATACCCGTTTGACAACCGCAGACGGCGATTTGATCGTTCCCAATTCCCGGCTGATCGAGAAGACGGTCGCGAAAAAGCGGCCGGAGTAGCGCGTCGACGAGGCGGTCCCGAAAGAGGCCGACGAGAAAAGGGCCCGGGCGCCCATCGGGGCGCCCGGGCCGAAGAAAAACCGCCGTGACCGCGACCTAGAGCAGGTCGAACGAGGCCCGTAGCAGCAGGTTCTGCCGCGTCTGGGTCTTGTCGGACACCTGCGGGAAGTCGAGCAGGTCGTAGGTGTAGTCGAGCGACAGGTAGCGAGTCAGCCTGAGGCTGAGGGTGTTGCTCCAGTCGATCGTCGGGTCGCCGGTGTCATCGACGTCCGCGAAGACTTCGAGATCCGTGATGTACGACAGCATCCGGCTCAACCGGACGTTGGCCGTCAGGGTCGTCTCCAAGCCCTCCTGGCTGAAGTCGTCCACCTCGAAGAAGTCCAACTCCGGCGTTGCGGCCAGATCGTTCTCGACGAAGGCGTTCGAGAACATGTTCTGGCGGAGGCCGACGCCGCCGCGCCAGTTCACCGTAGCGTTCTGGTTGCGGAACAGTCGCACGTTGATACCGAAACCCTCACGCAGGCGCAGGGAACCGAACGAGTCGGCGGTCTGGTACTGGTCGTTGGCGGCCAGGTTGAGTACCTGGCGCGAGCCGTCGAGCCGGTTGAAGGCCACGTCGATGGGCTCGGTCGCCAGCGTCTCGGCGTCGAACACGTTGGTCAACAGGCCGAAGCGCGCGTACGGGCCCCAGCGCTCGTTGGTGTAACGCGTGTAGAGAGCGTCACCACGCAGGCGATCCTGGATCTGCTGGGTCGGGAGCTTGCGGCCCTGGTCGGGGTCCACCTGCAGGAAGCCCTCTTCGAGCTCCAGGATGCCGGTGAAGAAGTGAGGGCCGTTCTCGTAGGTCGCGTAGTAATCGACGAACACGGTTCCGGCGAAGGTCGTCTGATTGGGCCGACCCACGAAGTCGTTGGTGCTGCTCACGGTCGCCGCGGCGCTGGCCGTGGCGCGATGAGTCCAATCGGTGACCGCGCCGGCGGTCTTGACGCCGATCTCCTCCGGAGCGACGACACCGGCGCCACGAAAGTCACCGGTCGTCGGGTCGATCACCAGCTTGAAATGCGCCAGGCCGCTCTCGGGCAGCAACACCGTGGCGAAGTCCTTGCGGGCGCGAAACGTTTCGCCAGAGCGAACGATCCGGTAGAGACCGGGCTTGAGAAGCCAGGTCTGGAGCGGCTCGCCCTGAAGCAGGTCGGCGCCGTAGCCGATACCGAAAATCTCGCGGTCCTCGGCACGGATGACCTCGTAGGTCGCGCGATGGGGAATGTTCTGGGCGTCGACCACCTCCACCTTGAGACCGCTCCATGACGGGCTGATCGAGGTGGTGGCGCCGGCCTTGACCTCGGCGGGAATCTCCATCATCTGCTTGACGGCTCCGCTGCCGACTTTCACCGTGTACTTGCCGGGAGCGACAACGATCCGCTGGCCGGTACGGCCGGCGACGACGCGCTCCTCACCCGCGAAAACCAGCACCTCGGGCTCATCGGCCGACTTGCTGTATGAGGGTACGAAAACGGCTCCCTGGCCGGCACGAATGGCGGTGGAATCCGCCGCGAGCTGCTCCTCGGCCGTGGGTGCGGTCCAGGCGTAGTAGTTGTCCTGAGCGACCGCCGAGAGCGGCACAAGAACAACCAGGATAAGCGCCAGGCAAAAAGGCGCCCGGGTCTTTCCACACTTCTCCTTGAACATTGGTTCAGTCCTCCTTTTTGCTGAATTTGTTCGACCGGCCGGCCCGGCGGGCCGGGTTCGCGGATCGGTCGATCCGCGGATTTCGGAAGCAGCGCGAAGGGCGCCTCTTCCCGGTCGAACACTTAGACACCAGGGCGAACGGAAGGTCACATCGACCAGGGGACCGCTGGGGAAGTGACCTCGCAGGGAATTTGGTGTCTGTATCTAGGCACCGAGTATTTCGGGCTTTTGGACAGCTGCCGGCTGCTTGGCTGGCGGCCAGCAATAACGGAGGTAGAACAGATGAAGTACCGATGGATAGCGATCGCGGCACTGCTCACGCTCGTCGCCCTCGACGCACCGGCGCCGGGGCAAGACGAGCCGACTGTCGCAGCCGAGCCGCAGGCCGCCGCGCCCGCGGATCCGGTCATTGTTGAACCGCAGCCCACCGAACCGGAGCCCGCCGTCGAGCCGGCGTCGCAGGCGTCGCCACCCCGAGGCGCGATTGTCGGAGGGGTCACCTCGGCGGCTCAGGAGACCGTCGGCAAGGTTCGCGCGGGGAGCTCGGAGGTGGCCCAGCAGGGCCGAGCCGTCTGGACCGATGTGTTGCGGCCGATGTGGCAGCGGCTGGCCGGCGCTCTTCCTGGTGTACTCAAGGCGCTTCTGGTCCTGGCGGCCTTCTGGATTCTGGCGGTGGTCCTGGGCGCCGCTGTGCGCAAGCTCCTCGGTTTGACCAAGATCGACGATCGGGCCGCGCGCGACTGGGGCCTGGGCAACATGCTCAAGACCGAGGACGGCAAGGCGCGCTCGATCGAACAGCTCGGCGGAACAATGGTCAAGTGGCTCGTTCTGCTGTTCGGCTTCGTGGCCTTCTTCCAGGCGATCGATCTGAGCATGGTGGCCGGTCCGCTCCAGGGAATCGTCAACCGGATCGTCGGGGTCGTACCGAATCTGCTGCAGGCGGCGGTCATTCTGATCGCGTACTGGATCGTGGCCGCTCTCTTGCGCTTGGCCGTCGGTCGCGGTCTCGACATGGCGGGCTTCAACGAGAAGGCCTCGCGCTTCATCGCGGAGCGTGAGATCAAGGGCGAGATGGTGAAACCCAGTGGCCTGGTCGCCCGGCTGGTGTTTTATGTCGTTTTGATCTTCGGTCTGCCGCCGTTTCTCGACGCCCTGGGTCAGCGGTCACTGGTCGCCCCGCTCAGCGAGATGTTCGAGAAGGCTTTTGGATTCCTGCCCAGCCTGGTCGGCGCGGTCGTCATCTTCTTCATCGGCAACCTGATTGCCACGATCGTCAAGGAGATCGTGACCAGCTTCCTGGCGGCTGCCGGCGCCGATTCCGGGGCTCAGAAGCTGGGTCTGGGCGGCGCGCTGGAGAAGCTCAAGCTCTCCGAGATCGCCGGCTCGGTCGCCTACTTCTTCATCATCGTTCCGGTGATCGGAGCGGCTGTCGAAGCCCTGGGCATTCAGGCCGTCTCGGAGCCCGTCTCGCGGACCCTGGAAACCCTGCTCGCGGCGGTGCCGCTGGTCTTCGTGGCTGCGGTCGTGGTTGGCGTGGGCTACTTCCTCGCCAGGATCGTGCGCGGCATCGTCGAGTCGTTTCTCGCCGGTGTCGGGTTCGACCACTTGCCGGAGAAGCTCGGCCTCGACTTCCTCAAGGCCGGAAAAGGCCGCTCGGCGCCCTCTGCGATCGCCGGAATGGTCGTGATGCTGGTGATCATCCTGTTGACGGCCGAGCAGGCTCTAGCGACTCTGCACCTGAACGAATTGTCGGCGCTGATCGGCATGTTCATCGGCTATCTGCCGCAGGTGCTGGTCGGCCTGGTCGTGATCGTGGCCGCACTTTCGCTCTCGTCCTACGCCGCACGCCTGGTGGAGTCGGCCGTCGGCTCAAAGGGCCACGGCCGGGTCCTGTCCCTGGTGACGCGGTGGGCGATTCTCGTGTTCGGCTTCGGCCTCGGCCTGGTCGAGCTGGGAGTCGGCGAGGACCTGATCTCGGTCGCGGTAGGCGCGACCCTGGGCGGCGCCGCGCTGGCTCTGGGTCTGGCCTTCGGGTTGGGTGGCCGCGATCGAGCGCAGCGCTTGATCGAGCAGGTCGAGGCGGACTGACGAGGAGGCCGCTCGGTTGGTCCGCTGACGCGGATCAAGCAAGGTTGCGTTTCAGAACGAGCTTGGGGGCGAGCCCCCAAGCTCGTTTTTCTTTCCGCCGTTCCAGGCAAGCGAGCTCGGGAGGCAACCTCCATGCGCCGATTCCGTAGAGGAGGGAGTTGCACACTCATCCGGGGCGTGTTGCGCCCCAATATCAGCCCTCAGAGGAGATTTCGATGCATCCACAGCCATTGCGCCTCAGCCTTGCTCTCGTCCTGCCGGTCGCCTTGGTTGCGGGAGCCGCGTCCGTCAGCGGCCAGGCCCTGACGACCCCGCCGCCGGGAGCCAATCAGCGATCCGTCGTGACCCAGTACCTGGGCATGGTCTCGGTCACGATCGACTACAACAGTCCCGACGTCACCAGCCCGGCCGGCGACGATCGCACGGGCAAGATCTGGGGACAGCTCGTTCCCTTCGGTATCGCGCCGAATCCCTTCTACCCGCAGTTCGGGACCGCGCAGACCATGCCCTGGCGGGTGGGCGCCAACGAGAACACGACGATCACCTTCTCGCACGACGTCGAGGTCGAGGGCGACCCGCTTGCGGCCGGTAAGTACGCTCTTTTCATGGCCGCCGGCGAAGAGGAATGGAGTGTCATCTTCAATCGCAACAACTCGGCCTGGGGGAGCTTCTTCTACGACCCGAGCCTCGACGCTCTGCAGGTCAAGGTGAAGCCCGAAAAAACCGATTTCTTCAGGGAGTGGCTGACTTTCGAGTTCGACGATCGCCAGCTGGATACCGCGCTCGCCGTGCTGCACTGGGAGAATCTCCGCGTGCCGTTCAGGATCTCGGTTCCGGATCTGCCGGCGCTCTACCACCAGACGATGAGCGCGGAGCTCACTGGTGCCGTCGGCTTCAACTTCCAGAACTGGATGCGCGCTTCGCAATGGGCCGCTCAGCACGAGGCGTACCACGAGGACGCGGTGAGTTGGGCGGACGGCGCGATCGCGGCCAATCCCGGTTTCGCGACGATCTCGAGCAAAGCGCAGGTGCTCAATCAGATCGGACGGGGCGAGGAGGCGATGGCGACTCTCGACCAGGCGATCGATCATCCGACCGCGACTCCCATCCAGATTCACGGCGCGGCCCGCGGGATGCAGGCGCAGGGACAAATGGATCTCGCCAACATCATCTTCCGCAAGAACTACGAGAAGAACCCGGGCGAGTGGCCCGTGGACTTCGGCATGGCCCGCATGTACTCGCAGGAAGGCAACTTCGAGAAAGCCTTGGAGCATGCCCGCATCGCGCTGACGCGAGCCCCGAACGGCCCGCAGATGCAGAACCTCGAGGCCCAGATCGTGCGCCTCGAAAAGGGGGAGAACATCAATCCCTGAGTACTCGAGACCCTACTGGTAGCGTGCCAGCAGAGCCTCGAAGGCCGGGTCCTCTCGGATCGGGTCGAACGAGGGGTCGATGCGAATGAAGGCCGGGGTCCAGACGGTCTCGTCTGAGAGCACGATCTCGAGCTGCTCGAGGGCGGCTGCGGTTTCTCCCAGCCAGCCGGCGATGATGGCGAGCTCGAAATGCTGGCGCGGACCGTGGAGCGCGTCCTTGGAAACCGGGTAGAGCTCGACTGCGCGGTGGCCCGCGGCCAGAGCCGCTTCCTTTTCGCCCAGGCCGGCCAGCGCCCGTCCCAGCGCGGCGTGCGCCCGCGCGTCGTCTGGAGTTTCTTCAAGGACGGCTTCGAACTGCGCTTTCGCGACCTGCCAGAGCTCGCGTGCCCGCTCGCCGTTTCCGCGGTGCCATTCGACGTCCGCCATGAGCAGCGCGCTCGATAGCATCACTTCCGGAACGATGACCAGGGGCCCTTCCGGCAGATTGCCGATCACGGCTTCCGCGGCCGCCCAGTCTCGTTCATAGCTGGCCTGCGAGAGCAAGGCCCAGGACACGAAGGCAGTGGCCTCGCCGGGAACTTCGTCGAGCGCGGCTCGGCTAGCGGCAAGGTCACCCTGGGTCCAGTAGGCGAGACCCCTGAGGATGTACGCGGCCTGCTCATCCGGTGCCAGGGCGATCGATCTTTCGAGCGACTGAAGGGTCCGCTGGTGGTCCCGTACGTGCAGGTACATCACCGCGAGCTCACGAGGCAGGTTGCTCGCCAGCGGGTCCAGCCTGGAGCCTTCGTTCGCCAGGCGAATCGCTTCGTCCCACCGGCCCTGGCGGCGCGCGATCCAGGCCTTGCCAAGCAAGATCTCCAGGTTGTTCGGCAGCCCCTTTTCGGCCACCGCCAGAGCCGCAAGAGCGGATTCGTAGTCGCGTTCGCCCCAGTAGTGGTAGTACGCGAGCGCCAGATGAGCCTCTGACCCGCTCGGTTGGAGCTCGAGAGCGCGGTCCACCGCCGCCTTGGAGGCAGCGAGTCTTTCCTCAGACTTGTCGAAGCCCAGGATGATCAGCTTGGCGTGCGCCGTGGAGAGCGCCGCCCAGGCCTGCGCGAAGTCGGGATCGAGCTCGACTGCGCGTTCAAACATCTGGACCTCCAGAAGCCGGTCTTCTTTGGAGTACTCCTGCCGTCCAGTCGTGTCCTGGCCGCGCAGATAGGCCTGGTAGGCCTCGATGTTCTCGGTTGGTCGCGCATCGACGGCTTTCCTCTCACGGGCGAGGAGAGTGACTCCGAGTTGCTCGATGACCTGCCCGGCGATCTCGCTCTGTACCTCGAAGATATCCTCGAGAACATGATCGTAGGTATTCGACCAGAGCTGAAGGTCGTCGCTCACGCGAATGAGCTGCGGTGTGATGCGCACGCGGCTCAAGTCGCTCTGGCTTGCCCAGCGGACCGTGCCTTCGAGCACGTAGGCGACGCCGAGCTCTCTGCCGATCTCGTCGATCGTCTTGTCGGTTTCGGCGTACCGGCGAGCGCTGTTGCGCGAGATCACCCCCAGGCCGCTCGCCGACGCGAGCCGGCTGGTGATCTCTTCGGCGATGCCGGCGGCGAAATACTCGTCTTCCGCCGCGCCCAGGTTCTCGAAGGGCAGGACCGCGACCATCTTCATGCCGGCTCCGCCGTCTCCGCCGGAGGCCGGCTCCGATGGCGTCCTCGATCCTCGAAGGACCCAGAGGCCGACGAGGGCCGCGACCAAAACCACCGCGAGCCCCGAGGTCCACAGGGCCTTGGGCATTGGTGAGGAGGAGAGCTCGGCCTTCGGGATCACCGCAGCCAGAGGCGGTCCGCCGAGCTGGCCCGATTCCTCTTTGCGCAGGGCCTCGAGCTCGTTGCGCACGTCGAGAGCACTCTGGAACCTTCGCTGGGGGTTCTTCTCGAGGCTGTGTTGGATGATCCGGGCGAGCTGCCTCGGCACGTCCGCCCTCTTTTCGAGCGGCGGTCGCGGCTCGTCTTTGAGGATCGCCGCCAGCAGGGACGTCGAGCTGTCGCCGCTGAAGGGATGGGAGCCGGTCGCCATCTGATAGAGCAAGACGCCGAGCGAGAAAATGTCGCTTCGGGAGTCGAGCGGCTTGCCCTCGATCTGTTCCGGCGACATATAGGGCACGGTGCCGACGAGCATGCCCTGCTGGGTGAGGGCCTCGCTGGCGACGAGGGTGGCCTCGTCGGGCCCAACCGCCATCTCTGCCGGCTTGGCGAGGCCGAAGTCGAGGATCTTGACGCGACCGTCGTCGGTGACCATCACGTTCGCCGGCTTCAGGTCGCGATGAGTGATGCCGCCCGTGTGGGCCGCCGCGAGCGCGTCGGCCAGGGGGATCGCGAGATCGAACAAGCTGGGAAGCGCCATTCCGCCCTCGGGAATCAGCCGATCCAGGGTCTTGCCCTGGATGTGCTCCATGGTCAGGAAGTGGACGCCCTCGGCCTCCTCGACCGAATGAAGCGTGACGATGCTCGGATGGTTGAATCCCGCCACCGTGCGCGCCTCGCGCTTGAAGCGCTCGAGCCGGGCCGGATCCCCGCCGAGCTCGTCCGGAAGCACTTTGAGCGCAACCTGGCGACCGAGCCTGGTGTCCTCGGCGAGGTAGACGGTTCCCATGCCACCACTTCCCAGCTCGCGGAGGATTTGGTAGTGCGCTAGCGTGCGCCCGATCATGATTCGCGCAGATCATACCCGGTCGGCTGGGGGGCCACGTCGATCGGCGGCTAGACTAGGCGGATGAAGATCACGAGCTCCAATCCCGCCACGGGCGAGAGCGTCCAGTCCTACGAAGCTATGTCCGAGGCGGCGCTGGAAACGGCGCTGGCGACGTCGATCGAGGCGTTCGGCGAGTGGCGCCGCGAGTCCCTGTCGAAGCGCACCGAGTTGCTGGCCGCGGCGGGCGAGGTGCTCGAGAAGCGGAAGGGCGATTACGCCGAGTTGATGGCGCAGGAGATGGGCAAGCCCCTCGAGGAGGGTCGCTCGGAGATCGAAAAATGCGCCTGGGTGTGCCGCTACTACGCCGAGCAGGCTCCGAGCATCTTCGAGCGGCGATCGGTCGAGACGGACGCTTCGAAAAGCTTCGTCACCTTCGAGCCGATCGGCCCGGTGCTGGCGGTAATGCCCTGGAACTTTCCCTTCTGGCAGGTGTTTCGCTTCATCGCGCCGCACGTGACCGCCGGCAATACCGGCCTTCTGAAGCACGCCTCGAACGTGCCGGGTTGCGCGCTGGCGATCGAGGACGTGATGCGCAGGGCCGGTTATCCCGAAGGCGTGTTTCAGACGCTCTTGATCGGCAGCAAGCTGGTGGCTGGGGTCATCGAGGATGATCGCGTGCGAGCGGTGACCCTGACCGGCAGTACGCCGGCGGGCAAGGCCGTTGCCGGGAAAGCGGGGGAGTGCCTGAAGAAGACCGTGCTCGAGCTCGGAGGAAGCGATCCCTACGTCATCCTGGCGGATGCCGAGCTCGAGCCGGCCATCGGCGCGTGCGTGACCAGCCGGCTCATCAACGGCGGTCAGAGCTGCATCGCCGCCAAGCGCTTCATCGTGACGCCCGAGAATCGCGACGAGTTCGAGACGCGCATGGTCGCGGCAATGACTAACAAGAAAGTCGGCGATCCAATGGACGACGCCACCGACATCGGTCCAATGGCGCGGGCCGATTTGCGCGATGAGCTCCACGAGCAGGTGGTCGCGAGCGTCGAAGCGGGCGCGCGGTGTCTCCTGGGCGGCCGGAAGCCGAAAGGCCCGGGCGCCTTCTATCCGCCGACGGTGCTCGCTGGGGTGACGCCCGGAATGCCGGCCTATGGCGAAGAGCTATTTGGTCCGGTAGCGGCGATCATTCCGGCAAGAGACGATGCCGACGCCATCCGCATCGCCAACGATTCGTGCTTCGGTCTGGGCGCGGCGGTCTTTACGCGCGATGTCGAGCGGGGCGAAGCGATCGCGGCGCGCGAGCTCGATGCCGGCAACTGCTTCGTCAACGCCTTCGTCCGCAGCGATCCCCGGCTTCCCTTCGGGGGCGTCAAGGAATCGGGCTACGGCCGCGAGCTCGGAGACTTTGGCGCTTACGAATTTGTCAACATCAAGACGGTGTACATCAGGTAACCGCTAGACTCCAAGCTCGGAATCGATCGGTACTTCTCAACAACAAAGGGAGACTTGCAATGGCGACTCTATTCGTGCGGCACGACGTGGCGGACTTCGACCGGTGGAAGAAGGCCTACGACGACTTCGATGAGGAGCGACGGGGCATGGGAGTGACCGGTGACGGCGTCTATCGGACGGATGGCGCCCCCAACAACGTCACCGCCTACCACGAGTTCGATTCGATGGACGCGGCCAAGGCCTTCGCGGGCAGTCCCCGGCTGCGGGAGGTGATGTCCGAGGCGGGCGTCGAGGGCGAACCGACGATCTGGTTCGCCGCCCGGGTGTAAAGCCGCGACAGAGACTCCCGAGAGCGCTATGCTGTCGGCATGCGCCTGCGGGTTCTCGCCGGCCTCGCCGCCCTAGCGTTTCTCTCCCTGTTCGTGGCGAAGGCGACAGGAGTGGTCTGGCCCAGCTGGTTCGGATTGCAGTCGCTCGAGTTGGGTTCGTCGGCTCTGGGGGTGACGGCGGGCGTGCTGCTGGTGTCCTTCTTCGTCCATCTGCGGAGCAGGCTCGAGAATCGGGGAGCCCGATCTCTCGCTACCGCCGCCTCGATCGGGATCTCCGGCGCCGGGATTGGCGCGCTGGTGGACTTCCGCGGGTTGTTGGTGGGCTTCGGAATGGCCAGGATGACCCGGGAAGCCATCGTTGCCTGCTCGCTGGGTGAAGCCGTCGCGGCCCTGGCCCTGCTGGGGTTCTTCGTGGCCATCTATCGCAAGGCAGGAACTCCGATTCGGGGGACAGCATTCGCGATCGCCGGCTCCTCGATCTTCGTAGCGCTGACCTTGATGGTCCTCGTGCTGCATGCCACGGGTTACGGATCGAGTTGGCTCACCGGTTGGCTCTACTTGCCGGTTGCTATCCTGGCGCCCGCGGCCGCAGTCGCGTTGGCCTGGCTGATGCGCTTTTTCGTACTGGTGGCCGCAGATCCCTACCACCCGTTCTCGGCCTAGGCGGCTCGAAGCTCGGGTTCGTCAGAGCCGACGGTCTCTCAGTTCGGCGAGCACTCGATCGGGACGATCGGCACCGCCTGGGCGCGCCCCTGGCGCTTGGTCGAATTGAACGACCGCCGGACGCCCACCCAGGACTGCTCAGCATCGGAGAGATCGAGGTACAGGGTGCCCTTCTTGAAGGGAACCGAGATGCCGCCTCGCCCGATCTCGTAGCGGCCCGCTAGGTAGGGGAATCCGGCAACGCTTTCGCCGACACCGTTGAGAAGGATCTCCTGCATGCTGCCGGCCTCGTCGGCCACCGTGACCTGGGTCTGGCCGTGCGGGAACCAGCCGTTGGGCGCCGGCCCGTCGCAGGCGGCGGAGCTGTCGAACGACTGCGTATCTGCAATGTCTCGCCAGACGATGATCTCGGTGCGCGCGCCGTTGCTGATGTCGTAGTCCAGAGCCCAGACCGAGCCGAGCCCCTCGATGGTCCCGCTTCCGGTCGCCTCTAGGTGGACGAGGTACTCGAGGGAGCCGTTCTTCCTCCGGCGGTTGTTGTAGCTCACGATGCCGGTGAGCACGTTCGAATGGCTGTTGCGGCGTCTGGCGTTCGGAAAAACCTGGTCATTTACGATGGCATCGATCGTGATGTACCCGCGGGCGATCCGGTCGCCCCTCGGGAAGGTCAGGCAGTTACCGTTGATGGGCTGGCCGGTCTGGCGGGCGATGACGTCTTCGATGGTGGCGCCCGGGGGAGCGATCGCGGGGTCTTCCGGGTTTACGATGCCCGGAAGGTCGGCGACCTCACCGGCGAAGACTTCGTGCAAAGGGATGTCCTGCGACCCGAAGGGCGGGATCAGGATGTCGTACGCCATGACCGGCAGCGCGACGTCCGTCCAGAAGGTGACGTGCGCCAGGGTCTCGGCATCGCTGTGGTTCGTCAGCGTGACGGTAGTGACCTCCGCCTTTTTCGGATTGGCCACCTTCGACAGGTCCACCTCAAAAAACGGCAGCAGGAGCGTGCTCGCCGGGGCGACGTCGAGCGCGCAGACTGCGGCCACGGACGGTATCGCGGTCCCGAGAGCTAAAGCCGACAACCAGGCCACTGGCTTCTTCATGAGCGTCCCCTTCACGGTAGGTCTGTTGGCCGACGCAGTGTACAGGACCCCGGCGGCTACCGCAGATCGGATGCTCTAGGAGTGCTGGCCCGGGTCACGACCTGGCTTCAACACGAGGCCCCGTCCCTCGCGACCATCGAGGACGACGGTCAGAGGCTTGCGAAAGCGGAGGTGGCGAAGGTGCTCGGTCTCCTCGTGCGCCTGGCGGGCGTCGAGCCAGTCCCAGTCAACGTACTGGCCGGAGGTGCCGGCCGGCGCGGTCTTCTTTTCGGCGCCCGGGGGCAGCGTCAGGTAGCCGATGCGAAGCGAAGTGATGTTCTGGAAGAAGTGGGTTCCCTGCGAGGGCTCGATGTTATAACCGCGGGGCGAGGCCTCGACGATGACCTTGGCGTTCGAGATCTGACGCCATCTGACCGGGATGCCGAGCCACTCGTCGGCGGTACCCCAACGGCCCGGGCCGGCCAGAAGGTAGGGACGAGCCTCTTCGCGTAGGCGCTTGTTGATTTGCTCGATCTCCCGGGCGATGAGCTTGTTCTTCGACGCCTGCCAGCGATCGCGGCGTACATAGACGAGATCGCGAACTCTCTCCAGGCCGTGTCCGAGGCTGCTGTGGCTTGCGCAGAGCACGTCTTTCCGTTTGTATTCGGTCTTCGAAAGACGCTCTCCGGTGCTGCGCGCGCCGAGCGGACGCATCTGGAGGAGATAGAGAATCGGGCGGACGCGCTCGCCGCCGCGTCGCTTCGGCTGGCCCCAGTCGCCCATATCGCATGCGAACTCGACCTCGACGGGTCCGCCCAGACCCCGGCGGGCCACCTTGATCACTTCGTTGAGCGTCTCGGCGAGGGGGATTCCGCGGTGCTTGAGGATGTTGCCGAACGTGATCACGCGCGGTCCCGGCAGCGTCAGGTCCTCACGGACCTGTTGCTCATTGGCGACATAGACGCTCGCGACCGGCGCCAGGGAGCCGTCCGCTTCGGCGGTGGCGAGATCGAACTCGCGTACGTTCGCGAACGGATCGCTCGAATCCCCACCGAACTTGTAGGTCATGTCCACCGCGTAGAAATTGCGCTGGGTGCGATCGAGCATGGCTTTCGGGGACGCGAACTGGGGGAGGATGCCCGGGTTTCTGGGACTGAAACGGAGGGCCTGTCCGCCGTCGACGACCGTCCGCCCAAGGCCGAGCGCGATGTGGACCACGCCGTCCTTGGCTCGCTGTGCTCCCACGGGGTAGAAGTTGAACGATTGCGCGATACCCGAAAACGTCGGGTAGAAGCGGTCCTTACGCCGGCGGCCGACCAGCGGCTGAACGATCACCGCCATCTTCTCTTCTTCCTCGAGGTGGCCGGTGGTGCTGAGATAGGAGCGTGCGTCCGAGTTGAACGTAGAGGCCCATACCAGCTTGATCGCGGTGGCCAGCTGCTCGAGACGCAGCTCGGGATCCGAGTCGTCGTTCGGGATCATCAGGGTGGAGTAGATTCCGGCGAAGGGCTGGTGGAGCGAGTCCTCGAGCAGGCTCGACGAGCGCACCGCCAGGGGGCCACCGAGGCGAGCTACCAACAGCCGGAGGTCCTCGGTCAGCTTGCGCGGCAGCGGCGAGCTCAGGAACCTGCGGGCCAGCTCGTTGTCGTCTTCGCAGTTGGACGCGAACTCTCGGAGGTTTCGGGCATTCAAGAACGCGTCGAACATGTCGGTCGTGATCACCACGGTTTTCGGGATCCTGACCTGCAGGGCCGCTGGGTCCGGCAACGCAACGTCGCTCAGGACCCGGTTCAGGAAGGCAAGGCCACGGGCCTTGCCTCCGAGGGCGCCACCGCCGGTCCTCGAGATCAGGTCCTGCTCGAAGCGATCGGGGTTGAGGTCGGCCACGTGCCCGCGATAGGTGCTCTGGCGCGCCTCGGAAAGAACTCGTATCAGAAACTCACGGGTTTCCTCGACGCCGCCGAAGTCGGAGGTCTTGCGCGGCCGGAGCAGGTCCGCCAGCTCGAACTCGGAGCGAGCCATCAACCAGATGGAAAAGTGGTTGTGGGCGGCGTGATAGGCGATCGAGGCTTTGGAGACGGCGGGCAGGATCTGCTCCATCTCGAGCAGATCCCGAGCTCGTGCGACTTCCCGGCCGTCCGGTAGACGGAAGATGAAGTCTCCGAATCCGAGCTGCTCGGTCATGAACGACCGAATCTCGGCCAGGAGCGTCGGCGAGCTCTTGTCCGCGAAGGCCGCGTTCAGCTCTT
>CALZIK010000103.1 GCA_945787635.1 Thermoanaerobaculia bacterium | reverse complement strand
GCGGCGGAAGCCGAGGAATGCATCGCCGGCGAGATCCTCCAAGGCCTCAAGAAACCGCATGAATGCTCGGCATTCGGCACCCGGTGCACGCCCGAGAATCCGCTCGGCGCGCCGATGGTCTCCTCGGAGGGTGCCTGCGCGGCCTACTACCACTACGGCCGGGTGAAGGTCTCGTGACCCCCGCCGACTTTTCGGGATCGTGTCCGATCCCGATCAGCGACTATCCGACCGTGCAGATGGCCCACGGCGGCGGCGGACGACTCTCCCAGATGCTGATCGAGAAGCTCTTCGTGCCGGCTTTCGACAACCCGGTCCTCGAGAGCCTTCACGATGGAGCCATTCTGGCCCTGGGCGCGGAGGGCGGCGGCCCGGACGGAGGGCGGTTGGCCTTCTCGACCGATTCCTTCGTGGTGCGGCCGCTGTTTTTTCCGGGTGGCGACATCGGTTCCTTGGCAGTGCACGGCACCGTCAACGATGTGGCGATGTGCGGCGCCAGGCCTCTGGCGATCTCGGCCGGCTTCATTCTCGAGGAGGGCTTTCCGATGGAAGACCTCTGGCGCATCGTCGAGTCGATGCGGGACGCGGCCCGGGATGCGGGTGTCTGGGTAGTGACCGGCGACACCAAGGTGGTCGACAAAGGGAAGGGAGACGGGGTCTACATCAATACCACCGGCGTCGGCCTGGTCAGGGACGGCGCCGTTGTTTCCCCGGAGCGCGCGGCTCCCGGCGACAGAATCCTGGTGAACGGTCCGATCGCGGAGCACGGCATCGCGATCATGTCGGTTCGCGAGGGCCTCGAGTTCGAGACCCGACTCGAGACCGATTCGGTGGCGCTCTACCCGCTGGTCGAGCTTCTGCTCGACGGCCTGGCCGAAGGCGTCCACGTCCTGCGTGATCCCACCCGTGGCGGACTGGCGAGCGCGCTCAACGAGATCGCCGGCCAGTCGAGGACCGGCGTCGTTCTCAGCGAGGACCGGATTCCGCTGGCCGAAGAGGTCCGCGGCGCCTGCGAGATCCTCGGGTTCGATCCCCTCTATGTCGCCAATGAAGGCAAGTGCCTGGCGATCGTTGCCGCCGATCGCGCGGAACAAGCACTCGAGCTTTGGCGGTCCCATCCGCTGGGCTCCGAAGCGGTGATCATCGGCGAGATCGTCGAGGACCATCCCGGCCGGGTCGTCCTGCGTTCGTCTATCGGCGGCCTTCGGGTTGTCGACATGCTCTCCGGCGAGCAGCTGCCTCGCATCTGCTGATAGCGGGTGAGTCGGATTCGGTCGCTGCGCCGCGGCGCACCCGACCTCAAGGTAGCTTCCGAGGTCCTTGAAGGTACTTCACCAGCAAGACGAAGAGCACCAGGAAGGCCATCAGAAGAAGATACTCGAGGCCTTTGGTTTCGAAGATGTTGACGTAGTAGTAGGTCTCCATTTCAGCTCCTCAGGCGATAGCCGACGGCACCGGATTGCCGGCCGTCGTTCGTCGGGTCGGCAACTCGTGCGCTTCCCGGAGGACCGGCATGCGCAGCACGATCCACCGGAAGACCCAGATTTCCGTGAAGATCACCATCAGCGTCACCACGATTTCCTGCCAGGATGGGAAGTAGCGGACCGCCGCGGTCCAGTTGTAGGCGATGACCGAGGTGTTGAGGCGATTGAGAACGATGCCCACCAAGGCCATGACGGCGGCAACACGAACCGTTCCCACGCTGCGATTGCGCACGCCATAGGCGAAGAGAACACACGGGAGCAGGACGAAGCCCAGGATCTCGACCAGGTACCAGATTCCCCATCCATCGGTGAGCAGTTTCCAGTGGCGGTCGTGGATGAAGGTGAGCAGCTTGAAGAAGTAGTACACGAAGAGCGAGATCGCGGCGCCCTTGCCGAGTCCGAGGATGATGTCCTCGAAGCTATGGTGCTTGGCCGGGTCGATCTGGTCCTTGAACACGCGATGACTGATGGTGCCCTCGACGATGATCATCGACAGGCCCGCGAAGATGCTCGAGACCAGGAAGAAGATCGGGATGAACTCCGAATACCACAGTGGGTGAATCTTCGATTTGGCCATCAGGAAGAGGGCGCCGAGGCCGGACTGGTGAAGGCTCGAGAGGGTGACGCCGAAGATCACGGTTCCCACGGTCAGCGCGCCGAGGATGCGCCGCAGTCGTCTCCAGCCTGCCCACTCCGCGATGACCGGAGAGAACTCGACCAGCTCGGCCAGCATGTAGAGCATGAAGTGCCAGGACACCAGAAAGAGCACCGAGTTGTAGCCGAAAGAGTTGCCGATGATCGGGTTGATGATGTGCCACGGCCGGCCGAGGTCTAGAACCAGAGCTCCCGCGTAGAAGACGTACGCAAGCAGGCCCGAAAGCACCGCCGGCCTGACAATCGGGTGGTACTTCTCGAGCTTCATCACGTAAACGGCAAAGGTGATCGCGTAGGCGCCACCGGCGAATGCGACTCCGGTGACCACGTCGAATCCGATCCAGAAGCCCCAGGGAAACTCCTGCGAGAGATTGGTGACCGACCCCAAGCCCTTGGTGAACCGGACCACCAAGATACCGATCCCGAGCAAGATCACCGGAATCGATATGACGTTGAACGGCGTCAGGAGCTTGCCCCTGGGCCTCGCTTCGGATCGCAGGAACTTTCCGAAGCGCCTGAGCTCTCGACCAAGATCGCGTGTGTCTGCCATCGATGTCTCCTCAGGACTCGGAGTCTCGTTCGGCGAGCAGGCTCAGCCCCAGCAGCAGGGCCGGCAGTCCGAACAGGACCAGCGGCACGCCATAGAGAAAGTCGCGGGTGAACTCGGGGTAGGGAGTCGTCCCGAGATCGGTGCGGAAGCCGAGCTCCTCGAAGGGCACGGCGGCGAGGTAGAGCCAGCCGGTTCCTCCCACTTCGTGCTCACCGTAGATCTTGTGAACGTACTTGTCCGGATGATTGTAGATGCGCACTCGAGCGATCTCCATCAAGTCGCGCTTCCTGCCAAACATCAGTGCGTCGGTCGGACAAGACTCGACGCAGGCCGGCTTCTTGTCATCTTCCAGCCTCTCGAAGCACATGTTGCATTTTTGGATTTTCGGGTTCCACGAGTTGTATTCGAACTTCGGAATCTCGAAGGGGCAGGACACCATGCAGAACCTGCAGCCCATGCATTTGTCCGGATGCCAGATCACCGGGCCCTTGCGGGTCTTGTGCATGGCGTTGGTGAGGCACGCCGCGGTGCAGGCCGGCTGCCAGCAGTGCATGCACTGCTTCTTGACGAAGACCTCTCCTTTGCTGGTCTCGAAGCGGTTGACGACCATCCACTGCCGGTCGGACGTTGTCCTCTCGTGCTCCAGGAGATCGTCGTTCTCGATGTCGGGCACCGGCAGATCGTGAGCTATGGAGCAGGAGCGCTCGCAGGCGCGGCAGCCGATGCAGCGGGTGGTGTCGACCAGAACGCCCCAGAACTCCGGACTGTCCGGACTGGATGCCGGGGCGGCGCTGGCGGGCCTGGCGGCTGCCGCGGCTCCAGCCACTCCGGCGAGCTTCAGGAATCCTCGTCTATTCATCTTGGCTCCCTCCTGGTACCGGTACTCCCGCCGGAGGAACCGGAGCCGGTCGCTGATGACAGAGGCCGCAGCTTCTCGACGCCTCCTGTCCCGTGCCGCCTTCATGACACTCGAAGCAGCTTCGGTGAATCACCACCTTGGCGCTCAATGTCTCGTCGGCGACAGTGGTTGGAGAGGAGTGATGGCAGGCAGAGCATGCCTGAGGCGTACCGGAAGCAGCTCCGGGTCGATGACAGGTCTGACACTCGATCCAGAAATCATCGAAGTAGTCTTCATGTGGAATGCTCAGTGCGGCCGCGTTGGTCTCGTGGTGGCAAGTCGCGCATTCGATTCCGAGGTCGGAAGCGTGCATCGAATGCGGAAAGACGATGTCGCCGGCCTCGCTCGAGCGGGCGATGACCTCGGGCGATTCACCATCCGGCGAGGGGATCTGGCCCACTGCCGGAAGCGCGAGAACAAGTGCGGCCAGGACTGTCGTCGGTAAGTGGAATCTGGGCATCTCGATGCATCTCCTCTGGGCGATCGGGAGGCGATCAGGCGGCGCGGGTGGTCAAGAACTCCTGGGCGAAGGCCGCCCATGCGCGGTCGGTGGAGCGAGACTGCTCCTGCGAGGCCGACAGGTTCGCCGGAGTCGCGCCGTCCTGCTGCTCCATGGCGCGAGCGGCCGCCCGCATTCTTGCGATCTCTCTCTCGTACCAGGGAACCGCGTCGCAGCCGATGGTCAGCTCGGTCAGCTCGGAGCTCAGATGGGCAGGCTCGAGAGCGCAGATCCAACCGAGTCGGTACGGACGTCGCCTGAGCAGGTCGAGATGGTAGGCGAGATCGTGGTTCACGCGGGTGATCTTGCCGCTTAGCGGCGACGGGAAGGGAAGCGAGATCGGGCCTCTCGAGATCGTGAAGAGAGGTGCGCCCTTGGCGATCTCGGCGCCCAGCTCCGGGAACGAGATGTCATCGGTCGGGCCCAACGACTTGTGGATGAAGTCGTCTAGACCGATCTCGACCTCGCCGTTGATCTCGACGCTCGCCCAGGTGTGCTGTGGTGAGACAAAGACGCCACCAGGAACGTTGACGACCTGCTCGGACTCCGATTCTCCGGACGAGGCGGTCACCAGTCGCACCTTGGGCGGAGTCAGGCGCTCGATACGATCCTGGCGCCGGATGACCAGCTGCTCGGTGAAGTCGATCAGCTCGTCTTCGGTGAACGGCTTCTGGACGTAGTCCATGGCGCCGTATTTCATCGCCTCGACCGCCGACTCGATCGTGGCGTAACCGGTGATCATCGCAACGTCGATGTCAGGTCGCAGATGCTTCGAGGCCTTGGTGACGTCCAGACCGTCCATCCCGGGCATCTTGAGATCGGTGAAGACGAAGTCGTAGTCGTTCTTGCGCAACAAGCCAAGGGCTTCCGGGCCCGTTTCCACGGTGTCGACCGAGTAGCCGGCCAGCACCAGGATTTTGCGAAAGCTGTCGAGGACTACCGCTTCGTCGTCGATCGCCAGGATTCTCGCCTTGGGCTTCTCGACACTCACCCGTTTGAGGCTCCGGGCCTCGTCGGTGAACTCGAGTTTGAGCCCGAGGTCGAGAGCTCGCTCGCGTTGCGCGCGCTGGCGAGACTCTTCGATCTTCCTGAGTGAAACGCGCAGCGCGAGATCGACGAGGAAAAAGACGACTACCGTGAGAAGAACGAGAACGACGACCATGGTGCTTTCTCCCAATGAGTTTCTTGTAACCTTCTACTCCAAGCCAAACCGGCGCCGATCCAGGAGTTCGAGCTCTCGGTCGAGGTCGTGAGGGATGATCCGGATCAGCCAGCCCGCGCCGCAGGGATCCCGATCGATGAGATCGATCGAGTGCGAGATTCGTGGATTGGCGGCGAGAACCGTGCCGCTCAGCGGAGACCAGACCCGGTAGACGATTTCTCCCTGCGCGAGAATACGGGCGAGAAGCTGGCCCTGCCTCGAGTGCTCTTCGGGCGCCGGGAGCTCGAGTTGCTCGATCTTGTCGAGTAGGCGTGGGAACGTCTCCGCCACGCCGAGCGTGGCCGAGCCGTCGGTATGCAGCCGCGCCCAGGAGTGTCGGCCGAGGAAGTAGCAAGAGTCATTGCGCTCATCGGCCACCTCGTCTTCGGAGGTGCTTGGAGCGAGAGCCAGCAGAGCCGGCCTGTCGGCCGAGAATCGCAGGGCACGCCGCACGACTCCCAGGAGCTCGCCGATATCGAACGGCTTGGGGACGAAGTCGAACGCGCCCTCCCGAAAAGTCATCACCGCGTGGTCCACCGTTGCGTAGCCGGTGATCACGACGACCTCAGTGGACGGCCAGCGCTTCCGAGTCAAGCCGAGGAGGTCGAAGCCGGAGGCTCCCGGGAGCATCAAGTCGGTCAGGACGAGGCGACAGGAGGTGCCTTCCAGAATCGCCACGGCCTCATCGACATCGTTCGCCATTGCAACGGCGAGGTTCTCTTCCAGCAGGATCTTGCGAGCGGCCTCGCGAACGACCAGCTCGTCCTCGACGACCAGGACATCACATCGGTGCGTCATCGGTATCCTCGGTTGTAGTCGGGCGTAGCGTGAAATGAACCGGTAGGAGAAGGGTAAAGGTAGTGCCTCGCTCGGGTTTGCTGTCGACCCTGATCGCCCCACCGTGCTCCTGGACAATTCCCCAGACCACAGCGAGACCGAGCCCGGTTCCTTCGGTACCCTTGGAGGTGAAGAAGGGATCGAAAACCTGGTCGACTTGATCGCGCGGGATTCCACAACCGGTATCGGCGACCTTGATCTCGACGTGCCGCCCACCGTTCAGGTCCTTGACGCCGGAGGAGATGAAGATCTCGCCTCCCTGGTCGCCGATCGCGTCCGCCGCGTTGACCAGCAGGTTGATCAATACCTGCACCAGCTGATTCGCGTCTCCGGTCACTTCGGGCAAATCCGTCTGCAGGGTCTTGGTCACCTGGATGTTGCGAACACCGAGCTGGTTGTCGACGATTCCGAGCGCCCGATCGATGACCTGGTTGCAGTCGATCGATGTCTTCCGGGTGGGCACTTGGCGCGAGAAATCGAGCAGTCCCTTGACGATCTCGCGGCATCTCTTGGCTTCGCGAACCACGGTCTCGAGGTCCTCCTTCATCTCGGAATCGGCAGGAGCGCGTTTGAGCAGGAAGCTGCTATAGGTGAGGACTCCGGTCAGGGGATTGTTGATCTCATGGGCGATGCCGGCAGTGAGCTGACCGAGTGAGGCGAGTTTGTTGGACTGCAAGATCTGCTTTTGCGCCTCGGCGAGCTTCTCGGTCATCGCGTTGAACGACTCATCGAGCCGGCCGAACTCGTCGTTGCGCTTGACCTCGAGTCGGTAGTCCAGGTTGCCGGAGGCCACGACGTCGGTTGCTTCCACGAGCCGTTGCATCGGTTTGAGGACGAGCGAGCGAAACAAGATCCAAATCATCCCGCTGGCGGCGAGGATGGCGGCTGGCACCAGGATCAGTGCTCGTCTTCGGTTGGCGGCCATCTGGCGGTCCACGCTCTCCAGCGACATCGTCACGTCCAATACGCCGAGGACGGTCTGACTGGCGGGATGAGCGTGGCAGTCGCTCTCGGAGCAGCTCGGTGTGTTGTAGATCGGGTTGATGATGCCCAGCGCTCGCCGGCCACCGTTGGCCCGGAAAGTGCGGGTGCGCTCGCTCATCGACAGCCGCTCGAGGGGTGCGTCGGCGGCGTGACAGGCGTAGCAGGACTCGGCGTCCTTGTCGACCAGGCTCCCGATCAGTGCTTTCTCGTCGGCGTAGGAGACCTTGCCTTCCTTGTTGAAGATCCGCACCTGGTCGATGCCCTCCTGCTGGCCGATGGTGTCGATGATCTCGTGCACCTGATCTGGGCGATTCCTGAGCATCGCGTAGCGGGTGCTGCTCTTGATCGTCTCGCTGAGCTGGTTGGCTTGGAGCTCGATCTCCGAGGTCATGGCCTCGTGCTGCGAGACGATCAGGGAAACGCCGAATAGGCTGAAGGCGACCAGGATAGTGGCCGCGACCGCCACCATGAGCCTGTGGCTGATCTGGGATCTCATCGAGAGTCTCCCGCTCCGTCGGGCTGGACCCACTGGCGATCGCATCCGGACCGGATGTAGAGCGGCCCGCGGCGTGGTTGAGGGACGGGCATCGTCACCTTTCTGGAGCGAGCCCACAGGGGGGTGCTCCTTCTACACCTCTCTTACCGCCGGTCCAGAAAGGGGACAAGACCCGGCAGGGTGGCCCTGAAAGCCCCTCACCGGGGTAGGCGGTCCCGATGGCCTTGCGAGCTAAGGTGAACGATCGGCCACCGACATCACGTAGGCGACGAGGTCCCAGGTCTCGCTTTCGTCGAGAATCTTCCAGCCCGCCATCGCGGTTCCGTGTACGCCCTCGCGGATGACGAAATAGATCCGGCGTGGCGAGGTTCGCTCGCGCCAGAGCGGGTCGGTGAGATCGGCGGGCCGGCTCGACAAGTTTTTCCGGACGCCACGTCCGTCGGCCGTTTCCCCGTGACAAAGGGCGCAGTGCTCGAGGAAGAGAGCGCGGCCACGAAGACCGGCCTCCGGCGTCTGGAGGAGAGCCTCCGGCACCGCCACCTCGCGGTACTTCGGCGGTAGATCGGAGTCGGCCCCGCTACATCCCCCGAGGAGCAGGACCAAAGCAGCGGGTGTAAGCAGGCGCGGATCCATCGGGCCTTAGACTCTCTCTGGCTTGGAATTCGCAGCCGAGCCGAGTCGCCTCCTCGACGACGCGGCCGACCAGGTTCGGGAGGTTTCTCGCAACCGCCGGCGAGAGGTTCGTGTCGAGCTCGAGTGACTCGGGCACCAGTCCCAGGAGGATCACCCGCTCGGGGTAGCTTCCCAGCAGGACCAGCGCGTCGAGCAGGTCGGCTACGCCGATTTGGTGGCAGGAAAGGCGGTTGCGCACCGCGGGCGCCACCTCGTCGCCCTCCAGACGCACCAAGGTGCCGGACGGAGCCTCGGCGGCGATGGCGTCGACCAGAATGACGTCGTCGGCGCCTTCGAAGCAGGACAAGAGACTCAGCCCCAGGGTCCCTCCGTCAAGCACCCTTGCGTTTCCGGGTACCTCGAAGCGCTGGTGAATGGACTCCACGGCATGCACGCCGAGGCCGTCGTCGGCGCACAGGAGGTTGCCGAGTCCGAGAACCAGGAGTGAGCGTGGGCTATCCGCCACGATGGGTGTGCCGGTCGACGAATCGATATCCCGAGTAGATCAAGTCCTCGCGTGGAACCATCTTGTGGCCGGAGAAGATCGACTCGACCGTCGCATTGGCTTCCACCTGCGACATCATCACGGCACTGTAGATGTGGTGCACGATGAACATCCACAGGAGCCACATGGCGACGTGATGGATCCAGTGCGCGGTTTGCAGGCCCCCGATCAGCGGCAGGAAGATGGTGAACATTCGCATCGGCGAGTCGACGTGCGCGCTGGCGGCGTACATTCCGAGTCCGGTCGCGATCATGACGAAGTAGGCCAGGAAGACGAAGGTGTAGGTCAGACCGGCGAGAGGGTTGTGACCGACGAATCCGGGAGGCAGGCGGAATGCGAACAGGTAGTACCGCAAGGTCGGCATCACGCCCTTGCGCCGGATTCTGGTCACCGGTACGAATTTGTCCCAATGCGAATACCTGTTGCCGACGAACATCCACCAGACTCGCGACAACACCGCCAGTGTGAAGACGATCGCGGTGTAGAAGTGAATCAGCTTGGCCGTGCCCATGATGAAGTGCTGGCTTGCCTCCCCGGGTGCGGTGAGCATCGGGTTGCCGATATAGAGGCCGGTCACCGAGAGCACCCAGATCGAGCCTGCGATCAGCCAGTGGCAGACCCGCACCGGCCACTCCCAGACGTAGACGTTCGCCAGGCACTGCTCCTCGGCCGGTGTCGGCCGGTAGTGGATCTTCATTGGACTCTCACTTTCATGAGCTCATTGCCCTGTGGGTCGAGAACGTGCACGCCACAGGCCATACACGGATCGAAGGAGTGCACCGTGCGCAGGATCTCGAGCGGCTTTTCGGGGTCAGCTACCGGATTACCGACGATCGCCGCCTCGTAGGGCCCAGGCTGCCCCATGGCGTCGCGGGGACCGGCGTTCCAGGTCGAGGGCACGACGCATTGGTAGTTGGCGATCTCGCCGTCGACGATGTGAACCCAGTGGCCGAGGGCTCCCCGGGGAGCCTCGTGAAAACCGGCCCCGGTGCAGTCCTTGGGCCAGCTTTTCGGGTCCCACTTCGAGTTGTCGTGAATGCGCAGATCGCCACGGCCCATATTGTCGGCCAGCTCGTCGAGCCAACCCTCGAGTTTCTCTGCCAGAACCAGTGTCTCGAGGCCGCGCGCGGCGACCCGGCCCAGAGTCGAGAAGAGAGCTTCCGGTCCGACCCCGAGCTGCCCGAGGGCATAGCCGACCACCTCTTGGACGCGAGGATGGCCCGCGGCGTAGGCGACCAGCATCCTGGCCAGCGGACCGACCTCCATCGGCAGGTTGTCGTAGCGTGGGGACTTGAGCCAGCTGTACTTGCCGTCGGTGTTGAGCCGTTCGTACGGCGGTTCGGGGCCGGTGTAGTTGGGTTGGGTCTCCCCCTGGGCCGGCGGTAGCCCCTGATCGTCGCCGCCGTCGTACTCGAACCACGAATGAGTGACGTACTCGGTGATCTTGGCGGGATCCAGGGGCTCTACCTGCGAGAGATCCCGATTGCGGATGACGCCCGAGGGCAGATAGAGCGGCGCGCCGTCGCCGTCGGTCTCGGGATACTCGCCGTAAACGAGGTAGTTGCCGACGCCGGCTCCGTAGCCGGCCCAGTCCTTGTAGAAGGAAGCCACGGCCAGTAGGTCCGGAATGTAGACCTGCTCGACAAAGGTCCTGGCCTGCTGGATGAGCTTGCGCATGGCTGAGATCGAAGTCATGTTGAGCGACGCCTGCTTGTCGGGATCGACCGGAGTCGCCATGCCGCCGACCAGGAAGCTCTGGAGATGTGGGTTCTTGCCGCCCAGAATGGCGTGGATCTTGATGAACTCCCGCTGCCAGTCCAAAGCTTCGAGGTAGTGCGCCACCGCGAGCAGATTCGCCTCGGGCGGCAAGCGGTAGGCCGAGTGACCCCAGTAGGCGTTGCCAAAGGGGCCGAGCTGGCCTCGCTCGACGAAGGCAGCGACCCGGTTCCTGATCGAAGTGAAGTAGCTCCGGCTCGAGAGCGGCCAGTCAGAGATCGACTGGGCCAGGTTGGCGGTGGCGGCGGGATCGGCGGAGAGGGCCGAGACGATGTCCACCCAGTCGAGAGCGTGCAGGTGGTAGAAGTGAACTACGTGATCCTGGACCATCTGCGACGCCATGATGAGGTTGCGCAGAATCCGGGCGTTGGGCGGCGGCTCCGCGCCGATCGCGTTCTCGACCGCCCGGATCGAAGTGATCGCGTGCACGGTGGTGCAAACTCCACAGATCCGCTGGGTGAACGCCCACGCGTCGCGCGGGTCGTGTCCCTTGAGGATGATCTCGACGCCGCGAAACATGGTTGACGAGGACCAAGCGTCGCTGACCTGGCCGCCATCGACTTCCGCTTCGATGCGAAGGTGGCCTTCGATTCGGGTAACCGGATCGACGACAATGTGGGTCATGCCTGGTCTCCTTCCTCGGTCTCTTTGATCGCTTTCTCGGCCGGCTCGGCGTTGCTATTCGCCGGGGACTGATACACCTGCTGATGCTCGAGCTCCTTGTGCTTCCAGCGCTTGCCGAGTTGGACGAAGCCGTGGGCCGCGAACGCCGCCGCGACTCCGGCCGTGGCCCACATACCGACCTTGTCTACGTTGGAGTGCTTACCGAAGCCGGGGAAGCCCGCGAGGTGGGTGTAGAAGGGGGTCATCTTGTCCCAGAAATCGGGTTCGGCGCAGCCGATACACGGGTGACCGCAGCCGATCGGCCAATTGGTGCCTTCATTCCACCCCACGTTGGGGCAGTTCTGGTAGGTCACGGGTCCCTTGCAGCCCATCTTGTAGAGGCAGTAGCCGGTGCGGTGTCCCTCGTCGCCCCAGGCCTCGACGTACTGTCCACCGTCGTAGTGGGCTCGGCGCTCGCAGTTGTCGTGGATCGACTTGCCGTAGGCGAACAGCGGCCGACGATGACGATCCAGAGGTGGAAAACGATTGAAGGTCAGGTAGTAGACGATCGTCCCGACCAGGTTTTCAGCGTTGGCCGGGCACGCCGGCAGGTTGATCAAGTTCTTGACTCCAGGCACGGCGTCGGCGACCGAGAGAGCTCCGGTGGGATTGGGCGCCGCGGCCGGTAGGCCTCCGAAAGCCGCGCAGGTACCGATGGCGATGGTCGCCGCCGCGCCGCCGCAGACCTCGCGCGCGATATCGATCGCCGCGCGACCGCCGATCGTGCAGTAGGCGCCGTTGGCGCCGGTCGGGATCGAACCCTCGACGACGGCAATGTACCCGCCGGGCTTCTCGGCTACGACCTTGGCGAGCGCCTCTTCGGCCTGATGCCCCGCGGCCGCCATGATCGTCTCGTGGTAATCGACCGACAGAGTCTCGAGGACGATGTCGGCCACCGTGGGTCGCCCGGCGCGCAGGAACGACTCGGTGTTTCCGGCGCAGTCCTGAAATTCGAGCCAGACCAGAGTGGGCTTCTCCTTGGCCTCGATCGCCTGAGCGATCTTCGCACCCGCCGTTCTGGGCAGGGCGAGGACAGTGGTCATGACGCCGCAGAAGCCGAGGAAGTCTCGACGCGAGACACCTCGCCTCTGCAACTCTTCTACGAGCCAGTCGCGGGCTTCGGGCATGGCCTGCACCTCCGTGAGAGCGTCGGGGTTGCGGACGGACAGAGAAATGCTCAATGAGGCGGGCCATCCAGCGCAAGCGTTCTACAGGCAGTGCGTCGAGGCGCAGCGGGACAGGAAGGCCCCCACCCAATGAGGTGGGAGACCGCCGTTTCGATTCGCTGCGTCAGTAGCGGGCGTCGCCGGATCCGACTCAGGCCCCCAACCGGATCGCCACTCCGCACATCGCGATGACCAGGCCCGCGACGGCGTGAGACCAGCGCTGCCAGCCGCCGTCGGGAAGCCACGTCGCAGTCAGCCGGCCGGCCAGCACCACCGCGGTCATCGTGACCAGGGTCGTCGCCGTGAAGGCGGCCGCGATCGCGACGATGCCGGTCCATTCGCGGCTCGCAGCCGGGACCATCAAGAGTGGAATCAGAGGTTCACAGGGCCCCAAGACGAAGATCAGAAACAGCGCCCAGGGACCGAGGCGGCGAACGGTTCCGCGCGCATTTGTCTTCGCTTCGTGAACATGAGCGTGTTGTTCGACGTGGCTGTGCAGGTGGTTGTGCAGGGTGCCGTCGACGTGGCTGTGCCAGTGGCTGTGAGGCCGCGCTCGGTACGCTTGCCTCAGGCCCCACGCGAGGTAAGCCAAGCCGAAGCCGAGGAGCAGCCATCCGGCAAGAGATCCCCTCCAGGCTTCGATCCGGTCCAGGCCGCCGAGTGTCCAACCCAAAGCGATGCCCAGCGAGGCCAGAAGGAGCGACCCGGTGACATGAGCCGCACCGCACGTGAGTGTGACGCCCGCCGTTCGAGCCGCCGACCAGCGTCGGGCGCGCGCCAGGGTGATGAAGGGCAGATAGTGATCCGGGCCGGCGAGCGCGTGCACGAAGCCCACGGAGGCCGCCGCGGCGCCGAGAAGAAAAAGCTCCTCGGACAACCCGTCCTCCTAGCGGCCCGCCGCCGTTTTCGTCCGAGCGGAGCCGGCGCCGGCCAGGGTGGGAAGCCGCCGGTTGAGCCACGCGATCCAGTCTGTGATTCCCTCGCCGGTTTTGGCCGAAACCGGGATCATGGCGGCGGCGGGCATGGTTCGGGCGAGGCCGTCTTCGATCGCCGCCACGTCGACATCGAGGTGGGGCAGTAGATCGGTCTTGGTGAGCAGGACAAGGTCGGCCTTGCGAAACATCACGGGGTACTTGAGCGGCTTGTCCTCGCCCTCGGTGACCGAAAGGGCCACCACGTTGACGGTTTGGCCGAGGTCGTAGACCGCCGGGCAGACGAGGTTGCCGACGTTCTCGATGAACAGGAGGTCGAGCCCGTGCCAGTCGAGATCGTGAAGGGCCGTGTGGACAAGCTCCGCGTCCAGATGACAGGACGAGCCGGTGGTGATCGAAAGCGAGGGGACGCCGGCTGCTCCCAAGCGGTCCGCATCGCGCGTGGTGGCGAGGTCGCCGCTGATAGCGCCGAGTCGGGACTCGTGCGGCCAAGCCGTTGCGGTGGCTTCAAGCAGTGCAGTCTTGCCGGAGCCCGGCGAGCCCATCAGGTTGATCGCGAGGAGGCCGGCGTCGGCGAAGTGCTCGCGGTTGTGCGCGGCGACGCGGTCATTGCCGGCCAGAATGCTCTGTTGGATCTCGACCGGGACCAGCTCCGGGTCGCCGCAGCCGCAGGTTTCACACATCACGCAGCCTCCATTTCGATTCTCTGGAGAACGATCTCGTCACCGCTTTCCAGTTGCGCCGGCTGCCGGCAGTCCGGGCATTGGAGCCTGCAGCCCGCCTGGAAAAGCTCCTTGCAGCTCGGGCAGCTCCACCGCGCCGGCACCACCTCGATCTCGAGGCTGGCGCGGGCGCAGATGGAGCGCTCGCGGAAGGTCTCGAACGCCGTTCGCAACAGGTCGACTTCGACACCGGAAAGCTCGCCGATCTTGAGCTCGACCTTCTCGACCGTGACCGCCCGGTACTTGCGTGCCTCGACCTCGACCTGAGCCATCAGGGCTTGAACGATGGAGTACTCATGCATCGGATGCTCCGATGGGAAAAATTCTGACGAGAACGGTGCCCGGCCGATTCTGTGGCTGCGGGTGTTGGGCCGGCCAGCGCCAGCGAGGTGGGCGCGAAACGTGGGCAGGTGGGTGTCGGCGCCACCTCACGGGACAGGTCTTCATCGCTCCTCATCTTTCTGCTGGTCACGTGCCGACCAGGTCCGGCTCGCCGCAGTGCTCGAGAATGGCCGCTCGAACCTGATCTCTCAACCGGGCCGCCGCCGCCATGTCGGCACCATCGGCCCGGATCGGCGGGCGGATGGTTACCGAGATGCTGCCCTTGCGCGGAAACCACTTGTCGCCCCGAAGAACCGATCGACTGCCGCGTATCGCAACCGGAACCACCGGGATGCCGGTCTCGGCGGCGAGCATGAAGGCGCCCAGTCGAAACGGTCGAAGCCCCGGCGCGCGATCAAAGGTGCCTTCCGGGAACAAGAGGAGCGACTGTCCCCGGTGCAATGCCTCGGCTGCCCGCTGGAGGTCTTGAACCCCCTTGCCGGGATCGAAGCGCTCGACGAACAAAGTGCCGAGGCGCTCGAGGAGGAGCTTGGCGAGCAAGCTGTCTTTGAGCTCGCGCTTGGCGAGAAACGACCCCTGAGTGGGCAACGTCGCGGTGAGCGCGAAGCCGTCGAGGTAGCTGGCATGATTGGCGGCGACGATCCATGGCCCTTCCCCCTCGAGGTGTTCGGCTCCCGAGACCTGAATCGGCGTCGCGGTCATGCGCGCGATCTGTCGCGCCGCGCCTCCGGCCATGCGTCGGCGCCGTGCCAGCTTCGGCAGGAGAATCAGGGACGCTGCGACCGGCACCGCCGCCAGGCCGACCACCGCCCAGAATCTGCCGGCGTGCGCGAGCTCTCGAACCGCTCGGCCGGTGCGCGCGATCTGAGGTCGCG